>CAYSZI010000138.1:0-1525 GCA_964435545.1 uncultured Candidatus Saccharibacteria bacterium | reverse complement strand
TCTTATTTCTGTACACAAAAATCCAAATCAAGTTATAAATCTTGCGAGGTTTTTATCGCAAACGGGAGATTGTGTTTTTTTATTCACTTCGATAAAAGATCGGATTGTATTTACGAATCACTAAAATTTTTGAAAATAAGAATAATATTTTCTCAAGAAAATTTGATGAAAAAATTGATAATGATGTTATAGTTAAGATCTATCATTTTTTGAATTATAAAGTTTAAACTATTTATATAATACGACAAGATATATGAAAATTATTTCTATTATTTTACCAACTCATAATGGTTCAAAGTTTATATCTGGTGCGATAAATAGCATCCTTTTGCAAACCTATAAAAACTGGGAGCTTATTATTGTAGATGATGGATCGACAGATAATACTGGGGGTATTGTAAAAGAATATACAAAAAAAGATACTAGAATTCTTTTTTTTCAAAATAAAAATAATCTCGGCATACAAAAAACCCTTAATTTAGGTTTAAAAATCGCAAAAGGAGAATACATTGCCCGTATTGACGACGATGATGTCTGGTCTGATGAGGGTAAACTTGAAAGTCAGATTAATTTTTTGGAATTAAATAGAGAGCACGTTTTGGTCGGTACTGGGGTTGTCGTTTTAAACGAAAATAAAAAAGAGATAAAAAGATATTTTATGCCAGAACTTGATAATGAAATACGCAAAAAAATATTAATAAAAAATTGTTTCGTTCATTCTAGTGTAATGTTTTGCAAGAAAACGGCTTTAAAATTTAACGGATATGACGAGTCTAGTGATACAAGACATGTCGAGGATTATGATCTTTGGCTTAAAATGGGTACTGTTGGAAAATTTGCAAATATACAAACATATTCAGTTGAGTTTACTAAAAGAGATGGAAGTGTTAGTTCGAAAAACAAGTTTGAACAATATAACAAGAGTTATTTTTTGGCAAAAAAATATAAAAACAATTATTCAAATTATTTTTATGCATATATTATCTATAGATTAAGAGTTTTATTTTTTTACTTAGGTAATTTTTTATCTTTCTTGAAATAATACTTAATTTGCTTGTTTTTTCATTTCTTAAAAATACGTGGCCTCCATATTTACTTTTGTGTCTTATTAATATCTTGGGTATCATTGATTTTGGTAATATACATGAACCCATGTTTGGTTCTGGATATAGGTATTCGGGTGTTAATATTTTTACGTTCTCTTTGTTTATTAAATACTTATTCCAGTGTGATTCGTCGTGCCACTTAGCGATAATGTTATTTTTTGTATCAATATCGATATTGTTCCTCATTGCCTTCATTGCTTCAATAAAACCTTCTGTTTCTCCTCCATTTAAACCCCCAGCGAAATAATATTGTCCCTGGTTTTTTGCTATATAAGCAGTGGATTTTTTATGTGTTTCATATGTAAATAATTTTCTTTTTTTGTTGTAATAACCAGGATGAATTGTTGCTAGGATTTTTTCTTTTTTATTTGGTAAAAATTCTTCTTTGTTGATTTTTTCTAAAATAATTAAATTTGCAT
>CAYSZI010000137.1:0-1551 GCA_964435545.1 uncultured Candidatus Saccharibacteria bacterium | reverse complement strand
GCAATATAATTTAAAATTTTTTTGAGAATAATATTAATTATTAGCATTTTATGCAAGAATCATTTTTTTTATTAGAGGTTCATAATAGCTGTTTTAAATTCTGGTAAAGTTAATTGTAATTAGATAAAAACACTAGTGTCTCGTTAAAATAAAAAAATGTTCTTTGAAATTTTTGATAATCAATTATTTGCACCGGTTTTTGTAGCGTGACGATTTCAATTGATTTTCTTTGGATTCAAATTCTTCAGAAAATGAACCAAGGGAAATACGTTTTCGCTCAGATTACTGAGTTTTTGCCTCGTCGGGTGTTCGACCGCCTTGTTGAAAAATATGATGGCAATAAGCACGTTCGTACTTTTACCTGTTGGCATCAGATGCTTTGCATGGTTTTCGGACAACTTACTGCTCGTGATAGTTTGCGGGATTTGATTGTTGCCCTTGATGCTCATAAGGCTAAATCATATCATTTGGGATTTGGCTTAAACGTTACCCGCCCAACACTTGCCAGGGCTAATATTCGTAGAAATTATAAACTTTACGAAGAATTTGCTTGTCATCTGATCGATTATGCTCGAAAAGTGTGTGTTTGCAGTGACTTTGAAGTAAACGTTGATGGCAATGTTTATGCTTTTGATTCTACAACCATTGATCTCTGTTTGAGTGTATTCTGGTGGGCTGAGTTCCGAAAGGCAAAAGGGGGCATCAAGATGCATACGCTTTATGATGTTAAAACCCAGATACCCAGCTTTATTTACATTACACCAGCAAGTGTCAATGATGTCAAGGCAATGGATCAAATTCCATACGAAAGAGGTAGTTACTACATATTTGACCGAGGATACAATGATTTTGAACGACTTTACAGAATTAATAAACTGGAAGCCTATTTCGTTCTTCGAGCAAGGGATAACCTCAACTTCGACAGACGGTATTCCCAAAAAGTGGATAAGCAGTCTGGTGTCAAATACGATCAGATTGGAGTTTTTGCAGCATCCAGGTCACGCAGCCGATATCCAGAGAAGATCCGTCGCATCAAGTATTACGATAGTGAAACAGAAGTTGAATTTGTTTTCTTGACAAACAATTTTGAACTAACGGCAACCGAAATCGCAGTTCTTTATAAAAATCGTTGGCAAGTGGAACTTTTCTTCAAGTGGATAAAACAGCATTTAAAGGTGAAAACCTTTTGGGGTCACACTCCAAATGCTGTAAAAACTCAACTTTATTGCGCAATTATTGCCTATTGTTTAGTGACAATCGTTGGAAAAGAGCTAAGAATTGACAGACCAATTTACGAAATTTTACAAATTCTAGGCATATCTCTACTCGACAAAACGCCTGTAAAGGAGCTACTTACAAATATAGATTACAAAAATGTCAAAGAGCTAGGATATAAACAACTGTCACTCAGTCTCTTTTAACGAGACAGTAGTGTTTTAACATAAAGAAACAAGAGAGATAAAATAAAAGGTCTAATTTTATTTTTACATACAGGAGACCATTAAAAAAATATCATGCTAAAAAAAACAACAATTTTAACAGCTGTAACTG
>CAYSZI010000136.1:0-1556 GCA_964435545.1 uncultured Candidatus Saccharibacteria bacterium | reverse complement strand
TTAAAAATAACCTTTGAGTATAGACATAAAAAAACCAGCAATTAAGCTGGTCTTTGTGTTTTTGGTGTAATGTGTTTAATCAATCTTTATCTGCTCAACAAAAGCTTTAGTTTTTTTATTGTATACATTTATCACTTTTGCACCTTTACTGACTGCAAATGCTTTAAAATTGTCCAGGTGCCTAATGTTATGGTATTTTGTTGGCCGACGATTTATTTCTTCTGAAAAAAATAAAATACAAGTGTAGTAATTCATAATATTTTTATATCTTTGAAATGAAAGAAGAACCTTCTCTTAATAAAGGGGTTTATTAGAAAGGAGCAGTAAGAAATTACTGCTTTTTTTATATACATTATTGATTAATTTGTTCTATTGCTTTAAATATTTGATAGGCAACTTGTGGAACAATTGCATTACCATAAGCTTTTAATGATTCTTTTCGCCATTTTGAAAAGGTAATGCCGTCCAATTCTTCGGAAAACCCATCATCTCTTCTACAAATAGGGGATTCAGATGGGAACGAGTCCCAAAAATTTCGTTTATTTGACTGCCCAAATCGCTTCCTTTCCAATTCTCTGTTTTCCAGTGCATTTTCATATCCGATGTTCGAGGTGTATTTAATATCATTCTGGATAATGTCATTGAGTGCATTGATCCTATTTTTACTTGCGTTGATTTCATATTTGCTGTTGCTGCAGATGAATCCATTGCCGTTGGTGTTGGTAACATTTGATTTTTCGCCATTTGAGGTAATGATATTCCGAATTTCAACCCGGTAACAAAACTTATATTTTTCCCGTTTGTTAATTCTCTCCCTTCGTTTGTCGCATCCATAGTTTTTGGAGTAGGCAACAAACCATATCCTATCTCTTCTATGTGGAGCGTTGACGGCGCAAGCTGGAAGTACATACGGCCAAACCTCGTACCCCGCAGCTTCCAAGTCAGTTTGCACTTCGTGGAATACCAGTCCATTTGACCAATTAACAAGGCCGAGAACGTTTTCACCCACAACGAAACGTGGTTGAATTTCTCTAATTGCTCTAAGCATTTCGGGCCACAAATGGCGTTCATCTTCTTTACCTTTTCTTTTTCCTGCGGATGAGTATGGTTGACAAGGGAATCCACCTGTAAGGATGTTAATTTTTCCTCTGTGAATAGTGAAATCTGTTTTTGTAATATCATTATATGAAATTGATTTTGGAAAATGATGTTTTAATACTTTTTGACCGAATGGATTCCATTCACAATGGAAAATATTTTCCCATCCCATCCATTCTGCTGCTAAATCAAAACCACCTATACCAGAAAATAAACTGCCATGTGTCATTTGTTTAGTTTTTAATTTTGTATAATTCTGATTCCTTGTAAATCCAGTTTTTTTCAATCCATTCTTTAACTATTGCTTTACTGGCTGAAATACCTTTCCCGGTTAATTCCTGCAAATCATTTACTAGCTGCTTATAACTTTTTGGTGCATACAAAGACCTATGCAATAAATCTTTTTCAGATAGTTCTGTTTTCTTTTGTTTAGGTTCTTTAGTTTCCTTTCCATAAAT
>CAYSZI010000135.1:0-1566 GCA_964435545.1 uncultured Candidatus Saccharibacteria bacterium | reverse complement strand
CACCTTTTTATAAAGGAAAAGCATTACCAACACGAGAAAGCCAAATAAAAGTAGTAGCAATACCAAATGGAGACATTCTTGGTGGTCTTTCTTATGATTGGAATCAAGATGGAGATAATATGCAAGATTCATCTGGTTATGGAAAAAATTCATTTTTGTTTAAAAATAGTTTTTTAGAAAAAAACAACACAGTAAGTGTTAAAATCTCTGATTTAAATGACAACACTATTGGACAAGGAAGTACAAATATAACATATGAAAATCCAAAAATACTATTTTATAAAAAAGATCCAGCTTTTGGTACACCATACAACACCACACTTGCTGATGGTCATACAGTAAGCAAAGACGGGGAAACTATAGTAGCAGAACCATATTTTATTTATCCTAATGATTTGAATTCTTCTAGCTTAAATTGGAAATGGAGTATCGGAGGAGGGGACATACCAACTCCTGACACAATCAATGAATTAAGTGTAAAACCAAATGAAGGACAATCTGGTCAATCAAAAATTTCAATTTCCATAGAAAACACAAGTACATTATTCCTAAATTTAACAAAAGACCTAGATGTCAATTTCTAATAAAAAACACAATATTATTAAAAAAATAATCTCATTATTTTTTCTTTCCTTCTTTTTATTTAGTTTTATTTTGCCTTTTGCAACAAAAGTATCTGCAGCAGACCCAACAGTAAGCCTATCTATTGTAAAAGAAGTTGAGGATGCATCAACAGGGAATTGGCATTGGACGGTCGAAATAAAAACAACAGACATACCAGACGGGACACTAGCTTATGCAAGCCTATATACTGGAGGAGAAAAAACTTTAGTAGTTCCACCTGGTATTTGGACAATTCCTATAAAAAACAACAAGGCAACTGATGAAATATATAGTAATGCGTTTAACGGTTATTTAAAATCTTCTACTCTGTACACTTTAGGAATATCTATTTATGGAAGTGATGGAAAAACAGTACTAGTATCAAAAGGTATAATGAAAAAAACACCAGAAAAAGGTGGAAAATCAACACTGAATTCAACATCTACTTCTAACAATACCAGTTCTGGATCATCTCAAGATGTAAATTATTACTATGTATACGAAACAGATGATGCACAAGGTAATTTTAAAAGTTGCACTACTTCATCAGCTTTTAAAACTGAAACCGAATGCTCTACTGACTCATCTCTTATTATAAAGTTGGCATCTACAAAATACGTGGCAAATAGTAAAATAATACAACCTTGTAAACAATCAACAATACCGCCTTATGATTTACCTCAATGTAAATTCAACCTCTTATCTAAGATTGACACAAATTCAATTGAAACGAATACAAATTACCAATTACTTGCCCCGCTGCCAGGTTTAACAAACTATGAATCAGACTCAAAAATAAATCCATGTGCTTTTGGTAAGTATATGAATTTATTGATAAAGCTTGTCATTGGCATAGCAGCAGTGCTTGCAATGATAATGATTATCAAAGGTGGTTTTGAATATATGGCAAGCAGTTTGCCTTCGGGTAAAGAATCAGGGAAGGGGACAATAATGGAAGCAATA
>CAYSZI010000134.1:0-1572 GCA_964435545.1 uncultured Candidatus Saccharibacteria bacterium | reverse complement strand
GTTTACTAGTTTGTCCATAAACCAAAGACAAACAAAGTAATAGACTTCCTAATAAAAAACATTTTTTCATACTTTTAAATTTTAAAGTTAATCAATAATAATATTTTCCCTACTCATCTGGCTTTTCAGTTACCGCACCTGTTATAAAAATGTCTTAACAAGATAGACTCGTTTTTAAAGTGGTATCTGGTCTCCACATTTATTCTGCAAAGTGATAGCTTCACTCGAAGTGAAACTATCACTAATTCGGTTTTTTACCCCAACACAATATATAATGGTTGTGTCCAGGCTAACATGCCGTCAATTCTTTTCACAGCGCAACCACGAACCCAGATTTTTTTCATTTTATCCATTCCGGGCAAAGTAGCTCTATGTTTACTATCTACTATTCCCAGTTTCCATGCTGTTTCATCTTCTGGTGGAGCTTCCCCTACAAAATACATATAAACATAAGAAACTGCGCCATCCACTGCTTTCTGCACAACATAAATATCATCAGGATTTTTTCCATGCAATAAATAGAAACTATCTTTTTCGGAAGGAACTGGATCAGAAGTTAATAAAAATCCACTACTGCGTAGCTTAACTCTATCTCCATCCGATTTTTGGTCAACATACAAGCCTATGCTTCGCAATGCAGTTAGCAATAATTTGCGGGCAGCAATCATTTCGGCTTGTTCAAGCGAACCACCTTTCAAGGCTTTGGTAACTTTTTTCTCAAAATCATCCAATAGTCCGCTTAAGAACAAAATGGTTGGATCGGGGGTTAAAAAATATGCATTGGCGGTCATGCACAGAACGATTAGATAAGTGATTTCTATCAGAAACTGATGCGAAACCCTTTCGTAATTAATAATTGGTTTTTGCTTTCTCATAGTTTTATTTGTTTAGGTGTTTAATTTATAGATTTATACATTTTGCACATTGGCAAATTGCAATTATATTGTTTTAAAATTAAAATCAGGATTATTAAGGCAACAGTGGGTTTTAGAATACCTGGAAGCAATTTGCAAAAACCATGATGCAATTTTAAATTGTAAGGACGCAATTTTAAAATGAAAGGGCACAATTGTAAATTGTCGGGAATAAAAGTTAAATTTACAGTAAGCAACTTTAGATTGAAAGGAAACTTCTGACAATTGATTGCTGGCAATTTGAAATTGCTTACCGACAATTTGAAATAGGCTATATTTTCCTACTTTTGAAATGTATTTATCAAGATACCAACATACACCAATAAACTTAAAGCTTTCGCTAAAAGAAAATTGCCCATTAGGAATATGGGTGGGAGCCATATATGTGTCTGTTGTTTCCATTTCAAGGAACAAATGTAAGATTATTTTTGTTCGCCTGCTACAATTTTTTCACTTTGCGCAAATATTTTTATCAATAAAAACAGCTTAAAAATATTAGCATCTGTAAATGAGAGCAATACAAAATTGGAATATTAAGATATTGATAAGTATCAACATTGTGAAAATTCCGTGTATTTGTTAATGTCTGAAAATCAGTATAGGGTTAACCACAGAGGACATGGAGATTACAGAGAGTGTTGTTTTTATTGACTCTTTT
>CAYSZI010000133.1:0-1584 GCA_964435545.1 uncultured Candidatus Saccharibacteria bacterium | reverse complement strand
GTTTACATCACAAACTAAATGAAGAAGCTTCAATACTCTTTTAACAAAACGCTCTCAGGAGCGTTTTGTTTAAGTGCAACTCTGATTTGCTTAACTGTCTCTAGCAATGCTTGGGCACTCTTCTCGGATGACGAGGCGCGCAAAGCGATTTTAGATTTGCGCAAGTCATTGGCAACCACGCAGTTAGAGTTACAAAATCAAATCGAAAAACTCAAAGCGGATAATGCAGAGTTGCGTGGCAAAGTGGAGTCCCTTGAAAAGCAAGGTGAGGACATTAATAATAGCCAAAAGACTTACTATCAAGATTTGGATACGCGCTTAGGTAATTTTGAGCCTCGCACAATCACTATTGAAGGGGTGAGTGGCACTGTTCAACCGGGCGAGAAAAAAGCCTATGAGGACGCCTTAAAAGCCTTTCAGACTGGGAATCTCAAGAAGGCTGATGAATCCTTCACTGCCTTTGCAGGTAAATACTCCCAAAGCCCTTATTTACCTCTTGCCCTGTACTGGGGAGCCAATAGCAAATATGCAAACAAAAATTATGTGGGTGCCATCAGCCAATTGCAAATCCTGATTAAGAAATACCCTAACCATCTGCGCATCCCTGCGGCGATGGTGACCTTAGGAAATTCTCAATTAGAGAGTGGTAACAAGGCGGCTGCTAAAAAAACCTTTAGCGAGATCATTGCTAAGTATCCCGATACAGAAGCTGCAAAAGACGCGCAGCAACTATTACCAGCCACCAAGTAATTCACCATGTCTATCTTGACCGCCGCCTTTGAAAAGATTGCGCCACGCAAACCCAATGCGCCAGCAGTCATTCTCTTTTCAGGTGGCTTAGATTCCACAACTATTCTCGCATTAGCCAAAGATCTTGGTTATGCACCATATGTTCTTTCTGTTGGCTACGGCCAAAGACATTCTTCAGAGCTGGCCGCTGCCAAACATATTGCCAAGAAGATGGGCGTCGTGCGTCACGAAGTCGTTAACCTGGATCTCACCCGCTTTGGCGGATCAGCTCTAACAGACCCCTCAATTGCAGTGCCCACTACGCCAGGCGTTGATCAAGAAATTCCGGTGACCTATGTGCCGGCTCGTAATACCATCTTGCTATCACTAGCCTTGGGGTGGGCAGAGTCCCTTGGCGGCCTAGACATTTTTTACGGTGCGAATGCAGTGGATTACTCAGGCTATCCAGACTGCCGTCCAGAGTATGTTGAGTCCTTTGAAAAAATGGCTAACCTAGCCACTAAGGCCGGAGTAGAAGCCATCAACAATGAGAATCGCTTTCGGGTACACGCTCCGATTATCAGTATGAGCAAGTCTGAAATTATTAAACTCGGTGCAACGCTTGGGGTTGATTACTCGCAAACTGTTTCTTGTTATCAAGCAAATGATTTGGGTGAGGCTTGCGGCGAATGTGAGTCGTGCCGACTAAGGCAGGTGGGATTTAAATCTGCTGGTCTGAATGATCCAACCAGATATCGCAAATAACACAAGAGCCACCAATCACGACTTTTGCGTTTCAAGCATCCTAGCAACATAGCGCGCAATTAAATCCACCTCCAGATTGACTGCATCGCC
>CAYSZI010000132.1:0-1620 GCA_964435545.1 uncultured Candidatus Saccharibacteria bacterium | reverse complement strand
GCTAAAATATCCAGTTTTTGGAGATTTTGTAAAAATGCTTGCAGTTGTAACTGAGAGACCAGAAGGCAACACAAAACATTTCTTTCCTTGGATTCTAAATCAGATTCTTAATTTTTTTGTTTTTATTGCAAAGAAATTTAAAAAAGATGAAGCTCTTCGGAAAAATCGCTTGTTTGCTTGGTTGTTGAAAAAAACTTCTTACGAAAAAAGCGTAAGAAAGAATGCTGAAAACATTTTGACAATTGCTGAAGCTGTTAAGAAAGGTTTTATTATCTTTGTTTTTCCAGATGGGAGAGACAGGCTTAGTAAATTCTTGCAAGGGATTTTAAAAAGGCATAAAGTTGCTGTCGCTGAATTTGTAGATTCGGCAATACCACTGCTTTTTGTTGGTTCGATGCATTACAAACCTGCATCAAACAAAGAACCTCTTGCTAAAAAAATGGGCTGGCGTTTTCAAAGGTGGGTTTCTCCGTGCACTTTACACATACACAGGTATCCTGTTATGAAAAAAAGAGTTGGTGAAACTAAAAAAGAATTTACAGATAGAATCGATGATTTTTTGCTCGAAAAGCAAAAAGAACTTGGTTTTACCGTTTAATTTCTTGTTTCTAATAATTTTCAAAAGTCTTGATTTCTCTTTGAGGGTCAAGACTTTTTTATTTTCTCCAAAGTGAGTATACTTGCAACATGTCTACAAAAGCAAAAAAACAACGACTTATACTCCTTGACGCACACGCAATTATTCATAGGGCGTATCATGCGCTACCAGAGTTTTCAAACTCTGCTGGAGAGCCTACAGGCGCTTTGTATGGCATTGCGACGATGCTTATGAAGATAGTCACAGATTTAAAACCAGACTACGTTGTTGCTTGTTACGATCTACCTCAAAAGACATTTAGACATGAGGCGTATCAAAATTATAAAGCTGGACGCGCAAAAGCTGATGAAAATTTGGTAAAGCAAATAATTAGCTCTCGCAGAATTTTTCAAACATTAAATATTCCTATTTATGACGCTCCTGGTTTTGAAGCCGATGATGTTTTGGGCACGATTGTCGAAGAAACAAAAAAAGATAAAGATTTAGAGATTGTTATCGCTTCGGGTGATATGGATACACTACAGCTTGTTGATGGAAAACGCGTACAGGTTTTTACTTTAAAAAAAGGAATTAACGATACTATTATTTACGACGAAGACGGAGTTGTTGCACGTTTTGGATTTAAGCCAGAACTTTTGCCAGATTATAAAGGTCTTCGTGGTGATCAATCTGATAACATTATTGGAATTGTGGGTATTGGAGAAAAAACCGCGAGTGATTTGATTTCAAAATTTGGCACAATCGAAAATTTGTATAAAAAATTAAAAAAAGACGAAAATGCCTTTTTAGATGCTGGGATTAAAGCGAGAATGATTGAGCTTTTAAAAAATGGGGAAGAAGAAGCTTTGTTTTCAAAAACACTCGCGACAATTCGTCGTGATGCGCCAATAAAATGGCAGAAGCCAGAAAAAACTTTTTTAGAAAATATTGAAATTGAAAAGGTTGAGGAAATGTTTCGTGAGTTTGAATTCAAGAGTCTTTTAAACAGGGTTCGCTCGGTTTTTGGCGGAACGCCAAAAACC
>CAYSZI010000131.1:0-1637 GCA_964435545.1 uncultured Candidatus Saccharibacteria bacterium | reverse complement strand
GGTAGAGCAGCTCCCTTTTAAGGAGAGGGTCGCAGGTTCGATTCCTGCCGGGCGGACAAGGAAAAATGGTTACTCGAAAGAGTAACCATTTTTGCGTCCGTCCGAGCGAGACATCTTCATGTCTCGCGTGCAGGAATCGAAGACCTTGAGTATATTTTTGAAAATGTACTCATTTGAAAAAATACGAAAGGTGTACAGCTCCTGTAAGGAGAGATAAGCGTACTCGCGGTCCTGCCGGGCGGACCCGTAAGTTTTTGGTTCGATTACTCTTTGGTTGCAACACATTTTTCATACTCACTTTTTAACTGAAAGTGCTTATTATAACTTTTTTGAATTTTTCGTTAAATTTGCTACTGTTAAAGTAGTATGAAATCCGCAGAACAGAGTTTTTTTAATCGAGATTCGAATGTAGATATTCCTACTTCAAGTGGTTTCGAAAAACAAAATACTGAAAATTCACCTTTTGTTGAGAAAAAATTTGAATACGCTAGATATCCAAAAGTTATGCAAACAATGCAAAAGTTTGGTTTGAATGTTTTGAGTAATCAGGAAAGTACTGAAGAAGAAAAGAATTTTGCAAAAGATTATTTGGAAAAACTTTATTATGAATATTCTTCAGATACAGAGGGTGATATCGAAGATAAAGATTCGTGGATTAAGTATGTCAATGAAGAAATTTCTAAAAGGCTCACAGAAAAAGTTTTTGCTTTTAATGAAAATTCTCCTATTTATAAGCAAAGAAAAAATTTGGGTATTTTAGACAAATCTCAAGAAAAAGCATTTAAAATAAAAGTTTTATAACCAGAAAGTTGGGATACGTTAAACTACCAAGAGAGGGAAGACTGGTGGGTTAAAACAACAAATTGTCCATCTATGTTTGTTTCACTTTATACAAAAAATGATCCTGTTATTTTCTTATCAAAAGATCAAGCAGATATGTTGCTTAGTTTTAATAAAGAGGACAGCGTTGATTTTAATTATGGCGACAAAAACAATACTTCATTCAGTATAAGTGAATTGGAAAAATCTAGAGGGGGCTTATGGTCATTGCAACATGAATATAGACACACGCAGAGAAATTTTACTTCTAATAATAATGATTTATATCGTTTTATTGATGAGGCATGTACGAATGTTAGTTCGTATAATGATCTAATTTCCGTACTGACTTTTTTAGGCTATACAACAGATGATTTGAGTTATTCAAAAATAAAAGAAGCATATGAGTCAGATGATGAAAATAAAATAAAAGATGTTTTAGATATTTTTCAAAAGAATTTTGGAGATATTGGAGTGATGCTTGTTGGTTCACAACCCAGCTCGTATGCATCTTCAAAAGATTTAGTTACTGCTGGTGGTAATGGAAACCTCCCGATTCTTTCTAGTAAAGAGTATAGTTTTATTCCGCAACAATGTAGATTTTTCGAAAAATTGCTTGAATTGAGAAAGCAAAAAGATTCAAACTGGGCTAAAAAAATTACCGAAAAAATAGGTAGTGAAAAAATAAGTATACAAGAGTTAGAAAACCAGAGATTCGCTATGCATCAATTTTTTATTGCGGCCGGTTTTCCAAATGTTAGCGCTTTTAATAAAATTTTAGAAGAAGAAATAAAAAAACGCTCATCTAGAAGTTAATC
>CAYSZI010000130.1:0-1656 GCA_964435545.1 uncultured Candidatus Saccharibacteria bacterium | reverse complement strand
AACATACAATACTTAAATACAAGTTTCGTGTGCAAAGAAAGGGGTCCAGTACAATTTACTGTTCAATCTCATATTTGGGGGAGGAGTATACTGCTTACCATATCCGTACATTCTACATCTTATTGTGTTCTTATCTACAGGCAAGTTGCTGAATCTTATAGGCTTCTGGCCTAGGCTAGAACAACCAAACGCTAGGAAGCGTTGGAAAAGACAATACTAGGGGTGTGTCACTTTTGTCACTTTTGGGGGTCGTCACGAGGAGCTTCGAAGTGATATACTCGAAATGTTGTTAAAAGCCTTGTGGGGTAATGAACCAGTTGGTTCTATTACGACGAGCATCACCAATCACGTAAAAGCAAGAAAATTAATTTTATTTGCCCTCCGCCCAAGTTTTGAGTTCTTCATATGAGGTTTCTCCGCAAATAAACTTGCTTGTTTCAGTGTTGTACAAAAATGGAACCCCGCCACACAAATCGCAATCGTATTTTTCTAAAAGCTTTGCGTTTTCAGTGTTGTGCCAAACTTCCTTATCTTCCACAGTAATATCTATTTCTGATTTTAGTTTTTCAATCAACTCTGCCATTCGAACACAATGGGGACATTCTTTTCCATAAAAATTTATTAACATAATTTTATTATACTCTCTTTGGGTTTTTGTGCGAAAAAAATAACCGCTTAAGCGGTTATTTTTTTCGCACAGTATTTAAATTATTTTGTGATTCTTGCGAGACGAGACTTTTTGCGAGCAGCAGTATTTTTCTTGATAACTCCTTGCTTTGCAGCTTTGTCTACAGCAGCGAATGCTCCTGGAAGCATCTTTAGAGCTTCATCTTTACTTCCTGCCTTGAGTGCTTTTTCAATCTTTTTGACAGCCTCTTTCATTGTTTTTTCACGGCGGTCATTTATAACTTTCTTGCGCTTTGATACGCGGATTGCCTTTTTTGCTGAACTTGTTATTGCCATATGATTTTATCGTTAATTTAATGTTTATAGTTTAAAGATTATTCTCGTAGATAGCTGAGACACAGCCAAGAACAAGACCCTCAAACTATAACAGAAAATGGTTTTTTTGCAACCTCTTTGGCTTTTGATATTTCCCCCGTATACTATATATATGATTTCAAGATTAACCGGAGACATTTTAGATATTGGTGAAAAATACGTAGTGATTGATGTAAACGGAGTTGGCTATAAAGTTTTTTGCGCAACAGACACTATCAGCACCCTTCAAGAAAATACTCGAGTATCACTACATACTTATTTATCTGTTCGCGAAGATGCGCTCGATTTGTATGGATTCAAATCTGCTTCTGAAAAAAACTTTTTTGAAATGCTTATTTCCGTTTCTGGAATTGGGCCAAAATCTGCACTCGGAATTTTAAGTACAACAAGTATCGACACTCTGGCTCAAGCAATAGGTACCGGTGACACAAGCTATCTCACAAAAGTTTCGGGTATTGGAAGAAAAACTGCAGAAAAAATAGTTCTCGAATTGCGAGACAAAATGAAAGCTCATACGAGTGACAAAAAAGAAACTTCTGGTTCAATGCGAATGGAAAGTGATATTATCGAGGCACTCAAAGCTCTAGGGTATTCACAAAGCGAGGCTCGCGACACACTAAAAGAAATACCAGAAAATATTATAGGAACAAATGC
>CAYSZI010000129.1:0-1656 GCA_964435545.1 uncultured Candidatus Saccharibacteria bacterium | reverse complement strand
ATTAGTCTTCGGGAGTGGTGAACTCCAACCTCAAAACAGATAACTTTGAAAAAAAAAGCAACACATAAGAAACCAGAACATTCTTGGAAGTCACATTCCTGCAATTAGTTTGGTTCGGGGCACTTCTTGAAATTTCAATTGGATGTTAAGTAATGCTTAAACTTAAACACCGTATAGGAGATCAATTTCAGAATATAAGTACCCTTATGTATTGCTTTTAATTAAAACAATAAGCAAAAGCAAAGTTATGAAAAAAGAAAAAGTAAACAAAGGAGTAATTAAAATGGGAAGTGGGCTGCCGGTGTTTAACCATTTTGCAGCAGGAATTGATATTGGAGACACTCTCCACTGTATTGCTATCAATGATGGTAATGGTGGGCACGAAGTAAAAACCACTTCGGCATTTACATGCGATTTAACCGAAATCGTGGATTATTTAAAGAGCAATGGAATTACCACCGCTGCCATGGAAAGTACGGGTATATACTGGTTGCCCCTTTACATCATGCTTGAGGAAGCAGGAATAGAGCCTTACTTAGTCAATGCAAAGCACGTAAAAAATGTTACAGGGCGAAAGAAAGATGACACAGATTCTATCTGGATTCAAAAGCTGCATACTTGTGGTCTGTTGCAGAAAAGTTTTCAACCTGACAATGAAATTCGTTTGCTAAGGAGTTACACCCGCCAGCGAAAAAATTTAATCATATTGGGATCAGATGCGGTTAGACGAATGCAAAAAGCACTTGAGCTCATGAATATTAAAATTCAAACTGTTATAAGCGATATATTAGGTAAAACAGGGATGGACATGGTGAAAGCGATTATCGCAGGGGAAAAAGATCCTCAAATTTTGGCCACCCTGTGCCACCCAGGAATTAAAGCTTCGCAAGAGGAAATAATCAAGTCATTGCAAGGGATTTGGAAAGAGGAATACTTATTCATGTTAGAACAGGCTGTTGAAAATTATGAATTTCATCAAAAGCAGATCAAGAATTGTGAAGAAAAAATCAAACAGCAATTATTAAAGCAAGTTGCGATAATAAAAGAAGGAGACATTACAAGTCTGGAAGTGCTTAAAAAAAAAGTGAAATCTAAAAGAAATCAATTTGATTTTGCAATTTCTCCTTTATTGATTGCAATAGCTGGAGTGGATTTGTGCAGGATACCAGGGATAAGTGAGGTAACGGCATTGGGATTTATTTCAGAAGTGGGTGTAGATATGAGTAAATGGAGTAGCGCTAAACACTTTGCAGCCTGGCTCAATCTTACTCCAAACACAAAAATCACCGGAGGAAAGATCATCAGCAGTAAAATGATGAAGAAAAACAATAAGGCAGGACAATATTTAAGACAAGCAGCCTCGTGTTTATCAACCAACAAAACTCCAATTGGCGATCATTATCGCAGAATGCGAGCGAGGCTCGGAGGAAAAGGCGCAGCTTTAACTACTGCACATAAACTATCGAGAATCATTTACACCATGTTGTTGAAAAAAACAGCATACAATCCGGGAATGATGATTGATAATCAAGAAAAAATCAAAGCAGATAAAATTAAAAAACTTGAAAAGCAATTAGCCCGTTTAAAGCAAGCGGCATAAAATTGACTAAACAATGGTATTGAAATCCAGCCGGTTAAAAAGAGTTATATAGGAGT
>CAYSZI010000128.1:0-1659 GCA_964435545.1 uncultured Candidatus Saccharibacteria bacterium | reverse complement strand
TTCAAAATCATATTCTTTGTCCAAGTTCAAATATTTTTCTTTGTTTTTTGTTTCCTCGCCGGCAAGCACTAGCATCACCCCACTTGCCATCGGATCCAGCCGTCCAGCATAAGTCATAGGCAACCCTAAATACTCCGAATTCTTAGCTCGAAATTTCTCCAAAGATTGAAGCGGTGTCTCCCCTTCTTTTTTATTTAAAACAATTACTTTTTTCACAAACTCATAATAACACACTTAAAAAAGTTGGCATTTTCTTTTTTTGCTTAAATAAGGTAAATTAGATAGTACGGAGGCGTCGCATAGCGGTCTAGTGCGCAGACCTGGAAAGTCTGTGTGGGGAAACCCACCGAGAGTTCGAATCTCTCCGCCTCCGCAGAAAATATCCATGGTAAACAAACACGGATTCCAAATATTGTTATTTAAGATATAATTTGCATATGGAGGGATCAATAAAAATAACGCAAGAAACTAAAGTAAAAGAACCTAAAATAAAAGAAGGTGTTGATTTTGTTTTTGAGCAAAATCCAGAACTTACAAAAGTTGGCACGAAAGAACAATATTCTGAATATTTAGACAAAGTATTTCCTGAAAGTAAAGTAAAGGATATTGTTTATCATGTCAGCCCAAATAATTTCAAAAATAGTAGTTTTTCAAAAGAAATGTTTGGCCAATCTAAACATCTCTATACTATAAAAAATGCAAAAGGTTTTTTCTTTGGCCAAGATTATTCTAAGATTAGGAATCTATATCCGGGTGAATATGAATATACCGTATTGCTTGATATAAAAAATCCAAGTTATCTTAAAACATCAGATGTTGCTACTGCTAAAGATGATGAAAACTATGACGCGTTTGTAAATAACGACAGGTATGGATTATTCCAATTTGGTCATATGTATAGGGTTTTTAATACAGAACAAATCCATATATTAGGTTCTAAGCAAGACACAGAAAATTTCAAAAAATTTGTTGAAGATCACAAAATCTAATCTGATTAATTTATAATTCTTCTAAAAAGATAGAATAACCTTACAAAGTGTCTGACTTATAAGTACTAAATACTTATTCTCTGATAAGATTTTTTATACTCTTTTTAAACCAACAAGAGATGAATTTGTTTTAGCAACATATTCTTTGGCTAGCCACATATTTAATACCGGAGAAAGAGTTAAGGCAAAACCGATATTGCCGGCGAGATGAAGAGCGGTGAATGGAATCTGAAGCATAAATGCGGTCAACATCGTCTCATGGAACATTGGCGCGAACATGACGCCAGTGATCAAATCAAAAATGATTGTGGCAAAAATTGCAAAGAGAACAAAATTCTTTCGAGATGCTTGGAACTTATTAAAATATAAATACGATACAGCTCCGATAGCTCCATAAGTCAATCCGGCAATCCATGTCCAAGAGCCAAAATGCGTTATAAGGTCAAATAAAAAGATAGACAAGAATCCAAACAAGAAAGTAAACAAAACCCCGAATTTACGGCTTATAGGCATAATGGAAGCCATAATAGGCTCCACATTCGGTGCACGAAGTGGTAAAAGACGGAAAAGCATACATCCTATAAAAATTGTTACAACTTTAATATTTTTCTTCATTGGACTTTGATTATATCATATCTAAAAATTCTTTCTCGTAAATTATTTTTACACC
>CAYSZI010000127.1:0-1689 GCA_964435545.1 uncultured Candidatus Saccharibacteria bacterium | reverse complement strand
GCTATGACCTGGATGGTATTCCAAAAGACCAAATTAGGATTGGTTATGTTACAACTGCATCAAAAGTATCTCGTAGTAATATAGAATTTTTTGAGAATGTTAAAAATAAAATAAGAGAGAGCGGATATAATTTTGAAGAGATAGATATAGTAGGTAAAAATAAGGAGGAATTAAGGAATTTTTTTAAAGATAAAAATGTTATTCATGTTGATGGTGGAAACACATTTTATCTGCTTAAGGCGATTCGCGAGACAGGATTTGGAGAGATTTTAAAAGAATTATTAAAGGAAGGTAGAGTATATATTGGCACGAGTGCAGGTGCTTATATAATGTGTCCAACAATTGAAGTTGCAAACTGGAATGAAGATGGAAAAGACAGATTTGGTATTGATGATTTTACTGCGTTAAATTGTATTTCATTTATTTTAAAAGTTCATTTTAAAGATGAAATGGAAGAAAAAGTTAAACGAGGAATTGAAACTTCAAAATACAAAATACGAATATTGAGAGACGGACAGGGAATCTTTGTTGAAGATAATAAATATACATTTTTAGGTGATGGAGAGGAAGTCGTTTTGAAATAATTATGGAAATAGAAAAAGAAATACAATTGTTAAAAGAAAGAAATTTGCGTGTCGAGGCTGATAAGGCTTGGGAGACGAGTATTTTTAGAATGGTTTCTATCTCGGTTTTGACCTATATAGTTGCGTTGTGTGTTATGTACATAATCAGTGTTTCAAATTTTATGTTAAATGCTTTTATCCCTGTTGTTGGATATATTTTGTCTGCACAGTCGTTACCATTTTTGAAAAAATGGTGGATTTTGAAATATTATAAAAAATAAAATTATGGAATCAAGAAATTGTCAGGGTTGCAAAAATGATTTCGTTGTTGACTCAGACGATTTTTCTTTTTACGAAAAAATGAAAGTTCCGGCTCCGACATTTTGCCCAGAGTGTCGATTGAAAAGAAGATTGGTTTGGAGAAACGAGCACCTTCTTTTTAAGAAGCGTGATTTTGATAATCAGAAAGAAATTTATTCTGCATATCCTTCGTATTCAAAAATAAATATTTACGATCATGATTTTTGGTGGAGTGACAAATGGGATCCGTATTCATATGCTTTCGAGTATGATTTTAATAAAAATTTTTTTGTTCAAATGGGGGATTTGATTCAGAGGGTTCCTTGGTGTGCGCGTTCGATAAAAAATTCGATAAAAAGCGACTATTGTAATAATATTTCAAATCTAAAAAATGCGTATCTTTGTTTCTCTGGCAAAGATGGTGAAAATGTTTCGTATGGATTTTGTTTTAGTGGAACAAATAATTCAGTTGATTTTTATCAAACCAAAGATTCGAATTTTTGTTATGAGACATTTTCTGTTGTTGATTCTAATAAGGTTTTTTGGAGTACTGATTGTGCGGGCTGTCAGAATGTTTGGTTTAGTAAAAATTGCAGAAACTCAAGCGATTGTTTTGGTTGTGTAAATTTAAATAATAAAAAATATCATATTTTTAATATTGAGTATTCAAGGGAAGAATATGAAAGTGAAGTTGCTAAAATTTTTGATGGTTCGTATTCGAGTTTGCAAAATGTATTAAAAAAAGTAGAAGAATTTCAAAAAGTATTTTTTGTTAAATATCTTCACGGAAGGAAAAATATAAATGTGGGTGGGGATTATTTGTACG
>CAYSZI010000126.1:0-1704 GCA_964435545.1 uncultured Candidatus Saccharibacteria bacterium | reverse complement strand
GTTCAGAGTTGATCTTTTTCAACAGGCGTTTGAGGATGATCTGGGATGAAGGATCGAGGTGGGAGAAAAAATGGTCGAAGTTTTTTGGTTTCCTGCAGGATGTCATCATTGATCAAGCATGCAATTTCAGTCCAATCAAAGCCGAACATTTCGTTTTCATAATATGTAGATTATGGCTCGGTACGATAAAGTTAAGGAAAATTCACTATTTATAAACCCAAAACGAAAAACCGAATTGAATTTAATTTCCAAAGATTTCTGGATATAATTTTTCGAAAACACTAAACGAAAAAATCATGAACTGATCCCTTTTTACCAAAAATGCAGTATTAAATAGCATTCACAGAAATCTGGGCGGCCGAATTGGCCGCCCAAAACATTCTGTTTATTTTCTGATTTTCAATGACTTGATTTTTAGCAAAAGAAAAAAAGGCATAATTATGCTATCATCGAGGCACATCAAATTCCTTGAAATGTATTGAAATTCTTTTGATATTTGTTGCGAGCGTTTCTTCGTAATTTAAAGACATCTGTTTTCTTTGGTCTGTCAAATCCTTTGCTAAATAAAGTAAGTCACGTCGTATAGTAAATCAAGTTACCAAATGAAATTTACCCGGTTTCCAGGATTCAGAAAATAAAAAACCTCCTTTACACTTTGAAAAGATATGATTGCGACACCATTAAACAAATCAAAAAGAAAGGAGGAAATGCAAATGTAAAAACAATACAGGAAAACAGCAAGGCGTAACTTACTATTCACTATGCACAGAACGAACTGATAAGGAAACTCAGGTTCCCATGGATTTCTGAAACGCGTGAATTTAGGGCTTTACAATGCATTAATAGTAAGTCTTCTACAAGATTAATTTATCGAATAAACCCTACTAAAATATAAAGCAACAATGAAAACTACAATAAAAATAATCTCAAATTTGATGATTGTCCTTATTCTGGTAAGTGCATGCAGTAAAAATCAGAGTCTCGATAAAAAGGAAACCAAATTGCAAACTCTGGATGTTAAAAAAATTGAATCCACTGTTAAATACTGCATGAATAGAATAACAAATCCTTTAAAAATAGCAGATAGTATTCCTGTTGACAGTCTTTCTTACTACTTGGCGGCAACTGCAAACTATACCTATGGGATAGCCTCCGCTCAGGGAGAACTGCAAAAAGTAGATTCCAACTTCTTCAGGGTATCCTATTATAACAACAAAATAGCAATGGTTGATGTCATTTCCGTGTATAATAGTATAATAGATAGTGTTCGGGCCTCGTTTTACAGAACAAACCACAGGAACAAACACCTTGTAATGGCCTCAGTCATTCCTATAGGTAACGAGAGTAACAAAATTAAAATCAAGGTAACCTCTGTTATTTTATATGGGAACAATTATCAATTCGGAGGTTTTGACACAACCGATTATTGGCTGTACAGAGGTGCAGAGCAATGTTATGGAGGAAAATGCGGACCATATGCTGGCCAGGGAAACATTTGCATGGATGCGGCCCTAAATATTCAAAATGCTGTCATGCTAAGGAAAGGTGTCTTGCCAGGTTGTTATGTGCCTCCTTTTACCGATATATACGTTTATCCAAACTCTTTCCCAAATCCAGGGTTTCAGGGAACAAACTACAACTATTTTCGTTATTTATTTTACTATAGTTCACCTAGTTTTGGAAATGATCATGATTGTTTGATGC
>CAYSZI010000125.1:0-1707 GCA_964435545.1 uncultured Candidatus Saccharibacteria bacterium | reverse complement strand
CTCCTATATAACTCTTTTTAATCTCCTGATAATCAATGTTATTTTTTATCATATTTAAGCTGCTTGTTTTAAACGTGCTAATTGTTTTTCCAGTTTTTGGATTTTTTCTTCTTTGATTTTTTCTTGATTGTCAACAATCATTCCAGAATTGTATTCTGTCTTTTTTGATAGCATTGCATAAATAATTCTCGCTAGTTTGTGCGCAGTGGCTAAGGCAGCACCTTTCCCGCCTAATCTCGCTCGCATTACACGATAGTAATCGCCTATTGGTGTTTTATTTGTTATAAGGCAAGATGCTGCCTGCCTCAAAAGCTGACCTGCCTTATTGTTTTTCTTTATCATTTTACTGCTGATTATTTTCCCTCCGGAAATTTTTGTGTTTGGTGTCAGGTTTAGCCATGCAGCAAAGTGTTTTGAACTCTTCCATTTACTCATATCTGCACCAACTTCTGATATAAATTCCAATGCAGTTACTTCACTTATGCCCTGTATCTGGCACAAGTCTACGCCAGCGATTGATTTCAAATATGGCAAAAGGGAATAGTCGAATTGATTTTTTTTTGCCTTTGATTTCTTTTTGGGAGTTTCTTCTAAGCCTGTAATATCACCGTCTTTTAGGAGGGCAACTTGTTTCAGCAATTGTTGTTGTATCTTTTGTTCACAACTTTTAACCTGTTTTTGTAGGAATTCATAATTATCAACCGCTTGTTCCAACATAAATAAATATTCCTCTTTCCATATCCCATCTAATGATTTGATTATGTCTTCTCGGGAGGCCTTAATTCTTGGATCGCAAAGCGTACTCAGAATTTCGGGGTTCCTTTCTCCTGCTATAATTGCCTTAACCATTCCCATCCCCGTTTTACCCAAAATATCGCTTATTACGGTGTGTATTTTAATATTCATCAGTTCGAGTGCTTTTTGCATTCTTCTTATCGAATCTGATCCTAATAAAATTAAGTTTTTCCTCTGTCGAGTATAACTTCTTAATAAACGGATTTCATTGTCCGGCTGGTAGCTTTTCTGCAACAGCCCGCATGTGTGTAGTTTCTGCAGCCAAATTGAGTCCGTGTCATCTTTCTTTCGTCCTGTAACATTCTTCGCATGCTTTGCATTAACCAAGTATGGTTCTATTCCTGCCTCTTCAAGTAAAAGATAGAGTACAAGCCAGTAAACACCTGTGCTTTCCATTGCTACGGTGGTAACACCATTGCTTTTACAATAGTCTACTATTTCATGTAAATCGCATGTAAACGCGGATGTCGTTTTTACCTCGTGACCGCCATTACCATCATTTATAGCAACACAATGAAGGGTGTCACCTATGTCAATTCCTGCTGCACACGGATTAAACACCGGCAAACCACTTCCCATTTTAACAATGCCCTTTCTTGGCTTTTCTTTTTTCATAACTTTGCATTTAAGTACAATCAAACTTAGAATCAAAAGTAGCGCATAAGGGCACTTATAATCTAAAATTGATCTCCTATACGGTGTTTAAGCGTTTACTTAACATCCATTTGAAATTTTAAGAAGTGTCCAGAACCAAACTTTGTGGGGGTATGCAACTACCAATCACTAACAGGTTTCTTATGTGCTACTTTTTTCCAAAGTTATCTGCTTTGAGGTTGGAGTCGCGCCACTCCCGATAACTTTGTGGCGATTTATATTTTACAAATCTTCATTTACTAGTGTATCATAAAAGCC
>CAYSZI010000124.1:0-1714 GCA_964435545.1 uncultured Candidatus Saccharibacteria bacterium | reverse complement strand
AACATGTTCCAGAGGTAATTCAATATTTTTATAAGTTTATTGTTTTTATAGTTGGGAATAAATTGAACACGATAAACAGGTACTTTGTTAATAGTTTCGGTTTGATACAATTTATTACGATAACCTTGAAATACTGTACCCTTTGGATAGGATGGATTTCTGGTTAGCACTGAAACTAAAATACCCTGAGATCTCCATGAAAATACGAGGTCATTTATTAGAAACTCTTCAGGTGCAAAAACCTCTGATATCACAAGATTTATTTTGTTTCTTGAATATGCCATTTCGACCAGACCAACCTGTAAATATATTCAGAATAACATTTTTTAATATTGGATACTTTTTTAAGAGAAGATCCCTTAGGGCTTGTTAATAAATAATATTTACAATTAGCAATAAATTGGCTTTATGGTGTAATTCCATTCACCATGAAATTTATGTGGTAAAATATTTACTGATTTTAATTCATTATCTTCAACAATAATTCCTTTTTCGTATTCATTTTCATCGAGCACAGATTTCACTTTTAAACCTTTTGTTGTAGTCGTAGATCCTATAAGGTTTACGATGGTTTCAAAGCTCGTTAATGGCTTGCCTTTCCAATTCATTGTGATAAAAGAAAAAAGCCTGTGTTCTATTTTATTCCATTTACTCGTTCCGGGAGGAAGATGGCATATGGTTATTTCCAAATTAAATTCATTACTGAATTTTTGAATTTCCGTTTTCCATAATTTTCTTCTATAACCATTACTGCCACCTCCATCTGCCGTAATTAATAATTGTTTCGTTGCTTTGTATTCCGGCATGCCCATTTCAATCCACCATCTCCGAATGCTTGAAACTGCAAATGAAGATGTATCATAGCTTTTGCCAACATTAACAAACCCTTCATTTTTCCCTATGTCATAAATGCCGTAGGGTACTGCCTTTCCAACCGTTTTGTCTGGAAAATCATAAACATTCACATTGATAGGTTGCCCGGTTTTCTCCCAATCAATTCCTGCATTTTTGTAATTACCAACCAATTCTTTTTTCTTTGTGTCGACAGAAATTACTGGCAGTTTACCTGAAAGACATTTTTTCGATAATTTACTGATATACCGAAACTGTCTATCCCTGTCTGGATGATCGCCACCTTCGATTACTTTGGCGTTGGCCTGTAGGCTATAACCCATTTCCTTGAGCATCTCGGCAACAGATACATGGCTAATAATAATTGATTTCTTTTTTAACGCTTCTGATAATTGACGAGTGCTTTTACAAGTCCATCTCAAGGGCGACATTGGATCTCCCCTGGTTACAGGGTCTACCAATTTATCAAGCTCTTTTAACAACCTCGGTTGTTTTTCAAATATCTTTTTTCGACCTCCACCTTTTTTTCTAATTCGGTCTTGAGAAAATTCAACAACTTTTTCATTAATTTCCTTTTTACCCAAAATAATGGTTGGTCGAGAGATTCCGCTGGCTTCCGAAATAGCAGTTACGCCACCAAAGCCTAAATATTCAGCTTCTGAAGCTAAATAAATGCGTTGCTGTTTCTCGTTTAGAAATGGCAACACCTTTTCGATTTTTTTATCTATGGACATTTTCATGCCCACAAATATAATACAAATTATTTTAAATGTCAAGGTTATTTATTAACAGGCCCTTATTTCTTTAATATCTCCACAAAGTCATTTAATCTTCTATTTAGAGAATAATTTCCTTTTACGTA
>CAYSZI010000123.1:364-1747 GCA_964435545.1 uncultured Candidatus Saccharibacteria bacterium | reverse complement strand
CTATTCAACAGCTAGCTCATCGTTTTCGCGCGTGCGATATCGGTTAGGTACAACGATCAGTTCGATTGCCAAATATGCAGATGTGGATTTCTATAAATGGTCGACTGATAAAACCTCTTTATCGGTTAGCCCAGATATAACTAATTTAAGAATTCCATCCAACGCAGGAACGTCAAGCCAATTTACAGTTCAAGCAAATGTGACAGATTTAAATGTTTATTCGGATAACACCTCTGTTACATCAGGTTTTGGAATGGCAGGAAGGTTAGAACTTTGGCCTTGGAATTACACAACCGGAACTTCCGGACTCCCAACTCCTGGAGATGCAAATACATATGATTACGACGATACGCCATCTGGTGCTGATAATTATGGTTCATTTCAAGTTCATGATTTGGATAATGCAAAACCGGTTTTTGTTTGGAACCGACAATTTGATGCTTCGCCAGAAATCTCATATGGAAAGAACGCATCAGGTCATCCCGATTGGACATTTTGCCGACAGGGGCAGGGTTCATGTCCTGCACCATCTGCTTTCTCACTTCAAATATATGTGAACTCGCCTATTACAACATCAGCAGTGATTACTCCTGTTAATACTGAGGCGCCAACAATCAGTGGAACAACAACTTTTGGGCAGCTCTTAACAACAACAGATGGAACTTGGTCAAACTCTCCAACTTCTTACGCTTATCAATGGAGTCGTGCTTCAACATCTGGTGGCTCTTATTCAAATATTTCTGGCGCTATTAGTTCAACTTATACCTTGGTTGCTGCCGATGTTGGGCAGTACTTAAAAGCAACTGTTACTGCCACAAACGCAAGTGGTTCAGCAACTTCAACTTCGGTAGCCACGGCTCAAATTGCAAAGGCGACTCCAACATTTTCATCCTGGACAAACGTTACAAAGACTTATGGCGATGCAAATTACACGGTAACAGCGCCAACAGTTACAGGATCATTGGCTGGAACATTTAGTTTTAGCTCTGGCACCACTTCAGTTATTTCTATTTCGGGCACAACATTTACAGTTGCAGGTGGTGGATCATCAATAATTACTGCAACCTTTACACCGACCGATACTGCGAATTACAACACGGCCACAACTACAAATACAGTGACCGTAAATAAGGCTTCTCAAACCGCAATCACTATCACTTCGACTGATGCAACCTATGGCAGTAATTTAACTCTTGTCTCAACTGGTGGTTCAACGGGTGGTACATACAACTTTTCAAAAGTATCTGGAAACTGCACCTTGTCTGGCGCAGTCTTAACGCCAACTTCAACGGGAAGTTGTGTTGTTCAATCTAATCTTGCAACCACAGCAAATTATCTAGCTGAAACTTCAACGGCCACAACGATAACAATCACCAGTGGATC
>CAYSZI010000123.1:0-354 GCA_964435545.1 uncultured Candidatus Saccharibacteria bacterium | reverse complement strand
CATTAACTCTTGCGCCTGGCAATTTGATTTAGCGCCAAACAAAAGCGATTACCGCCGTATCAACAGTTGCTGGAAAAATAACTTTCAAAGTCGCAGGCAAAGTCATTTCGGGTTGCAAAAACAAAACCGTCAATGCCGGTAATTCCTATACAGCGACCTGCGCCTATAAACCGTCGAATCATTCATACGTGACAATCACCGCAACCTTGGTTCCTACCGATGGGAATTACTCCAATTCGATAACAAGTTCAGCCCAATACTTAGTTTCTAGGCGCACGGGTACGCGGTAAGCCCGTTCGCAAGCCCTTGTTAGTGGTGGCACTTAGGCCGCGCTCTTGGGGTTTTCCCATGTAA
>CAYSZI010000122.1:0-1757 GCA_964435545.1 uncultured Candidatus Saccharibacteria bacterium | reverse complement strand
CTTCCAACTATTTTAATTAACAACGGAATCTTATCGTTCTTGATTTTTGTTATTTCCATTTTGTTTTTGTTTGTTCTGTGTCTAGCTGTAATCTTCAAAAAGAAAAAAAATAGTCCACTTTCTGCGTATACAGGCATTGTTATACTTTTGCCAGTAACGTTTCTTTGGATTAATGCAGTGGTAAATTCATCTGGTGCGATGGTTTTGATTTTGACTTTTATTCTATCAGGACTTTTGATTGGAAATTTGATCGATGAGAAGAAAATTGAGGCAATTGAACATTCGTCAAAAAGCAAATTTAGTATTTTTGTAATAGTATTGTTGGTGCTACTGATGTTGAGTTTATCTTTTGTTTGGGTTAATAGAAATCGTGCAATGGTTTATTCTGCAGAAGCGATGCGTTTAGTTTATGCAAAAAGTGCAAATATTTCCGATGTTCCAAAAGCGATGTTCCTTGTTCAAAAAGCTTACGATATTTATCCATCAGATGCTTATGCTAAGGGATTAAATAATTTAGCATTGGTTCAAGCTAATTATGACATTACATCTAATCCAGCAAATCAAGATACTACTGCTATTGCAAATGGAAAGCCAATAGAGATTGGTCCATCGACATCTAAATTCTTGGATGTTGCAACGGCTGCTGGTGAAGCTGGGGTTATTGCAAATCCAAAAGATTTTAGAAATTATTTGCAATATGGTTCAGCTCTACAAACGTCAGGGTTACTTGGCTTGAATAAGGATGGCGGGAAACTAGCTTTAGAGAATTTTATGATGGCAGTTAGCTTGGCTCCAAATCATCCCTTAACTTCATACTCTTTAGCTAACTTGTACTTGTTGGGAGGGGATAAAGAGACCGCTAAAAAGGTTCTGGAATATACTTTAAGCGTAAAACCAGATTTTGTTGAAGCTGATGAAATGTATAAGAAAATCTTAGTTGATATTTCAGAGTCTGTCGCAACAAGCACTTTAGCGACAAGTACTCCGGTTGTAAAAAATACAACAACAAAAGCTACAATAAAACCATCTGTCAAAAAAGCGGTTGTTCCAGCTGTTTCTAAGACCAAGGCGGTTAATCGTAAAAAATAATGGTCAAAAGAATCTTCAAATTATTTCACGGAGAAATTTCTGGAATGCATCAAGCTGCGGCAATCTTGGGATTGTTTACATTATTGTCCCAGATTTTGGCACTATTTAGAGATAGAATTTTAGCGAGTTATTTTGGTGCAACCCACTCACTAGACTTATATTATGCATCATTTAGAATTCCAGATTTTATTTTTGCGTCCGTTGCGTCTCTGGTTTCAATTTCCGTTTTGATTCCATTTTTGAGCGATAGGATAGAAAATCACAAAGCGGGAACAAGGAAGTTTTTGGATTCTGTTTTTACGGTATTCTTCTCTGCAATAGTCCTTGTGGCGTTGATCGCGTTTTTTGTAATCCCGTATATCGCACAATATGTTTTTCCGGGAATCACAGACCCGGATTCATTGGGTCAAGTCATTATGCTTTCAAGAATTTTGTTGCTTCAACCAATCTGTTTGGGAATTTCAAACATGCTTGGAGTAATTACTCAGATTAAAAAAAGATTTTTCTTATACGCGGTAAGTCCTATTCTTTACAACCTTTCAATTATTTTTGGAATAGTATTTTTGTATCCGTTCTTTGGAATTACTGGAGTAGTTTATGGAGTGGTAATTGGAGGGGTCTTGCACTTCTTGATTCAGGTTCCATTTGCAATTAAGCAGGCACTGCTC
>CAYSZI010000121.1:0-1797 GCA_964435545.1 uncultured Candidatus Saccharibacteria bacterium | reverse complement strand
GTTTTTCTCATATACCAATTTTACTTGGTGTACTAATTCAAAGGTAACTTTTTCGTAAAATGCTTAACAATTAAATACAGTTTTATGAGAAAGTTGAGTTTGAGTGTTGCGATTTTTTTCGCAACCATGTGGCAGTTATCTGCAGATCCAATTTTGGTGGATTCATTTCCAAAAGGTTTTAGCTGGGTTGTTTACGTCAGTGTAGACACGTTGAATTATCAAAAGTTTGTTTCTTACATCAAAAATGTAGGAAGTGTAACGTATGGTGAAACAATGTACCGTTTGGACACATCTGGATATATCCAGGGTTCAAAGGGAAAAACAATTTTTACTATTAACCCGGACTGGACGTTAGAAGTCGGTCGAGTTGATAGTCCTTCTCTGTTTGGAATTTCCAAACTTAAAGAAGGAAAGTACGGTAATACGTACTGGAAAGAAATTGTTTGGGCTAAAAAACAACAATCTGAAGAAGCTGACATGGCTTCATTAGATGCCCTCTTCACTACCCGAGATTTTCTTTTTTGGAGAGTTTTCTCTAAAAACCAAGAATAATTTTTTGGTTAATCATATCTTTGAAAACTCTTGCGAATTTATTTTTGCAAGAGTTTTTTTATTTCCCCTTTATAGTAAATACACAATACTGTATACTGTTGTTATGTCTTGGTCATTTCGACGACAACTTATAATAGTTTTTCTTTTACTTTTTGTTTTTTCGAGTGTCGTTTTTTATTATCTCGAACCAATAATTTTTATGGCGCCTAGCTGTACTGACGGCAAAAAAAATGGCGACGAAACTGGAATAGATTGTGGCGGGGGTTGCGTAAATTTGTGTACACCTGATGTAAAAAATCCAACAGTTTTGTGGGAACGTTCTTTTAATATTACTGACGATGTTTACAACGCAATTGCATATATAGAAAATCAAAACAGCGCTGGTATTTCTGCACTGCCTTATGAGTTCCGTTTATATGACACAAAAGGCGCATATATCACTCGTGTTGAAGGCGTTGCGGTTGTTCCACCATCTGGACGTTATGCAATCGTAGAGACTGGTATAAAGGCAGGGAATGCGATTGTAGGCAACACTACATTTGATTGGAAAACACCAAACGTTCCATGGAAACATATTCCATCTGAGATTAGTGCCCTTCGTGTAAAATCTTCAGACGTTTCTCTCGATACTTCAAATTTTGTGCCAAAACTTTTTGCAACATTGTCTGATAGCTCGCCGACAATTATTTTGAGAAATCTCCAGGTGGCAGCAATTCTTTACGACGAAAATGATAATGCGATAAGTATTTCAAAAACATATGTGCACGATTTGCCTCCAGGAAAAGATTTGCCAGTATATTTTACTTGGCCTAAACCTTTTAAAACTCCAATCGTAAGATATGAAATTCTTCCGACTGTTGATATTTTTAGTACGATAAATAATCAGTAAAAACATATTAAAATCCCGCCCTTTTTGCTTTGCAAAAAGGGCGGGATTTCTGTATCATGACGCAAGTGGACAACCTTAAAAAAGATTTAAATAGCTTTATAAAACGCGTCGATTGGATGCTTCTTTTGTTTACCTTGCCGATAACTTTGGCTGGTCTTTTGACAATGCAATCGTATGGCGCAGACAGCGTATTTTTTGAAAAACAATTGATTTGGATTGCTGTTTCGGTTTGCGGGTTTTTCTTTATGTCACTTCTTGATATAAATATTTTCAAAAAAACAAAGGTTCTGGTCATACTTTTTTTATTTTGTAATTTTTTGTTGGTTTTGCTTTTGGTTGTTGGTCACGCTACAAAC
>CAYSZI010000120.1:0-1802 GCA_964435545.1 uncultured Candidatus Saccharibacteria bacterium | reverse complement strand
CTAGAATACAATACCTAATACAAGGATTGTGTACTACAAATGGGGTCCAGTACAAGGTGTACCTAAAATAGACGAGGAGAGTTTGGAATACAGATGGTTTGAAATGGAGGAAATAAAACAACTTTCTCAAAAAGAGCTTGATCGTTATTTTAAAGAGACCTTAGATAAAGGATTAATCAATAATTAATTTATTTTTTGTGTTAACATAAATTCATGCTTAATTTTTTAAAGAAAATAAATAATTACTACACACTAAATAGATTAATACGGCAGCATATTTTAGCCCACTTTGGCCCTTTCATAAAAGATAATTTGTATTTAAAATCAGAACCATATTACCAAGAAATAATTTCGGTTACAAAAAAATACATACAACCAAACATAAAAGTCTTAGATATAGGTTGTGCTGCTGGTCGTATGGTATTTGAATATTCCAAAATGGGGGCAAGTGAATCCGTAGGAATTGACAACATTCACGAACGCATAAATATTTGCAACGATCTTTACAAAGAAGGTCATGTTTACGAATACGAAATCCCAAAAACCTCAAAAAATGTTTATTTTGAATACTCAAAACTCGAAAATTTTAAAAATGATGGAGAAAAATTTGATTTTATAAGTTGCCTGAATGTAATCGATAGAGTAAACGACCCGCAAAAAGTCGAAGAAAAAATTTATGGTTTATTAAAACAAGGAGGAAAAACGATTTTTACAGACCCATACGATTGGGAATTTTCACCCGCTTCGAAAAATAAATATGTAGATGATATGAAAAAACTTTTTGATCCAAAAAAATGGAAATTGCTTGAAGAAAAAAGAGGTATTTCTTACACTGTTCCGCTAACACCAATAAAAGACCGAACTTACCCAGACTGTCATCTAGTTGTGTTCGAAAAAATATAATTTCTTATTTTAAATATTTACGAACATTTGTGTTTTGCTCTTCGTTTGTTGTGGCGCAATGAATATTACGCGACGAATCATGAATATAATATAAACATGTTGTGGAAGCCGAATTTACTGTTGCAGAAATTGCATCAATACTAGGGTTTGCGATTGGATGAGGAGGAAGACCTTTATACATATATGTATTATAAGGAGAGTCTATACTTAAGTCTGCGTGTGAAATAGGCGCCCACCAACCAGAACCCATGTCACCCCTTGCATATGCAACACTTGCATCAATTTGAAGTTTCATTTTTTGATCAAGGCGATTCCAAATGATTCCAGCAATAATTGGCATGTCTGCCTTGCTTCCTGCCTCACGCTGGATAAGAGAGGCGATTTTTACAACAGTAGTCCACTTCATATTATTTTTTGCCGCGATTTTTGCATACGGTGCAAATTTTTCTTCAAAATGTGCACGCAATCTTTTTGCTACATTTTCAGGAGATTCGTTTTTTGGAATATAATACGTGTCTGGTAAATACACACCCTCAAAATAATCTGGCGACGCGTTTGTTGCATCCAAAAATTGTTGTCTTTGAGTGTTTGTCCAAGAAGCTTTATCTCCAATTATTTTTACAATTTCTTCCTTGCGTAAGCCCGGAGGAATAACAACCAAATTTTCTAAAGCATGAGGATTTAACCTTAAAAAAACTGTACGAAAAATAAAAATACCAAAAACAAACAAGGCAAGAGAAATTACACCCATAATAAATATTTTTGTTTTTTTCTTCTTGGTATTTTTAGGAAATTCGTCCATGGTTTTTATATATTATATTACGTAAAAAACTCCATCTTGGTGCAGAAAGTATTTATTTAAACTTTTTTATTATATTTGAAACTAGTTCAACTACACC
>CAYSZI010000119.1:0-1814 GCA_964435545.1 uncultured Candidatus Saccharibacteria bacterium | reverse complement strand
ATATGGAGCAGGGCAATAACCACCACCACCACCAACCGAAACGCCACCACCAGTAGCCCCACCTGTAGTTCCTCCACCACCAACAGGAGTTGGATCGGGAGTTGGACCATAAGGATTGTAAAAGTCTCTAGTTAAAACTCCAATATTTGTAGTTCCATGATACCAAGCTTCGGCGGATTCCCCATATACATTTACTATTGAAACTAGTAAATGACCGTAGAAGGATCCGGTATAATCTGGTATTGGACCATAAACCGGATAACTCCAACCGTTACTATCATAATCATAATAAATTATTTCTTGATGAGTAGAAGCGGTATAATAATAAACTCCAAAAGTACCTCCTGATGCATATGTCCAATTAAAAGTTATGCGAGAAGAATTTAAAGTATTTGATTCTGTATTATTAGCATAACATCTATCTGGTAATGCAACATAAAGCGTATCTGCTACTCCATTAGTCCCATGTGGATATACTTGTATTTTAGCATAACGCATACCGTCTAAATTATCGTCTGTTGACGTTGGCTGTAATATTAAATCAAAACAAACGGAGAAAGAAGCGACAGTAACAGAACACGTTCTAGCACTTATTGATAAACAGTTAATATTAGGTGTGCCAGCTCTAATGTTAACGTTGTTAGATCCTCTATAAAATACCTTGCTAGATGCGCTAGATCCATCAAGTGCATTTAAAGATCTAAAGAAAGCATCACTAAATGTATAACCACCAACCATCAAATTATTAGCGGCTACTTTTAAAGCTGGACCCCAAGCATCTAACTTGGCACCGGTTAAAGGATAACCAGATGAGTTTTGCGTATAGTTATTGGTTTGAAGAAGTGATGTTGAAATGGCATTTGCTACAATAGTGCCAGTTCTTATACTAGCGCCATTAACTTGTGTTGTTCCAGGGTAGTAGATCGCACTTTTTACAGCGTTAATATTAAGTGTTGCTGCATCAAAGTTACTATTAGCAGCTGATAATGCAGCCGCAGCGTTTGTTACTCCGGTATTTGCAGTTCCTTGTGCAGCGACAGCAGCCGCTTGTGCTGTTGCAGCGTTTGTGGTAGCGGTATTTGCTTGAGTTTGTGCTGCTGTAGCCGCAGAAGCCGCATTCGTAGCGGCAGTATTAGCCGCCGATGCTGCTGAAGCGGCATTGGTTGCGGCAGTATTAGCTGTACCGGCAGCGGTATTGGCTGTATTAGCTTGTGTCTGAGCCGCATCTGCTAATGCTTTAGCTTTAGCTGAAATAGCATTTAATAAAGCGGTTCGTGAATCGTAATAATTCTTAAAGTTAGTTCTAAATGTAGGACCATCAATATCAGTTGTTGTTCCTAAACTGGCTAACCAAGATGGGGTTCCTGTTGACCATGCTGATCCAGCATTTAAATAATTAGCTAATGCTTGGAAGTTTGTTCCATAAGTAGTTTTTTCCGTAGTGATACCAAATGCCGTAGCCTGAGAATCATTTGTGGCTTTCTCAGATACAATCGTATCCCATTCCATTTTTGAAGATGATTTTTCTACAGGAGTAAACTTATTGTCATTCGAAATATCTGAAATAGCAGTATTAGCAGTACCAGCATTAGTAAATGCGTTGTCTGCTCTTGTCTGTGCGGTAGCTGCGTTAGTTGTTGCTGTTGCGGCATTAGTTACAGCGGTATTCGCTGTGGTCTGTGCGGCAGAAGCGGCTGAAGCTGCATTCGTTGCGGCTGTATTAGCATTAGAAGCGGCTGTTGCGGCATTTGTAGCGGCTGTTTGTGCTGTTGCTGCATTTGTTATTGCGGTGGCAGCCGAAGCCGCTGCGTTAG
>CAYSZI010000118.1:0-1874 GCA_964435545.1 uncultured Candidatus Saccharibacteria bacterium | reverse complement strand
GTTCAGCGCCCTGCTTCAGTTGTCAAGGAGCTTCTTGAAAATGCCATAGATGCCGGTGCCTCTAAAATAACCGTTGCCATCAAGGACGCCGGAAAAGAGCTGATCCGTATTGTGGATGATGGCGCGGGAATGGTTCGTGAAGATGCCCTTTTGTGTGTTGAGCGTTTTGCAACAAGCAAAATTACCGGGGTTGAGGATCTCGAATCACTGCAAAGTCTTGGATTCAGGGGAGAGGCGCTTGCGAGTATCTCTTCGGTCTCACATTTTGAACTGAAAACCCGTACGGCAAAAGAGACGCTTGGTTTGAGGCTCCGTTATGAGGGAGGAGCTTTCGCTGAGGAGTCGGGGGTACAGGGTGAGCAGGGTACGACCATCAGTGTCAGAAACCTTTTTTATAATGTTCCCGCACGCCGCAAGTTTTTGAAGTCCAACGCGACCGAGTACAACCATATCTTCGAGATCGTCAAGTCGTTTGCGCTGGCCTACCCGGAAATCGAGTGGCGGATGTACAGCGATGATGAGGAGCTTTTTCATGTGAAGCGTCCGGATATTCTGGAGCGGCTCAATGTCTTTTATGGGGATGATTTTGCTGCCGGCATGATTGAGCTTTCCGAGGAGAATGATTACCTCTCCATCAGGGGCTTTTTGGGCAAGCCTGCCATGCAGAAACGCCGAAAACTTGACCAGTACTTTTTTATCAATCGCCGCCTTGTCCAGAACCGGATGCTCTCTCAGGCTGTTCAGCAGGCTTATGGTGATCTGCTTGTTGATCGCCAGACCCCGTTTGTGCTCCTTTTTTTGACTATTGATCCATCCCGTATTGATGTGAACGTTCACCCGGCAAAGCTTGAGGTCCGCTTTGACGATGAACGGAGTGTGCGGAACATGTTCTATCCGATTGTGAAGCGAACCATCCAGTTGCACGACTTCTCTCCCGATCTGGGAGCCCAGGAGCACGATCCGTTTTCTTCCACGTCGCCCTCGGCATCGGCATTCAGAAAACTCTCGTTTCAGGATATGCCCCATCGAGTCACAACAACCAGCGCTCTCTATGCGAATTATCGTAAAGGGGCCGTTTCGGAAATTCCCAGCCCGGCACGCTCAACTCCGCAGCAGACAGAAATGTTTCCCTTCGGCGCTGCTGCCGGATTTGGTGATCCTGAGCAGGAGTTGCAGGAGAGAGAGGAGGGGTTGCTCTACGCTCTTCACTCATCACCTGATGAAGATGAAGCGCTTCCCAACCCGAAGGAGCCCGAGCCGAAAATTTGGCAACTGCATAACAAGTACCTGATTTGCCAGATCAAGACAGGGTTGATGATTATTGACCAGCATGTGGCCCATGAGCGCGTTTTGTATGAGCGTGCGGTTGAGGTGATGAACCAGAATGTCCCGAACTCACAGCAGTTGCTCTTTCCGCAGAAGGTGGAGTTTCGTCCCTGGGAGTTTGAAGTTTTTGAGGAGATACGTGAAGAGCTTGACCGGCTTGGTTTTAATCTCAGGCTTTTCGGCAACAAAACCATCATGATTGAAGGGGTTCCTCAGGATGTCAAGCCTGGAACTGAGGTCACCATCCTGCAGGAGATGATTGCCGAGTATCAGGAGAATGCCTCAAAACTCAAACTGGAGAAGCGCGACAATCTTGCCAAGTCCTATTCATGCCGCAATGCCATCATGGCAGGGCAGAAGCTCACGCTTGAAGAGATGCGCACCCTCATCGATAACCTCTTTGCAACGCGTGAACCATACTCCTGTCCTCATGGCCGTCCGGTTATTATCAAGCTCTCGCTTGATCAACTGGACCGGATGTTTGGAAGAAAATAGTTGAGGAGCAGATGCAACTGAACCACAAAAAGGCTCCCCGCAATGTTGCGTTC
>CAYSZI010000117.1:1257-1897 GCA_964435545.1 uncultured Candidatus Saccharibacteria bacterium | reverse complement strand
GTTGTCTACCTTGAAATTTAAGTATAAAAAAAGGAAGTTCGAGACATGCAAGAACTTCCCACGTTAAGGTAAATTTTTCTTTTGTTCTTAGTTGGAACTTTCCATCTGAAGATCGATGTCAGTCCAGTCGATGTCAGCTTCGTTATTGATAGGATAGTCAACTCCTTCAGGAACGTCCCCATCTTTCTCATCAGTGAGACAATATACATAAACCTCGATTGGAGAGTTTGTACTTAGGACATCATAGATAGCCAAGACCAGATCATCGTCGGTTTCTTTGGCTACAACTATCATTGCCTTGATTTTCGGCTCATCTTTCTTTTTATCAGCAATCAATTGCTCGAGTTCTTCTTTGTTTGTAACTGCAAGAACCGTTACCTTGTTTGCTCCAAGATGTTCAATAAGTTCTGAGGAAAATTTTATTCCCCCCAGAAGCACAACAATCTTGTACATGGAAAGCTGAATTTCTTCAGCTGCATTAAGAAGTGTCTGAATTTCTGATTTAAGGGTAGTGATTCTTTCCCAGTTTGTTTTCAAATCTTCATCTCCAAAAGCATCTTGGAGGGTCTTCATAAATTCTTCGATGTGATCAATAGGGAATTTTAGTACAAATTCTTCTTGGCAATCTTCGGGCATACCA
>CAYSZI010000117.1:0-1247 GCA_964435545.1 uncultured Candidatus Saccharibacteria bacterium | reverse complement strand
CTCTTCCACAGCAGGTAAGCCGTAGTCGCCAAAGACTACCAGCAAAACAGCCATTTGGGCTGCGGTCAATGTAATTTTTTTCATATGTATTTTTTTATGTTATAAACATATATATTTATTTAATTAAAAAAGTCAATCTATTTGGTTTTATCTTAAATGAATTTAAGGAACAGTTTAAAACTGTTTCCTACAAAAAAAACAAAAAAAACGTTGGGAACTATTCCTGGCGTTTTTTTTAATATATTGTCTATCTTAAAATTCAGGTATAAAAAAATGGGAGCATACTCCCAATACATTACATATTTATAATTATTCCGCTTATAAAAGCTGCCATCCATAGTATCCACGCTACAATAGAAAATCTTGTGAAGTATTCTTCGTATCTTCCGATTTTCCTTATACTTAAGATTGCCCATGTCAGATGTAATGCCATGATTGCCAAGGCAGCATATCCAATTCCCGAATGGATGGTTAAATGGAATTTTGTTGTTGAGACCATAAACATCATCGATGTGCCGATGGTGTCACATAGGAATCCAAGAGCAAAGAGTACTATCATCCATATCTTCAGTTGTTTGATTGCTCTTTCTGTCCAAACTGCTGTTGAGTATGATAGACAGGCTATCACCATAAAAAAACCTCCTATTTGTATCATATTGCTATTTTTATTTTTTATGAATATATCTATTATTTTTATCAAGTCAAGCTATGTTGCCTAATAAAAAAAACTCCTTCCATGATACAGGAAAGAGGTCGATGTTTACTTGAATGAGTTTACTTGAACGATGTTTCGCAAATAATTTTGCCATGGCTTTTGACGAAGTTTTTTGCTTCGCAAACAATGTCTTCAATCATGCGATCATGGAATTCTCCCATGTGTTTTTTGTCTCTGAGCTCCTTGAAATGTTTCAAGGATAATGCTCCTCTGTTAAATTCTGAGCTTACGTAAATAGTTGTTTCTGTAGGTGCAAAACGTATCGTTTTCCCTATTTTGAACTTCTTTACTAGAGCTTGATTTGAAACAAAAGAATGATGTTTTTGTGCCTTGTAATGGTCTCTCCCACAGATTTTTATCGTGGCATAAAAGCGACCAAATTTGGCGAACAAATCAGGATTTTCTGTTTTTAATCCTTCTTTTATTTCCGTCAATTTTTTCATGTGTTTGTCTTGGAAGCGTGTCACCAAAACCACCATTTCAAAAAGCGTTTTCGGATGATCTTTCCCTTTTACACTTTCGTTTATAAGCG
>CAYSZI010000116.1:0-1929 GCA_964435545.1 uncultured Candidatus Saccharibacteria bacterium | reverse complement strand
CAATAACTTTTTCATTTGGTTCAAATCCATCCATCTCAACAAGAATTTGGTTTAGAGTTTGTTCACGTTCATCATTTCCTCCGCCAACACCGCTTCCACGAACTCGCCCAACAGCATCTATTTCATCAATAAAAATAATTGAAGGTGAAGACTTTTTTGCTTTTGCAAAAAGATCACGCACACGTGAAGCACCAACACCCACAAACATTTCTACGAATTCAGAACCAGACAAATGAAAAAATGGAACATTCGCTTCACCCGCAACTGCGCGTGCGAGCAAAGTTTTTCCAGTTCCAGGAGCACCAGTTAAAATAACTCCCTTTGGAATTCGTGCACCAATATCCAAAAACTTTTTAGGATTTTTCAAAAAATCTACAATTTCTTTTAATTCTTCTTTTGCCTCCTTTGCACCAGCAATATCTTTGAAAGTAACTTTGTTATTCATATCATCAGGATCAGTTACTCGTGCGCGTGTTTGTCCAAAAGTAAATGCTTGCATACCAGAACCTTTTGCTTGCCTCGTAAGATACCAAAAGAAAAATGCAATAACAATTACAGGCAAAACAATTGGAATAATGTTAAAAAACCAATATCCAAAACCACTATCTGTTGTAACAGTCGTTTCAACTGCAGAAACTTTTTCCGGAGCAACTCCGTAATTTTTTAAAGTTTCAGACAATGATGTTTCTACTTCTTTTTTTGAATTAACCTTGTCACCGTTTGTTAAAACAACCTCAAGACTATCCCCCGAAACATTGATACTCTTTACTGTTCCAGCCGAAACATCTTTTGCGAGTTCTGAAAGCGAAATATCTTTTGTTTTAGAAATACCCCCAGAAACTAAAACGTAAGTCGCGCTTATTAAAACAAAAATAAGCACAGCTGTAATAATATGTCGTGAAAATTTTGGAGACTCATTTGCCCCTTTTTTTTCTGGAATTTTTCCATCAACGCCCTTATTTTTTTCTTTATTAAATGGATTCATATATTTAAAAAATTATTGATTTATATAGCACATTAGCTCTGAATAAGTGTTCCCTTAACTACTGCATTATACATAAAAAACAGGAAAAAGACAGAAAATAAAAAGCCACCAAAAGGTAGCTTGTAGTATTGTAATAAATCATTCGAGAAGCACAAGTTTCAACTGATTATTGCTTATATGCGATATTTTTGTTTGCACAATGTCATGAATTTTTAAACTCAAAAAAGTCTCTTTTTGTATCGAGCTCATTTTATTGTAGTAAGGAATAAATCCAGGAGCTTTCCCATTAAAAGTAGTGGTAAAAAAACCATCTGCATTTTTGCCAGTTATTAGCGCTTCAACAACAGTGCCCTTTGTAAAGAAATCAACAATCTGATGATATTCGTCAATAAATTTTCGGTCTTTCAATACACCAGTAATTTTTTCGATTTTTTTATAATCAACCAATCTGAATTCAACAATTTTATCAATTCTGCCTTCATAAATATTTTGTAAATCAGTTTCCCATCCAGAAATAATAATCTGAACAAAAACATAAGTTTCCAAATGTTTAACAAAAAATTTGTCTTGAAATTTTTTTAAATAACCAAGCATTTTGTCTCCAGACAAAAATTGATCAATCAGTTTTTGTCTTTTGTCGTTGCCTAAAAATATAATTTCATAAGCTACGAATTTCCCTCTTTTATTTTCTGATGGTCGTACTTTAAATTGTACTTCATCACCAACAGAAAAACTGCGTACTCTATCAATCAATCCTTGTTTTTTTAATAGAGATTGTTCAAATGTTTGAGTAGTAAAAAAATACGACCCGTTATTTTTTATCGAAATAAATCCGAAATGTTTTTCATTGTTCAAAAATGAAATACGTCCTTGGTATATATCATCCATGTTAGAAAAAGTTACCTTTGAATTAGTACACCAAGTAAAATTGGTATATGAGAAAA
>CAYSZI010000115.1:0-1958 GCA_964435545.1 uncultured Candidatus Saccharibacteria bacterium | reverse complement strand
TGTTTTTCTCATATACCAATTTTACTTGGTGTACTAATTCAAAGGTAACTTTTTCCTCTGAAAAAAGGTTGATTGGTGAACAAAGATTCATTTTTTTATGGGTTTTTGTTCACCAATTAAAAATAGACAATAATGAGAAATAGAATTTTTTTACTGAAAGTAAAAATCGTAGCAATAATAATTTTTGTTATTTTTTCAGCAATATGTTCTGCTGAAATTATTCTAAGCCAGCACCGCTATGCTGTTATTGTAGGTAGTGCAATTTTTGTTTTGTTTGTAATTTTTGGGTTTTTAATCGACCAAACTTACAAAAAAATAAAATTTTACTTTCCAGGCAAAATGGTAAAAGAGGATGTTTGTATTCTGGCAAGAGATTACCATAAAATAGTAGTCGCATCTGCTAATGTTTTTGTAAGGCATGCATATCAGATTGAATACGCTGAGCTAGGGTGGTATGTAAAATCTCTTTTTGGAAAAAAACAAAGAGGGCATATATTTATGGGTTTTAGCATAAAGCCCGGTATTGAAAATACAAAACTTATTGATTGGGGTTATAAAGATAGTGAAATTAGTCCACTTGGATTTGATCCTATTTTTACTTTCTCTTCAGGCCGCCCAATTTTCAATGTTTTTATCCCTGAGTCTATTTATGGACAAATGATTCAAAATGAACAAAATTTTGGTTTCGTTTTGAATGTAAGTAAGTGTGTTGTCGCTATAAACGAAACCAATAAGTATCGCGATTCTGATTTTTGTTATATCGCAACAAAGTTTGTTAAAAACTTAAAGGAATCAGAAATAAAAGAAATTAAATCAATCGATACCTTTGTTTCAGGTATCTAAAGATTTATTAAATAATAAACAAATTAAGATTAGGAAAACCTCCTAGTCTTATTTTTTTGCCTCAGCCTGTATATTTGTTACAATGGAGAATATGAAAAACGGTTTAATTGTTGTATTTACTGATGGGTCATCGAGAGGCAATCCTGGTAAGGGAGGTTGGGGTGCTGTTGTTGTCGACAACAACGATGGTAAGGTTTATGAGTTAGGTGGGCATGAAGACAACACCACAAACAACCGCATGGAAATGATGGCCGCTCGTGAGGCACTTTCTTTTATTGAGTCTCGAAAAATCGAGGGTGATGTAGAAATTCATACTGATTCGGCATATCTTTTAAATGGAATCACCGGATGGGTTTTTGGTTGGGAAAAAAATGGTTGGAAAACAAAAACTGGTGAAGATGTTTTAAATCAAGATTTGTGGAAAGAGCTTGGTGCTTTGAGTTTTCGTTTGAAATTAAAAAAAAGTATTTCTTGGGAAAAAGTTTCGGGACATTCTGGTCTTCGTGGAAATGAACGTGTTGATGAGATCGCAACAAAAAAAGCAGATGGTGAATCAATCTTACTTTTTGTTGGAGATGTTTTTGAGTATATAAAATTAATCGGAGGAAGTATGTTTGATGTTTCTCCAGAAAATGCAACCAAGAAATCTAGTTCTTCAAAAAAAGCCCATTCATATGTTTCGATGATAGAAGGGGAGGTAAAAATTCATAAAGATTGGGAATCGTGTGAGGCTCGAGTGAAAGGAAAATCGAATGCAAAATTCAAGAAGGTTGGAAGTCAGGAAGAGGAAGACGCCCTTGTTGTTGAATGGAAAAGTTTGGCACAAAATCATACACAATAGATGCAATATTTATCTCGATTGTTTTTGGAATTTGTTTCGGGGTAATTTTTGAAACACTTTTTAAGTTTGATTATTACTTACATGTAATTGTATTTTTTGGAATTGCGTTTTTAGCTTTTGGGATAATAAAACAAACAAGACTCAAACAAATATTTTTTTGTTTGAGTCTTGTTTGTTTTGCAATGATGCTTGGAATTTTTAGAATGAAAATTGCAAATGTGGGAATTTTTTCATTAGAAAATTTTGTTGGTAAAAATATAGAATTATCTGGAAC
>CAYSZI010000114.1:0-1965 GCA_964435545.1 uncultured Candidatus Saccharibacteria bacterium | reverse complement strand
ATCTAGAAGGAATCAAAAAAGCGATTATGAAAAATATATAATAGACACAATAATTTCAAATAAAACCATATTTTCTATCCTTATTTTATAACTCTTTTGAGCATTAAAAATACATTACCCCTAAGTTCTGTCATATTAGGTGCATCTATTTTTGTCATAATACCAGAAAGTTGTAGTGCTTGAAGGTGTTTTTGATATCGATGAGCATTGTCAGAGGTGTTATTGGTTGTTCCATACAACAATCTAGACAAGGTAGATCAAAATTGCGCTCTCGTAACCACTGCCATTGGATTAAATAGTATATCTGGAGTACCATTAGACTTCAATCACATAAGTCACAACTGACAAGCCATAGTAGCATAAGATTTCATTTCATCGCTTTGAGTATTCATATCAGAAAATACACACATAGTTCACGTATTTACCTGTCTTCATAAAACACGAGTAGAAAAAATAGACAACATTTTCGCTAAATCAGATCTAATAAGATTTCCTTCAACCTGAGCCCCTTGGATAGTAGGGAAGCTTGTGATTCCAAGCGCGTACGATTCAAGATAGGCAACATTCATTTCCAAAGAATAGTGAGATCAAGAGATACTGGTTTGTATAGCACCATTAGACAATAAAGAAGTAATATTATTCAAAACATTTCACGTCAACAACAAGGAAGATTGTGGTATCGATGTACAAATTCCATCATAAAAACTAGGAGAAAAATCTTTTCATCAAGGACAAATATCTTTAGATGGACTAGATCATCCACCAGCAGTAGGAAATTGTATAGTAAAGGTTGCTCACGTTATATTTCATGCAATATCAGTAACCACAAGTGAATAGACACCATTTCCTGTAATAAGGTCTCATCAAGTATAAGGAATACCATTAATCCTTGCCTCTACTCAAGTATTATCATCTGCAAAATGAATATATTTTCCTGTAGGATAAGATACACCACTGGTTACCCCATCAAAAGTCGGAGGAAGCTTGTCTATTCCCGTAACCATTGCTACTACACGTCATGTATTACCTGCAAGATCAGAAAAAGAAAATTCAAAGGTTCCATTACCAGTAAAAAGATATCATGTAGCATTAATTCACGTAAGCGATTCCGAATATCATGTCAAAGAAACATAGACATCATGATTTGTTCGTCAAGTACTATCATACAATACACCTGCGGTTGGAGGAACTCTATCTATCCAGTTTACGATTGCTAAGACACTACCACTATTTGCAACCAAATTATAAAAGGTAAACAAAAAGGATCCATTACCAGTAAAAAGATGTCACGTAGCATTAATATTTGTCAATGGAGCTGAATATCAGGTTAAGAAAGCGTAGACATCACGATTTGTTCGTCAAGTACTATCATACAATACATTTGCAGTTGGAGGAGCTTCCCATTGACACGTAGCATTACATCCATCTCCTGGAGTAGTATTACCATCATCACATTGTTCAACAACTGGAGAACTACTAACTGTTGCGGTAGTTATACCAGTATTGCCTACAGCATCCATATACGTGAAATCAAAGCTTCCATTTCCTGTAAAGAAATAGCCTGTAGCTCCACCATTATTTGTTACCGTAATAGCTTCTGTACATCACGTAAGATATGCTAATACTCATGTCTCTATCGTTGAATTTCCACAAATAGGCGCAGTAGTATATACTACAGAACATACCGGTGGTGTAGTATCTACATCATAAGCAGCACCAAAAATATCATAATTCCCAGAATATAATCTTGGATTATATACAAGGGTTCTATTGGCTACATTATTCACATTTACTCTTACGATTCATGGAAGATTCATCTCTCAAGCAAGATACACTCTATTTCATACTATAGCATTATCATCAGTGATATATCAACTCGTATTTTTTATAGCACTTCATCCAGTAATTGGCCAAGAACCAAAAGGTGCTGTATATCAGCTCACAAGCTCTGTTATAAGCGTTCAT
>CAYSZI010000113.1:850-1968 GCA_964435545.1 uncultured Candidatus Saccharibacteria bacterium | reverse complement strand
GCCGAGCCCAGTCCTTGAAGAACTGACACTGCGGATCCATGAGGAACAGGCCATCGACGATTTGACGTTCTTCGCCCAACACCTCGCGGACGAGACCGGAACGGTTGGTATCATCCACCAAGTCTTGAAAGAACGCCCCCAACTTCTCGCCGCACCACAAGGCTTGCTTTCTTACCTCCTTCGACCATTGAGAAAACGGTGTCTTAGACTTGGCGGCGGCCACGGAACAGATCTTGGCCCGGCGGATGTCCAACTGATAAGCCATCTCCTGGTTGCGGATGTATTCAATCTCGCGCGCGAACTCTCCTCCGTGAGGGGTGAAACCATCGATGAGCGGGTTGATTCGCTCGGAGGACTTCTCGGAAGTGAGGGCAGCGACAACTAATGTGAAGAAATCGGTTGCATCAGGAACGTGCCCCGGAAACCGACCGCGTTGCTTGGCGGCGAGAAAAAGGAAACGCAGTGAGGCATCGCGCGGGCATGTGTCCGGTTTGCAATTGTCCACACGGGCGGCATAGGTCGCGAGGAGGTACAGCGCCTTCGCTTCGGGTTGCAGTTCATCCAACCCACGCGGCAGTCCATTGCCCTTCCAATCCCGCAGGTAATTCTCTGCTTTCAAGCCGTTGAACTCAGTTTTCAGCCCGGGATTGTCCACCAGGCGACGAACAAGGTAACTGGCACAATAAGCGTCGAAATCGGGACTTTCATGCGACGTGATCCAGATTGATTTGATGCCCGCCTTCCGAAGTTCGTCAGCTTTGGCAGCGATTGCCTCGGCATTGGCGAGGACAGTGACGGCCGCAGAACCGTAATTCTGAAGCTGGCGGCTGAAACTCGGGTCTTTAGCGGCATCCCGCTGGAAGTGGTGGTCGTAAACGTGAAGGACGCAGTCATCGTAACCGTGGCAGGCGCTACCCACGTCCACCGCAATTTCGTTGCAGCAAAGTTTCTTCTGGTCCTCGTCCTTTTCCTGCTTTTCCCACTGCTTCACTTCGGGCGTTGCAGGCGGCGGAAACTTGGGCCGTTGCTCGCGTTGCTCCGGGCCTTCTACGAACCGCGTGCCGAAGCCGACCGAGCGGTAATTAAATTCGAACTTCTGCACAGGTTTAAAAGGTTCA
>CAYSZI010000113.1:0-840 GCA_964435545.1 uncultured Candidatus Saccharibacteria bacterium | reverse complement strand
GTTTCTTCCGATTAGGTGGCGGCAACCGATGGTTTCTGATCGCAGCGCTGACGCAGCCACATTCCCTCCTCCCAATCTGCGTTTGACCAATAAGAGGAAGGCGCCGCAGGCTTGTTGTCCTTGCTGAGCCCCTTGCGCCGCCAGAAGTGACGGTGGTTGAACATAAAATCCGGGCGATATTTACTGGCAAGTTGCTGCACAGTCTCGAGCTTGAAGTGAGATCGCCACGATTCTTCGACCTGCGCCGGATCTACCTTACCTCGCGTTTGAATTGTCGGGTTGTTTGTTGCCTCGATCAGGTACTCAACCCCGCCCAAGCGCAACACCACCCACACATGCCCGCCCCAGCCTTCTTCGCTGAGGTTCGCATCACCCACAACAGCGCGCGCCTCGCAACCTTCTGCAGTCAGCCAATCCATCAAAAGTATGGAGTGGTCCTCGCAATCACCGTGGCCGGAAGACAAGGTTTCGGCAGAGGTTTTCCAGACATCTGGCCGGCCAAACTGTTGCTCGTCCTTCTCATATTTCACGGCTTTTGCAACACTCATCCAAATCTCCAAGACACGCTGTATGGATCCGCGCGCAGTCTTGGAGGTTTCAGCACCTGGCCATTCCACATTGCTGAGAAACTGCCACGGGTAAAGCACTTCTCCAGCAGTGTTCTCCGTCAAGTAATCCAAGATACATTGGCAGGTAGAACACGTCCGATAGCCAGAGGAAGGGCCAGGCGCACTTACCGCAGTCGAACATTTACCACATTCATAAGCCGCATTGGGGTCATATGGTGGATTGGGCAAGCCGTCACAATGCGACACAGGGTCAGGCTCGTCTTTTCGCGGC
>CAYSZI010000112.1:0-1968 GCA_964435545.1 uncultured Candidatus Saccharibacteria bacterium | reverse complement strand
CTCTGGGATTGAGTATCTTATAAAAAACAGATACGCGGAAAATTTTGATAATTTAGATGCAATTATTTTAAATTCTTTAGAAAAAGAAAATATTTCTGATGAAAAAATCGTAAAACGCACGGCGCGCGAAACAAAAAAGATTTTGGAGAATTTTATTTCAAATTATTTGCCAAAAATTTTCGAAAATGCGCAATCTGAGCGTTCGATTTCGTATCATGACAAAGATTTTCCAAATTTAAAATTTTATGGAAAAATCGACCTCACAGAAGCTTCTGAAAATGGCTTTGTTGAAGTAACAGATTTTAAAACAGGAGGTGGAAAGACAAAAAGTGTTATAGAAAAACGTGACGAAGAGGGCAGATTGAGCTCGTTTATTCGTCAGCTCGCGATGTATACTTTTTTGATTGAAGGTTCACAAAAAGGAACAGAAGTTTTGCTTACAAAATTGCTATTTTTGGAAGAAAAATATACCTCAAAAGAGGCAGTTTATGCCACAAAAATCACAAGTGAAGAAATGGAATTGCTTAAAAAAGATTTTGCTGATTATGATGAGCTTTTGAGTAGTGGAAAATGGGTAAACCGCCCATGTTTTGCAAAAATGTGGGGCAAGGAAGAAGAATGCGAGCACTGCAAAAAAGCAAAAATTTTGTACTTTTAATACGACAATGAAATAAAAAATCTGGAATTTGTCTCAAATTGCAAAGAAAGATTGATTGAGTATTTTTCGGAACAATAAATTATTGGTATAATTAAATTGTTATGAAATCAAAAATTCTAAAAAATAAGATGGTTATTTATCAGGCGAAATCTGGAGCTATTGAACTTCGGGGAGATTTTGAGCATGAAAATATCTGGGCGACACAAGCACAGATATCACAACTTTTTGATATTGAGCGTTCTGTTATAACAAAACATATAAATAATATTATAAAAAATGATGAAATTGATACAAAAAGCAATGTGCAAAAAATGCACATTGCAAATTCAGATAAACCGGTCACTTTTTATTCATTAGATATGGTTTTATCTATAGGATATAAGGCTAATTCTTCAAAAGCAATAGAATTTAGAAAATGGGCAAATAAAATTTTGAGAGAGTATTTAATGAAAGGTTATGCAGTAAATCGAAAGCAAATCTCAAAAAATTATGAGGCTTTTATGAAGTCTGTGGCGGATGTTCAAGCACTTTTGCCTGAGAATGTTTCACTTGACCCAAAAACAATTCTTGAGTTGATTAAAGAATTTTCTAGCACATGGATGTCGCTTGATGCATATGACAAAGAAAAACTTGTTTCAATTGGTAAAACAAAAAAATCTATAAAGCTTACGAGTGTAGAATTGACTGATGCAATTTTTAATTTGCGAAATGAGTTGATTAAAAAAGACGAAGCAACAGATATTTTTGCACAAGAAAGAAGTAATGGAAGTATTGAAGGAATAATTGGAAATGTTATGCAATCTTTTGGTGGAAAAGATTTGTATCCAACACTCGAAGAAAAATCTGCACACCTTTTATATTTTATAGTAAAAAATCACCCGTTTGTTGATGGAAACAAGCGTTCCGGTGCTTTTGCTTTTATTTGGTTTTTACGAAAAGCAAAAGTTAAAACAATGCGAAATATTAACCCTGGGGCTTTGACAGCACTTACACTTTTGATTGCTGAAAGCAGGCCAGAAAAAAAAGAGCAAATGGTTGCTTTGATTACGCAAATCTTAAAATAAAATGCGAAAAATTTATATAACTGGAATTTCGGGAACTGGGAAAACTGCTGTTGGAAGAGAACTTCAATCTCGAGGATATTTTGTGTTGGACATTGATTTGTATGAACACGGACTTTGTTTATGGAGAGATAAAAATACTGGAGAAAAAGGGCGACCAAAAGGCATCGGAAAAGAGTGGTTTGAATCGCATGAGTGGGTGTGTGACGGAGAAAAACTAAAAGGTTTGATAAACAAACAAGAAAAAGA
>CAYSZI010000111.1:0-2070 GCA_964435545.1 uncultured Candidatus Saccharibacteria bacterium | reverse complement strand
TTCGGTGAAAGGATACAGCCCATTTCGGTGAAAGGATACAGCCCATTTCGGCAAAAGTATACACCCTGTTTCGGCAAAAGGATCCATGCCGTTTCGGTGAAAGGATACACACCATTTCGGCAAAAGTATACAGCCCGTTTCGGTGAAAGGTTACAGCCCGTTTCGGTGAAAGGGTACAACATAAAAACCAACCAACCTTAAAATAAATAAATAATTGGAATTAAAATAGCAGCCAGTTTTGTTGAAAAATATCAAACAACAATACAGGTGAGTTATGGCAAATAAGAGGTTGGAAATGATTCAGATTAAACAAATTATCAGATTGCATTGCGATGGCGGGAGCAATAAAAACATATCAGAAATGCTCCGTATATCAAGAAAAACAGTTACAAAATATGTCCTGCTGTTCAGATCAACAGGTCTAAGTTATGAAGAAATAAAGATTAAGAGCGACGAGGAACTCGGCACTATGTTCGCTGAGCAGGAAAAACCAAACGCCGACAGGCTTGAAATATTACTCGGCAAATTTGGGGAAATGGAAAAAGAATTAAAATCACCTGGAGTTACCAAGCAATGTTTATGGTCAGAGTACAAGATTAAGCATCCGGACGGATATAACTACACACAGTTTTGCCTGTATTTTAACAAGTTCTTGAAAACAAAAGATGTTACGATGCATTTCGATCACAAGGCAGGCGACAAACTGTTTGTGGACTTTGCCGGGAGCAAACAAAAAATCACCAACCGTCAAACAGGCGAAGTCCATGAAGTAGAAGTATTTGTGGCTACTTTGGGAGCAAGCGGTTTGACGTATGTTGAAGCAGTAGAAAGCCAGAAAAAAGAGGACTTCATATCTGTAGTGGAAAATGCACTCCAATACTTTGGAGGAGTACCGGCAGCCATTGTACCTGACAATCTGAAGTCGGCAGTAACCAAAGCAAACAGATATGAACCGGATTTAAACAGAACATTTGCCGATTTCGGAGAACATTTTGAAACGACAATTCTGCCCGCACGCAGCCTTAAGCCACGAGATAAAGCATTGGTAGAAAATGCAGTTAAGAATGTTTACACGAGAATTTATGCACCGCTTCGCCACCAAGAATTTTTTACAATCAAGGATTTAAATGAAGCAATGTGGCAACAATTGGAAAAGCATAATAATGAAAAGTTTCAAAACAAAGAATACAGCCGTCGGGAATTATTTACACAAATTGAAGAAAAGGCATTAAAGCCTTTACCGACAATGCGTTACGAAATACAAAATTACTCAGTCGGCACTGTTCCGAAGAATTGTTATATCTGGCTTGCCTGCGACAAACACTATTATAGTGTCCCATTCAGGTACACCGGCAAAAAAGTTAAAATAGAATATACAAGATCGAAAGTTGTGGTCTATTGCGGTCTTGAACGAATAGCACATCATTACAGAACCCCCGGCATTTATCAATATACCACAATAGCAGAACACTTGCCGAGCACTCATCGTTTTGTCAGCGAATGGTGTCCTGAGATGTTCATCAATTGGGCTGCATCGGTTGGGCCAGAAACCGAAAAAGTCATCAAAATAATACTGGAAAGCAAAACACATCCTGAGCAAGCATATAAATCATGTGCCGGAATATTAAGTTACGGTAAAAAGGTCGGATACCAACGACTTAACCAGGCTTGCCGTCGTGCCGACGAATTTGGCAGTTACAGCTACCGTACTGTTAAAAACATACTAACCGGTAATTTTGACACTTTGTCAAATGAAGGAGCGAACCAGTTCCAATTACCATTGCATGAGAATATCAGAGGTGCAGAATATTACAATTATTCTTAATATATAAATATCGTAAATAAAATATATTTGTGTAACATAGAATAAAATTAATGACTTAGAAACAACCCCTGAAGCATTTGAATAGTAAAGAGAATTGAAAATCATCGAATCAAAATGACAAAAATTGGGTATTGTTAAATTGCTAATTAAATATCTAATATATTGAGCTAATATATTATAATAAATATCAAACTAAAAAAAGGAGAAAATCAAAATCATGACTGACAATCAAACATTAACTAAGA
>CAYSZI010000110.1:0-2142 GCA_964435545.1 uncultured Candidatus Saccharibacteria bacterium | reverse complement strand
ATTAAATAATATTCCTTTTAGTTTCATGGTTACAGTATCTCATATAAAAAAGGGAGTTACACTATTGCATAAATTTAATAAATATATGATAGAATATTTATATATATGGACAAAGAACCTCGAATTTCTTGGCAAATAGAAGAATATTCTCACCGCGAAAAAACCCCCGACTGGTATTGGGCACTAGGCGTTATTGCTATTGCTGGAGCGATTGTTGCAACAATACTCCATGATGTACTTTTTGCCATAATAATTATTATGGGTGCAATAATGCTAGGATATTACGCCTCACGCGAACCAGAAATTATTGAAATCGCAATAAACGAAGAAGGCATAATAATCAGAAATTTTTTCTATCCTTTCGATAAAATAAAAGGTTTTACAGTAGAAGAACATGCTCTTGGAAGCAAACTCTTGCTCGAAACAACCCGTGCAATAGCTCCAGTGATTTCAATCTCAATCCCAGACACACTCGACACCGAAGGACTAAATGAGCTCCTAAAAACAAAACTCACCGAAAAGAAACTCAGTCACCCTGTTTCTCACAGGCTTATGGAACATATTGGTTTTTAATTAAATAAAATTGAACCAGTATCGTATTTCATTGTTAAAACCAATTCTCCTTTTGGGGTAAACAAATAACTCTGTGTATCATTTAGCATTTTTGTAAAATCAGATTCTTGGGAGCCCTCACAATACATAAGAGTAGACATCATGTTTGTAAATATAATATTGTTATTATTTACTGAATATTCACCACCAATACCATTACAATCCGTTGCTGCCGAAAAAGTATTATCTTTTTTGAAAGTTAAACTGAATTTATTTTGCTTAACTGGTTTTATGATTTTTCCGTCACCATATGAAGTACTAATCCAATTCCAGGTCTTCGAACTTAGGTTCACTTTAAGCGAGGCAACTTTTGACTCAAGATTTTGTGCGACTTCGCCAAGCTGAAGTGTTTTTTGGTTAAGCTCAAGATACATTGATTTTCCAACAGATGGCGCAACAGCAAAACTTTCTCCTGAATTTCTATCAGCATAATTAACAACTAAAATATCTTCTCCTTTTAATTCTGTTGTTTGTGGAGCTATTCTATCTCCAAGAAATACTGCATTTGTTCCAACACTACCATCAACCTTGTTAAGCAACACAACGACGTAATAAAATACACCGCTACCACCGGTTTCCTGAGTTAACAAAAAAGCTAAGTCTTCTCTTTTGTCATGATCAAAATCCCCCGCAACATCATTTCCAAAATATTTAGTAGTGGTTTTTGAGGCTGACCCAGGATCTGATTCTGTCTCTGATATACCATTTTTTAAAACAACTGTTTGTCCGTCTATAATATATGAACCATCGTGTAAATCAAAACGGGTATTGTTTTCGCTGCCTACACTATTTTTAATAGAATTTAGTCTATATACTCCGAAACCTATAATTATTATAATCAAAACAGCTGATGCTACTAATTTTTTTTTCATAAAATGTGTTTTTTGTGTGTTATATTACAAAGTCTTTGAGCACATGATTGCCAACTGATTACTATCAATCCATTTGTTTATATCAACAACCATTTTTGCTTGCGTTGTTGAATTACCACAATTATATATTTCTAAAAATGGATTTTTATCAACAATCAACTGATAAAGCTGATTTGTCGTAAAAGAAAATTCTGGCATTTCTGAATACTTTTTAATATCTAGACTCAGAAATGCTCCATTAATATTACCAGATCCTGGCATAGAACCAATTAAATAATCAGAATTTAACAATACTGGAAATTCATGTTTTGCGTCAGATGGTCCTGGATAAGCCACGATTTTTGTCTTGTCATCAGACAAAACAACAGAAACAAGATTTTTATAATCTGCCTTTGTTTTATACACCGAGATTGGAGCTGTCATATTTATCTGCGGTGAAACAACCGTAAATATTAATTTGTTACTTTCCCCATTGTCGTTAATTACAGAAACTTCGTATTTTCCTGGTTGAGTCATAAAAGCCGCAGCCAAACAAGCGGGTTTTGACGCCCAGCATGAAAGATAATTACTGGATGGAATAGTAAATGTGAGAGTTTTACCGTCATGTACTGGACCCCATTTGTAGTACACAATCCTTGTATTAGGTATTGTATTCTAG
>CAYSZI010000109.1:0-2177 GCA_964435545.1 uncultured Candidatus Saccharibacteria bacterium | reverse complement strand
ATGCGAAAGTGACTGGTCAAAAATTTCAGTTTTTGAAACTTCTGATAAAACAGAGGTCACAATTGCTGATGAAAACCAAAAAAGTATTTCTATCTTTCCGAATCCGGCAGTTGATTATTTAAATATTATCAATAATCATGATGAAGAAATTAATATTAAATTATTCAATTCAATGGGTTATGAGCTATTAAATCTTAGAAATGCAAATTCGGTGGATTTAAGGAAATTCCATTCGGGAATTTATTTCCTGAATATAAGAAACGGTAAGGAATCAAGAACAGAAAAAATTGAAATTATTAAGTAATAACAAAAACAGAAGTTTTTGAACTAAAAATTTCAAAAGAATTTAAAGTTCTTTTTGAATATGATAGTATTTATTAAGTCAAAAAATAAAAAATAGTTGTCATTCCTGTACAATCAGGAATGACTTTTTTTTTGGAAATGATTTCTATTTTAGTTCACCCTAAAAAAGTATGTAAGTATCAATAAAATAATGCAGTTGTGGAAAACTTTCTCTTGGAAAAGTTGCAAGAATTTCGTAATTTTGAATAAAAATCTTGCAATATTTTTAAAATTAATATTATGTTAAAAAAGATAATTAAAAGTAATCAGGATGATTTATACAGAGCAAAATTAGAGTATATTATAGATTTAAAACACCCATTAGTTTTACTTTCTGAAAAAATATCCTGGGAAATATTTGACACAGAATTCGAGAAATTTTACAACCTGGAATTCGGTCGTCCAGCAGTGCCAATACGTTTGATGGTATCCCTTCTTATACTGAAGCATATGTTCAATGAGTCAGATGAAACTGTCGTTGATCGCTGGCAAGAAAATGCCTATTGGCAATATTTTAGTGGTCAGGAGTATCTCATGTGGGACAAACCTTGTGTTGATAGCGAGCTAACGATATTTCGTCAAAGGATAGGAGAATCAGGTATCGAGAAGATATTCCAGATGTCGATTCTACTACATGGCAAGGAAGCAATAGAGAAAGAAGTAATTCCGGATACGACTGTGCAGGAGAAAAACATAACATATCCAACAGATACAAAACTTCATTTGAAAGTAATCAAAAAATGTTTAAAAATCGGAAATGAATTCGAAATAGATTGGCGCCAGACCTACACAAGAACAGTGAAGCGGTTGCGTTTTGAAACAAGGTATGTTCGTGTGCCGAGCAGAGCAAAGCAAGGCAAAAAAGCTATGGCAAAAATCAAAACAATCGCAGGAAGGCTTCTAAGAGAATTAGAGAGGAAATTATCAGATGGAGCCAAGAAAGCATACTCGAAAGAATTGTGTGTTATGAATAGGGTTATGGAACAAAAGAAAGACAGCAAAAATAAAATTTATAGTTTACATGAACCGGAAGTCAGTTGCATAGCAAAGGGAAAGGAACACAAGAAATATGAATTTGGAAGCAAAGCGTCTATTTTGATAACAAAAAAAAGCGGAATCATAGTTGGGGCCAAAAACTTTCAGGGAAATCCATACGACGGAAACACATTAGAACCAGCACTGGAACAATCTGAACGATTGAGGGGAATAAAAGCAGAGAAAGCACTTGTTGACGAAGGTTATCGTGGACGGGCAAAGATAAGAGAAACAGAAGTCTTAAGAGTTCATCAGCCAAAAAAAATAGATTACAGTAAATACAGATGGAGACAATGGTTTAAAAGAAGAGCATCAGTCGAAGCAGTAATCAGCCATTTAAAAAGTGATCATAGATTAAATCGCAATTATCTTAAAGGAACGATTGGCGATGATATTAATCTTTTGCTTTCAGCGTTGGCATACAACTTTAAAAAGCTGATTAGGAAGTTAGCTTTTATTTTTCAAATTTTTAGATTTGCTTTTTTTGCCTTATTTTTAATTTATAATTTACAAAAATTTTGAAATCTGACTTTTTAAGGGTGAACTAAGTAGAGGGTAGTTACAACGATGGGCTCCACCTTCAAGGCGGAGCCCATCGTATATCAACAACCTTCGGCAGGGTGCAATATTCTATCTCACAATCACAAAATCCTGTACTATGACTTCATTGTTACCGCTTACAACAAGATAATAACTGCCTGAAGCAAGTTTATCTACTGAAATTGGTATTTCGTACATACCTTTTTGATATGATGAATTTACGGGTAGGGGCACATTGCAATGTGTCCCTACATTCTGGC
>CAYSZI010000108.1:0-2181 GCA_964435545.1 uncultured Candidatus Saccharibacteria bacterium | reverse complement strand
TGCCAAAACAATTTGTGTACCCAAATCTTGAAGCATTTCTGGTGTCATACCTTTTACAGTTCCCTTTGTGCCGACAGGTACAAAGGCGGGCGTTTTTATTACGCCGTGAGGCGTAATAAAAACGCCCGCTCTTCCGAGTGATTCTGGAATTTTCTTTTCGATTTTAAATTCAAATTTTTTCATTGTTTAAAAATTATTTTTCAACTTCAACAAAATTAATTTCATTTATATTTATTGGAGACGAAAAAATAAGAGTTTGTGAAGAATCACGTGGATCAGAAATTATTTTTTCCAATTTTCCTAAAACATGCGGATTAATTTCTTTTGAAACAACAAAAGAATTTTCTTGAACAACAAGATCATGCGGAACAGAAACAAGAAAACTTCCCTCGCCGTGACCAAACAAAGTTACATCGATATGAGATGGATCAAGTCTTGCGTCCATTTTTTCTGATGGAGATGAATAAAGTTCAACAATCGCGATTTTTGGAAAAACAGAAGATATTGTTCCTATTGGAACATCACCATTAACATATACAGTTTGGCCAATCTCCATACCAACATCTGTTCCACCATCAATCATAAAAGTATCGTAAACAGATGCAGGTGGTTTTGAGAGAACGGCTGCAAAAGTAAACTGCTTATCCTCCGGAAAACGCCCGGCAGCAGATTTTAATTCTTGGTTTTCTTGGACAAGTTCATCATAATTTGAAAAATGTGCGTTTAATTTTACAAGCTCGTCATTTAATCTTGCGTTCTCTTTCACTAGATAATATTTATTATTAAAAGTATCAACAAAATTATAAAAGAAACTGTTTATTGAATGAGAAACGTAAACGACCGGTGAAAATACTGTAACAAAAAAATATCTAACACCCTTTCGTGTCACCGGCAAAACCAATATTATAATCAAAAAAATTACACCTAATGTAATTTTAATTTTATTATTTTTGTTAGAAGAATTTTTTTTCTTTATTAACATAAATTATCTTGGAGGCAAATCATTTGTTACAGAAATCAATTGTTCTGAATAACCTTCAATATCATCTAGTATAACACCTGCTCCGCGAACAACAGCTGTGAGCGGATCCTCGGCAACAAAAATCGGAATTTTTAAATTGTTTTCGAGAAGTCTGTCGAGGCCTGAAATAAGTGCGCCTCCTCCAGTGAGAACAAGTCCGCGATGCATAACATCAGACAAAATTTCTGGTGGAGTTGTTTCCAAAACTTCGCGAACATCATCGACCAACATTGTAATTGACGGCATGATTGCTTCACGAACATCTGAATCGGTAATAATAACTTCGCGTGGAAGTCCTGTTACCAAATCACGCCCACGAACTTGTGCCTCCATGAAATTTCCTTCAAAAACAGAGCCGACTGCAATCTTTACATTTTCAGCAGTTTTTTCTCCAATCAAAAGTTTGAATTCATCACGAAGATATGAAGTGATGTCGTTGTTCAATCTATCACCAGCAATTTTCGAATTTTTTGAACGAACAATTCCACCAAGCGCAATAATCGCAATGTCGGTTGTTCCTCCACCAATATCCATAATCATAGAACCAACCGCTTCTTTTATTGGCAAATGAATTCCAAGCGCTGCAGCCATTGGCTCTTCAATAATATAAACTTCTCTTGCGCCGCCAGATTTTGCAGCATCATAAACTGCACGAATTTCTACGTTGGTTATTCCAGATGGAACACCCACAACAACTCGTGGCCGAAAAAATTTCTTCGAAATTTTTTCGGCTTTCGTAATCAAATACGAAAGCATCTCCTCAGTAACTTCAAAATCAGAAATAACTCCATCAACAATCGGTCGCACAGCACGAATATGCGCAGGCGTACGTCCAAGCATTTGTTTTGCCTCAGCACCCACAGCAACAATGCGTCCGGTTTTTTGGTTTACAGCCACGACAGACGGTTCGTTTATCACAATACCGTGACCCTTCAAATACACCAAGGTGTTTGCAGTACCCAAGTCTATTCCAATGTCGTTTGAAAATGCGTTATACAATTTTTCGAGCATATTTGTTTTTCAGAATAAAATTAATTCAGTTAATTACAGTAATTTCAAACTATTATTTTTCGATGTTCAGTAAATTTAAAAGTTCTTCACTTTTTACAACCTGACCCTTTGCATCAGTACGTTTTTTAATTTCAAAACCTCCATCTTTC
>CAYSZI010000107.1:0-2228 GCA_964435545.1 uncultured Candidatus Saccharibacteria bacterium | reverse complement strand
CCATTATAGTAATATCGAATATATGGGAACAATCAGATAAAGAAAAAGCTCTTGTGTTAGGAGCAAATGAATTTTTGGTTAAAGTTGATGTTTCAATTCCACAAATTATCGAAAAGATTAAAGAAAATTTGAAATAATCTTGTTTTTTTAGTTACTTTTTAATTTATATATAGTACAATAGTATTATATTCTATGGCAGAGTCCAGTAAAAAAATTTTAATAATAGAAGACGAAAAACCTCTTGCTCGTGCACTTGAGTTAAAGTTGGTCCACGAGGGATTTGATGTAACAAATGTTGGTAATGGTGAAATCGCACTACCTTTAATTGAAGAAAAAGATTTTTTTCTAATTGTTTGTGATTTAGTAATGCCAAAAGTTGATGGTTTTCAGGTTTTGGAATTTATAAAAGAAAAAGGTATTAAAACCCCTGTTTTAATTTTAACTAATCTTGGTCAGGCAGAAGATGAAAAAAGAGTTAGGGCTCTTGGTGCTTTAGATTTTTTTATAAAATCAAATACGCCATTATCAAAAATAGTAGAGTATATAAAAACCAATATTTAATAATATGAAATTTGATCAAGAAACAATAAAAAAGATTTTATTGGAAGGTAATTATGTAACAGAAGAAGATATTAAAAAAGCAGAGGCGTATGCCGAAGATCACAGAGTTCCTATTACAGAATATTTACTTGTTGAAGGTTTAACAAGTACTGATATTATAGGACAAGCGATAGCTGAATCATTAGGTGTTTCTTATTCAAATTTGCAATTAAAACAACCTGCTAAAGAGCAAGTTCTACTTATACCTGAAGATATTGCAAAAGAACACAGAGTTGTTTTTTTTAATAAAGATGAAGACAATGTAATTATTACAACAGATGATCCAAAGAATGAGGCCTTAAAAGAAATATTAAAAAAAATATTTCCACATAAAAAAATTGAAATCACTTTTTCATTACCAGATGATATTGATGCAACATTTGTGAACTATCAACAAGGTTTAAAAACTCAATTTTCAAAAATAATAGAAAGCAAAGGACGCATTGCTCCTGAAATCCTAGATCAAATTTTTGAAGATGCTTTACTTTTAAAAACTTCAGACATCCATTGTGAGCCACAAGAGACAAAAGTGGTAGTTCGATTTAGAATCGATGGAATTTTGCATGATGCAGGTGAATTACCAAAAGAATATTATGAAAATATAGTGAATCGTTTAAAGGTACAAGCTAAACTTCGTATCGATGAACATTTTAGTGCTCAAGATGGAGCTATTCGCTTTGTTTCAAAAAATTATCCTCATCCAGTGGATCTTCGTGTTTCAATTGTTCCAACATTAGATGGTGAAAAGATTGCAATAAGAGTTTTATCTTCTTATGTTCGTGATCTAACTTTAAGTGACATTGGTTTGTCAGATAATTTACAAAAACAAATTTTAAAAAGTTCTAAAAAACCATTCGGTATGATATTGGTTACTGGTCCGACTGGTTCAGGTAAAACTACGACATTGTATTCTTTGTTAAAAATTATCAATACTCAAAAAATAAATATTACGACGATTGAAGATCCAGTAGAATATAAAATTACCGGAATAAATCAAATACAAGTAAACCCTCAAGCGAATCTAACTTTTGCAAAAGGTTTGAGAGCCATTACTCGTCAAGATCCGAATGTTGTTTTAGTTGGAGAAATCAGAGATTTGGAAACTGCTGATATCGCCGTGAATGCAGCATTGACTGGTCATTTGCTCCTTTCTACTTTTCATGCAAACAATGCAGCTACTGCTATACCAAGATTTATAGATATGGGCGTTGAGCCATTCTTAGTCGGTTCAACGATAGAGCTTGTTATTGCTCAAAGATTGGTACGTAAAATTTGTGATACATGTAAAGCAAGTGAGGTTGTTTCAAAAGCTAAAATTGATAAATTTGGTAAAGATGTAAGTGCATATTTCCCTGGAAAATCGTTTACATTTTATCGTGGTAAGGGTTGTGAATCTTGTTCTCATACAGGCTATAGAGGACGAGTTGGTCTTTTTGAATTTTTAACTACATCTCCAGAATTGCAAGATTTAATTTCCAAAAGTCCTTCAACAAAAGAAGTTACCGATCTTGCAAAGAGTCAGGGTTTCGTCACAATGTTCGAAGACGGTGTAGAAAAAGTAAATGCAGGTCTTACGACAATCGAAGAACTTTTGCGTGTGGTTGTTCCATAATTAATTTATATAAATG
>CAYSZI010000106.1:0-2293 GCA_964435545.1 uncultured Candidatus Saccharibacteria bacterium | reverse complement strand
GAGTATAATCGCCATGTATGTTTAATAAAAAAATCGGAATAGATTTAGGCACTGCAAATACTCTCGTATATATTCCTGGAAAAGGGATTGTTTTGAATGAGCCTTCTGTTGTTGCTGTTTCAGAACAAGACAATACTATTCTTGCAATCGGAAATGAGGCAAAAGATATGGTTGGAAAAACTCCAGAAGCGATTATTGCATACAGACCAATGAAAGATGGCGTTATTGCCGATTATCGAATCACCGAGGCAATGCTCCGATATTTTATAAATAAATCTCTCGGAAAATGGAATTTGTTCAGACCTGAAGTAATGATTTCTGTCCCCGCTGGAATTACAAGTACCGAACGCCGTGCAGTTGTTGAGGCTGCTCTTCGCGCTGGCGCAAAAAATGCATATGTTGTTAAAGAACCAATTCTTGCTGCGATTGGAGCAGGAATTCCAATTCATGAATCTTGCGGACATATGATTGTAGATATTGGTGGAGGGACAACAGACGTTGCCGTGATTTCTCTCGGAGGAATTGTTGCTTCGACTTCTGTGAAATGTGCGGGAAATAAAATTGATTATGCGATTGCGGATTATATTAAAAAAATGTTCAATCTTGCTATTGGTGATAAAACATCCGAAGATATAAAAATAAAAATCGGCGCAGCTGTGCCACTCGAAGAAGAACTCACAATGACAATCCGCGGACGTGATTTTGTACAAGGTCTTCCACGTACTGCGCAAGTTTCGACAAATGAAATTGTCCGAGCGATTGACCCAGAATTGAAGGCTGTAATAAAAGCAATCAAAGATGTTTTACAAGACACTCCACCAGAACTTGCCGCAGATATTATTGACCAAGGAATTATAATGACAGGAGGAACATCACAACTTCGTGGTTTTCCAGAGCTTATATATAGAAGAACAGGCGTAAAAGCTCGCCTAGCAGATGATTCACTTTTTTGTGTTGTAAACGGCACGGGTATTGCGCTAGAACATTTGGACGTTTACAAGCGTACGATTTTGAGTAAGAAAAGATAAATTTTTAAATTTGGATTATAATAATGAACATGGAAAAAATCGAGGATTTTCAAAAAGATAAAAATTTAAAAGAAAAACACGATTTGCAGATTGTTGAAGATGAATCTGATAAAATTATTCGTTCTCCAGAGACTGAAATGGTTAAAAATACAGATCATGTTAACAAAGAAAAAAAAGCACAAAAATCAGAAGAACAAAACATTCTAACTCAAAAAAAAATAGCTGGTATTTATAATATTGTCGGAAAAAATATCGATAAACCAGGAATAAAAAACATAGCCAATCAAATTCTTGATAATAGACTTGTAACACCAACAGAGAAAAAACGAAACGAAGTTGAAAAAACAGAAGAGGATATTAAAGAGATAAAAGAAGTTGAAGGCAGGGTAAACCAAGAATTAATAAAACTTGGGCTGGAGCCAGATTTTAAAATCAGCCCAAAAGATGTTCATATTTTGTTAAGAAAAAGAAATGTTTTGAAATTTCCTGCAGGGTATGTTAATCAAGACCAGAAAGGAATTAATTTAATTAGAGAGAATGGCAAAACTTTATATGTAGAGCTGGCACAAAAATTTCTTTCATTTATTTCTAAAAATAAATCTACGGCTATGGATGATTCTCATGTTTATACTCATGAATCAATACACGAAAAGTCTTATCATAAATATCGAATACGTTCACAGGGTGATGGCAGTAGAATGGCGGTTAATTCATATCGCATTGGTTATGATGTAAGTTCATCATATAAAAATGGAAATTTTAAAGAAGCTTTATTTGAGGGTTTTAATGAGGCAGTAGTAGAAGCTACGACGGTTGATATTGTTAATCAAAAAAACAAAGAACGAGGTATAGAAGCAGTAATAGAAACACCGTCTCATTATAAATTCAACATCGATATTGCTGATAAAATTGCTGAAAAAGTAGCAGAAGTTAAGGGTGAGACAAAAGAAGATGTTTGGATCCGTTTTAAAAAGGAACAATTTACGGGAAACATGATGCATCTTCGTGATGTAGAGCAAGCCTTTGGTGCAGATTCTTTGCGGGTACTTGCTTCAATGGATGCACTCACACCATTTGCTGTAAAACCATTATACAAATTATATTTTTCAACCAATAGCAAAATTGTAAAGAATATTACAGCAAATTTAATTTTTTTTAGAAAAAGAGTTGCTAGATACATTAGGGAGACTTTTAGATTATAAAATTATTTATTTTAATTATTCGACATGACAAACAATAATAATTTTTTTCACGCATACGTGGTT
>CAYSZI010000105.1:0-2311 GCA_964435545.1 uncultured Candidatus Saccharibacteria bacterium | reverse complement strand
GTAGTGTATATTATTCATTAGCTAGGGTGTCCTAATTCGGGGGTTACTAGAAGTTAAAACGATTTGAGCACAAAATAACATATAATACTCAGTACGTCAAGCAAATAAAAAACATGGATTTTTAAGTCCATGTTTGTATTTTTATTAATTTTAAAAACCAGCTAGCACCTAAACAAATCCTCGATTTCGGCAAAAGACATAGGAAGCAATTTCTCCAATATTTCATCTGAAACGGTTTCGCCATTTACAAGATCATGTTGAGTAAATCCCCTACGTTTTTTATGAATATCTACAAAATTTTGTTTTGTTTCCGAAATTTTAGTGCTTAGAGTTTTAATTTGCTTCAAAATTTCATTTCTGCTTTCTCCAAAAAAAACATCAAGACTTTTGTTTAAATCTTTTTTGTTTTCATACAAAGAGCATAAATCAAGAACAATTCTTTCGAGTTGTTTTTCTCCTGATGAAGGAATAAATTTGAGAAATCCAAAAGGCAAAACGAAATAGCATATATGAGATGGAAGCCAATCAAACTCATTTTTCAAGATTTTGTACATCCTGTCTAAAACGCCTTGAATTTCTAAAGATTTAAGATAGTTGACCATTTGCGAACCAGAAACAGAATATACTTCGCAAACGTAAGACCTTTTTCCAATAAAACCTTTATTTATTTGCTCGTAACAATTTGTTAAAGCATCAAGAATAATGGTCATTTCTTTGATTGGAATAAAACCCGCTTTCTTTGCAACGTAATTATTTCTAATTGCGTCGGCGTGATACTTTTTGAAATCTATATAATCTTTTGGATCATAAGATTCTGGAGCCTCAAGGTCAAAAACTTTTCCAGTTTCGTCAACATACCTGCAAAACAAACTCGGCTTATACCCGTTCAATATATATGCTTCATTCTTTAGCAATACTTCTAATGCTCTAGGAATAAAACCATAATCAAGCAAGCTGTCTTCAAGTTCGACACTCGAATACTTAAGTGCAAGTTTTTTTTGTTCATGGTGAAAAAAAGACAAGTTTCTTATCTTCGAATTACCAAAAACTTCTGCGGCATCAAGATACGGTGATAAAACAGGTTCATTACCCGAAAAAATTTTCTTTGGAATTCCATTTGTAATTACACATTCCGGCCTGTTATTTTTATCGACAACAGATTGGTTTGCAAAATAATCCGTAATGGTTATTCCAATTTTTGGATAAATACTAACCCGTGAGGGCATGTTACCAATATGAGTCAAAGCCCTTACTATTACACCTTTTTGGGTTAAAGATTTTATTTCCGAAAGCTTGATACTGCGGCAATCTTTATCGTAAAAATTTATTCTGTTCAAAACAACATGAAAATTTACGTCATCAACTTTTGAATCATCGAAGGCAACAATTTTTTTGTTCTTTTTTGCATCACCCCAAGGAAGTTTTTTATCCTCCAAATTTTTTACAAAATTCTTTACAAACCAAGAAATAATCTGGTTTACACAAACAAGAATTCTGCTATCACTTTTTCGTTCAGTGTTTACTCTTACTGACCAAAATGATTTTACCCAACATGGGTTACCAGAAACAGAACCAGCAATGCCTGTAAAGTATTGAACACCACCTTTTTTATTTCGTGGTTTTCCATCATAAATTGCAACGGAGTTTACACGGTCAACAGACTTGATTTCATTTTCAGTTTCAAAAATTGAAAACTGATAATCTGTTTTGTTTTTATGCAATTCCTGCAATTTTTTAATTACCAGCTCGCTAGCCGGATTATCTTTGGCTATAGTATAAAATACTTTTGGCACAACTATTTCGCCATTCTTTAGTGGAATCTCAATCTTATCCATAATAATTATATTTATTTTTTAATGTACAAATTTTTTAGTGACCCATTCTTTCGAATTTTTTCGAGTCACTGTATTTAAGATGTTTTTCAACCTCTTAAATACACTAATTCGAAACTCAAACAAAAAGAAAACCCTCCTTGCGGGAGGGTTTTCTTTTTTGTTGTAAATTTATTTTATATTACACAACAAAAGCGACCTCCCGTTTGGAGATAATAATACTAATAATCGCAATGTTGTTTCGAGTGAACATATTTAAAATATACACAAATCAGATTTATGAGTCAATAATAAAAAAATTAAAACACGGATTTAAAATCTATTCAAAAATACAAAAAATGCGGTTTGCCGAAGGCAAACCGCATTTTTTGTATTTTTGAATCTAAGATTATCCTTTTCGTTTCTTTCCGACAACGCGTCTTGAAACAATGAGATGGTTTGAGTACTTCTTTGGAGTACGAGTCTTGCGTCCTCCTGTA
>CAYSZI010000104.1:0-2346 GCA_964435545.1 uncultured Candidatus Saccharibacteria bacterium | reverse complement strand
AAATAAGATTAACGTCCTGCGTGCGTGTGGTAGGAATCGAACCTACGACCTCTGTCTTATAGATGGCAGGGAGGAAGAATGTGTGCTACGTGCGTGTGGTAGGAATCGAACCTACGACCTCTGTCTTATCAGGACAGCGTTCTACCACTGAACTACGCACGCATACTCTCCCCAATTAACACAAGAAAACGACCCTAAATTGGGCTATTTACACTATATCAAATAAAACGGTTTGGGGCAATAAAAAACCCTTGCGAAAAAAGCAAGGGTTAAAATGCGATATTTATACTTAGAAAAAAAATTACATAATATAAATTTTTTCTCTAATCAATTTTTTATTAATCATTAAAAGCATCAGCTCTCTCAGAACCCACTGCCTAAGCAAATTTTTTTCTTTTTTATTTGCTTCGTTGTTGATTTCAATAATTTCGTTTAGAACAATAATATCTATTCTAAGATTAGAAATATTTTTGTTTTCTACATTGTGTATATAATCCAAAACCTGAGAAACGCTATCTTTTGTTGCTTCCTTAATTTTTTTAATTAAAAGATTTAATGTGTTTAAGTAATCTAAGATAATTGGGATTTCCAATTCCGCGGGTTCTACTATGAAATTTTTATCAAGAAGTATTGGGTTTTTAATTTTAAAATTCTCAATAAAAAATTCAACATTTTCTTGATACAAAGATAATCGTCCATAGGTATAGGACTCCTTTATACTGCAAAGCAGCATAACATTCTGAGACATGAGCTCGAGCAAAAATTCCGCACTACTCCAATTCACATAATTCTCCTTTATTGTTTTCTCAATAAAGTTTTCATCAAAACTCAGCATTACATCTTTCTGGTGCATAAAATATTTTTTAGGAACAATTTTGTTTTCAATTTTACACTACAATAATATACTAAATTAGTCAATACATGCAAAAAGCCCCGCTTTCGCGGGGCTTTTTGTTAAACATTGAATTTAAAAAATTAAAATCGGCGTTCTTGTGGGCGAGCTTCAGAAACTGTAAGCTTGCGACCTTGGAAATCCTGATTATTGAATTTATCAATGGCTGTCATTGCATCAGCATCGTTTTCCATTTCAACGAAACCGAAACCTTTTGAACGACCAGTCATTTTATCCATGATAATAGTAGCAGAAGCAACAGGTCCACATTGTTCAAAGTGTGCCTTGAGGTCTGCATCTGTTGAAGAGTAAGGTACTCCACCAACGTATAGCTTTTTTGCCATAATGTGCATATCGTGCGCAAAATGCGGCGCACTCGCGATACTTTATAAAGGAAATCAACGAGATCTCCGTAGCGCGTTTTCCGTACACTGCCCCTGCAATAAATGCTAAAGCCGCACATGAGAAACACAAACTACTACCAAAAGCGTAGCATATATAAAATACAGTGTCAAGTAATAAAACACGAAAAATTGTGTTTGTCCAGTTGTTTAATGAATTTTATTCGTCGTCACTCTCACCCATTGTTCCTTCCTCGAGTGCGTAAATAATTTTATCCATTTTTCCATCCATAATTCCAGGAATATTTGACCACGATTGTTTTATTCGATGGTCTGTAACACGATCTTGGGGATAATTGTACGTACGAATTTTTTCACTTCGGTCTGCTGTACCAACTTGAGTTTTTCTTTCTGCGGAATATTTTGCATGTTCTTCCTGCTCTTTTAACAACTGAATTTTTGCCGTCAAAATCTCCATTGCGCGTTCGCGGTTTGCAAGCTGACTTCGCTCACTTGTACAACGAACATCAAGCCCCGTAGGTTTGTGAATAAGACGAACGGCCGTTTCAACCTTGTTGACGTTTTGACCACCCTTTCCGCCAGCGCGCGAATATTCCATATCTAAATCACCGGGATTGATAACAAAATTTACTTTTTTACGAATCGGCAATACTGCAACTGTAATTGTAGAAGTATGAATACGTCCATTTTTTTCTGTATCTGGAATTCTTTGAACACGGTGAGTTCCCGTTTCAAATCGTAATTTTTTATAAACATCTTTTCCGCGCACTTCAAAAGAAGCTTCTTTATACCCTCCCACATCTGATGGTGAAGCTTCGAGTTTTTTCCATGCCCATTTTTGAGATTCTGCGTATTTTTGATATCCACCAACGAGCTCGGCTGCGAAAAGTGATGCCTCGTCTCCTCCTGCACCGGCACGAATTTCAAGAACGATTTCATTTGGAAATTGCTCTTCTTCTTTTTCAGATTCTTCGATTGCTTTTAATTGATCCTCGATTCCGTGTTTTTGAACTTCGATAATTTCAAGCTCTTTTGCTGCAAGTTCATGAATAGAACTATCACCCTCAAGCATTTCTCGAACTTGTTCTTCCT
>CAYSZI010000103.1:0-2348 GCA_964435545.1 uncultured Candidatus Saccharibacteria bacterium | reverse complement strand
CAGTTGTTCTGTATTCGTTGTATAAAAAATCAAAAACCGCATATAGTATTTCGATTATTTTATTTGTTTTTTTGTTTATGTCTAATGTTGGAAATGGACATAATGTTTTCACAATACTGGTTATGGCGATTCTTCTTTTAGCCAAGCCTGTAAGAAATTATTTTAGATATTAGTTTCAAAAAAACACCGAAAGGTGTTTTTTTTGTTTTGCACAACTTGATTGTATTTAATTTGATATAATATAAACATGGATTTTCTTGACCCAGTAAAAGTCTTGCAAGAGTTTGGTATTTTTGGCACACAAGATGTCGCAGATTTTGGTGCAGGTGCTGGACATTTTTCACTCGAAGCCGCACGTCGTCTTGAAGGCGGAAGAATTTTTGCTGTCGATATAGAAAAAGGTATGTTGTCTCGTCTTATTACAGAAGCTCATGAAAGAAATCACGATCATGTACACGCCGTATGGGGAGACTTGGCTCGTATTGGTGGAGTTCCTGTTGCAAACGAAAGTTTCGATAGGGTAATTGCTGTTTCAATTTTATATGCAGTAGATGATAGAGATGCGTTTGTCCAAGAAACAAAACGCCTTGTTCGCCCGGGTGGAAAAGTTTTGCTTGTTGATTGGAAAGACGGTACAAACGTGGGTCCACACCACGAACACAGAATTTCAGAAATTGAAGCTTTTACACTTTTTAAAAAACACGGCTTTGAAAAAGAAAAAGATATTAACGCAGGAGATTATCATTATGGTATGATATTGATTAGAAATTAAATCGATACTATTTTTCAAAAATTTTATGTCATATTTTAAAAATATTGTTCTTGGATTATTTATCGCCGGAGGCGTTTTTGGGGTAATGATTTTTGGAGGAATAATAAAAATTGGTGGAAGCGGGGGTGGGCCAACGGAAGTTACTGGTACTGCTACAATGTGGGGAACGTTTAGTTCTCAGGCCATGAATCCTCTTTTGGCTCATTTTGCAGATAATAATCCAAACTTACACATAAATTATGTTGAAAAAGACCCAGCAACATTTTCTACCGCTTTAGTTGAAGCGATGGCTTCTGGTAAATCACCTGATCTTGTTATTATGCCAGATTTTTTGATCAATCATTTTAAAGATAAATTAAGACACATTCCTTTTACATCCATGCCGGCTGATACATACAACAATACATATGTTTCAGCATCTGATATTTTTGCTGCACCAGATGGGTATCTTGCAATTCCTTGGGCAGCTGATCCTGTGATTATGTATTACAACCGTGATCTATTACAAAGTGCTGGTATCGTAAATCCTCCAAAGAATTGGCAGCAATTTACTGACAGTGTCGCTCTTTTAACAAAAAAACAAAGTGATTTGACTCTTACTCAAAGCGCAACTGCCCTTGGTACGTACAGCAACATTGCTCATGCAAAGGATATTATCGCATTACTTTTTCTTGAAAACGGAAATGGTTTTATGACGTATGATTATAATGATTTTTCCGCTCATTTTGGAGACACTCCAAGTGAATTAGCTGTGGCGAGTCAGGCTTTAGATTTTTATACATCATTCGCAAATCCTATTAAGGCTGTTTATTCTTGGAACGCTGGTCAAAAGCTCGACAGAGAAATGTTTTTGCAAAGTTCATTGGCTTATTATTTTGGATCAGCTAGTGAATTACCTGGAATTCGATCTAGAAACCCAAATTTAAATTTTGAGATTAATCTTCCTCCTCAATCAACAAATGGAAATATTTTAACGACAGGGAGAATTTATGGTTTATCTATACCTAAAGCTGCTCCAAACATGTTGCTTTCGTTTACAATTGCGAGCGCGCTTGCAGGAACAGATTCTGAGGCTGCGTTGAGTGGCGACGCAGCGATTACCTTATCTCTTCTTCCTGTGCGCAGGGATGTTTTGGCAAACAGTAAAATATCTGATAAATACTTAAATTTTTTATACAAAACAGCCCTAGTTCAAAAATCATGGTTTGATCCTAACCCTGTCGAGTCAGATAGAATTTTGGGAGACATGATTAAAACAATAAATTCTTCATTGGATAGTATTTCTGGTGCACTTGGCACGGCTCAGTCAAAATTACAAGCAGTTTCGAAACAATAAAACAATTTATGAAAAAAATAATTATATTTTCAATATTTTCAATATTTATTTTTTTATTTGTTTGCGTTAATGTTTTTTCTTTAAATAAAACTGCTTTTGCAGATAATAGTTTTCAGACTGCGGTGGGTCTTGTTGCTTTAAGTAGCGCTCAGATCGAAGTTACTACAAATTCAGCGGGTTCAAGTTTGAACCCGGTTTTTGGTGTTTGCAGAAATAAAATAGATGGTACTCAAGATTGTT
>CAYSZI010000102.1:0-2392 GCA_964435545.1 uncultured Candidatus Saccharibacteria bacterium | reverse complement strand
AGAAAAGTTTTTGGATAATTGTAATAAATTAAATATTAATTGTGTTGTTGTTGATGGAGGGTCAAATTCAAATTTTATTGACAAAGCAAAGTTGTTTAAAAATGTTGATTTATTGATTGATCCACATCTTAATATGGGGGACTCTAGAAAAGAAGGTTTGCGTCAGGCGATTGAAAAGTATAATACACCTTATTTTTTATGGGTGGAACCAGAAAAAGATGATTTGATAAAAGAAGAATCTTTACTTGAAATGATTAAAGGTTTGCGAGAAAATAATGCTGATATAATTGTGCCTAAAAGAATTAATACTGAATCATACCCAGAATTTCAGACTTGGGTAGAAAAAAGGGCAAATGAACGAGCTTCGAAAATAATGAATCCTGATGCAAGTCAAAATTTTGATTTGTGGTTTGGTCCAAAAATGTTTAACAAAAAGGGCGCTAAATATTTTGCTGAATATAAAAGTGTTCTTAATAAATGGGACACAATTATTGGTCCGGTAATTGATGCGTACAACGATGGTTTAAAAATTTCTTCAGCTGCTGTAGACTATAAGTATGATATTTCTCAAAAAGAAGATGAAAAAACGGATTTAGTAATGAAACGTAAAAGATTGCAACAATATGTTACGATTCTAAAAGAGCTAAAAGATCCATACTGGTCAAAAAAAAATAAATGATAGATTATGTTTTGTTTAAATAAATTATGATAAAAAAAGACTCAAAAATATATATAGCGGGACATACTGGTTTGGTTGGAAAAGCCATAGTTAAAAAAATGCAGAATGATGGTTATAGTAATCTTATTTTGGTGAGCAGAAATCAGGTGGATCTTTTAGATCAACATAAAGTTGAGGAATTTTTTCATAAAGAAAAACCAGAATATGTTATAAATGCAGCTGCAAAAGTTGGTGGCATTAAATCCAATATAAGTTTTCCGGCTGAATTTCTTTACGAAAACCTTCAAATACAGAATAATATTATCTGGTCATCTTTTAAATTTGATGTAAAAAAACTTTTATTTTTAGGTAGTTCTTGCGTTTATCCTAAGGATTCTATTCAACCAATGTTAGAAGATTATTTGCTTGATGGAAAACCAGAGCCTACCAATGAAGGATATTCTATTGCTAAAATTGCAGGAATTAAACTTTGTGAAAAAATATATTCCGAACACGGAAGAAAATTTATTTCTTGTATGCCAACAAACATATACGGTCCAGGTGATAGTTTTGATCCTGAATTTTCGCACGTTATTCCATCGCTTATAATAAAATTTCATGAAGCAAAAATAAATAATCTGCCATCAGTTACTTTGTGGGGTAGTGGCAGTTCGAAGAGAGAATTTTTATTTGTTGAGGATTTAGCAGATGCTGTGGTTTGGTTGATGAATAACTACGAAGAGGAAAAATTTCTGAATGTTGGAACAGGGCAAGATATTTCGATTAAAGATCTTGCTTTTATTTTAAAGGAGGTTGTTGAATATAAAGGTACTATAATTTGGGATACTTCAAAACCAGATGGTATGGCTAGGAAACTTTTGGATGTTTCAAAAATAGAATCATTTGGATGGAAACATACAACTGATTTGAGACACGGAATCGAAAAAACTTATAAGTGGTTTTTAGAAAATAAATAAATATATGTTAATTGTACTATTAAAAGGAGGAACTGGTAATCAAATGTTTCAATATGCAACAGGAAGAGCTCTTTCGATAAAAAATAACACATCTTTGGGTTTAGATTTAACATTTTTGAATAATAGAGTTTTGTATCCTAAATCTTTAAAATTTACTTTTTGGGATTATAGTTTGGATATTTATAATATTAACGCAGAAATTGTTCCAAAATCAAAGGTTCCATTCTTCGATCGTTATTATTCTGGAATATTTGGTTTTTATTGGAGTGCGCTTAAAAGAAAAATTTTAAAACCCAAAGGAATAGAAAAACATTTTCATTTTGATTCTACGGTGTTGTCTCTTGGAAAAAAAGTTTATCTTGATGGATATTGGCAGAGTCCAAAATATTTTGAAGAATATGAATATATCATAAGAAAAGATTTTACTTTTAAAGAAAAATTTTCAGAAAATATTGTTGTACTAGCAAACGAAATAAAAAATGTTGAATCGCTGTGTATTCATGTGAGGAGAGGTGATTATGTTAACAATGCTTATCATGGAACATTAGGACAAGAATATTATGATAAAGGGATAGCTTATATTTCAAGAAATGTAAAAATCGGGAAAGTATTTATTTTCTCTGATGATATTGAATGGTGTAAAACAAACATAAAATTTGATTTTCCAACAATGTATGTTGGAAATGAATATGTGGGTAAAAAGGCTTCAGGTCATTTGTTTTTAATGTCGTCGTGTAAATATTTTATTATTCCTAAT
>CAYSZI010000101.1:0-2394 GCA_964435545.1 uncultured Candidatus Saccharibacteria bacterium | reverse complement strand
GGGGAAAGACTTACGCTCGATACCTCAGATATGCCGCCAGAATCTCATCTTCCGGCGCCACGGAAGGTGACATGGCAGCGCTCATCTCCGTCTTGGTCAAGGGGGCGCTCGATGAAACGATCAGCATTCGTGCACTGGAGTCCTTGATGGAGTTCGCCGCTGCAATGCCCACGGCAAGGTACATCCTGCTGCAGTGCCTGAGCCGCTGGCCCTCAGAGAACTTGCTCGGTATTTTGCGTCAAATCTCGGCCAAGACCTCCTACGTCACAGAGTCTCTTCTCATGGACGCTTCCCTCGAGGCGATTGGAAGGGTCAAAGACATCAGTGGGCGGGAGACTCTAGCTCGGCAGCATCTCTATGGCGTTTTAACACAGGCGCAACGCAGTTCTGATGAGGCGGCGAGCTTGAGTGCGTTTAGACTAGCACTTGAAACCGCATTGAGCTTGGCCGATCAAGCGAGCCTCCTTTCGATAGTTGAAGAAACTGTGCTGTCCGCCTGCAACAATGCAAGAAAGCATTTTCGTGGCCTAGGCATCCTCGGATTGTTCAGGCTGAAAAGAAGAGGAGAAGATGGGTATCGGGCTGCAATGTCCGTTCTGGGTAAGTTGATGCAAAAGGCCGTGCGATGGGGAGTTCCCCGCCCAGCTAAACTGGAAGTGGCCGCCATCACCGCGCTTGGCCTGTTCTTTGAGGAGCCAGCAAACGCACAACTACAGGAAGACCTCAGGTCCCTCTGCAGGGCGACCCTCCGGCGCATTCTTCTCCTAAAGCCAGCGCTCTATTTCTTGCCGAAAGTAGCCGCAAAAATTATGTCAGACGTGCCGAGCGATTACAACGCGGTGAACCTAGCTGAAGTCATAGAGTTCAAGAAGTTAGTCGCCTCCGATGGATCCCTGAGGGAGGCGGTCGAAGAAGTTGTCGCGCACATCGATCCGTCCTACGGAAATGACGCCACGTTTCGCTCTGCGTGGAAATCGTACAACGCCCACATCCTTACGGCAAGATCGGGGTTCCTGCAATTGCCGCTGACCGTTGCCATGCAAAACAGGGCTTTCACCGGCAACGAGCGAGTCCTCGAAGATGTTTACGAATGTTTCAAGGATGTCGAGAACTCACCGAATTTCTGCTCCTATGCTGTGTTTTGGCGTCTTCCGACGATGCAACTCGTCAGGAAACTTAGCGGGCAGGGACCTCTCCCAGAAGTATGGGTTGAGAGAATCGAAGAGATTCTCAATATTCATTTTCAGAAGGGTTTCCGGCCCCAGGGTCTCCACGAGTATATCGGCGGCTTTGGAGGCGGAATCACCCTGCTTGTACGGCACACAGGAAATCCCCACCACCCTATCCTGGAAACAATGATCGAGAGATCTCTTAAAAGTCGGGCTGGCCAGAGTTATGAGGGCGTGCCGAGGGAGAAGCAAAGAGACATGATCATCGCGAGGGAGTTGGAGATCAACGGAATTGAAATCGGGGTCTGTGATCCCTTGGTCCGGGGATGGGCTCTTCATGGGCTCACCTGTTTTCTCGCAAGGAGAGACTTGGTCGATGCTGCCCTGATGCAAAGGCTGTCCGTGGTCGGAAAGAAGATGTGGCTTTACTACCCAAGTGAGTTTATGGACGCACTCCGAATGTTGGACAAGGCTATAATCGAGGAGTTCATGGTATTTGTCAAGAATACCAAGGTAGACAGCAATCTAGGTGAACTGATTTCTACGAAAACCGAAACCTATTTTGCCACGTTATATAGCGAACCCATCGGTCGTGACGATACAATGAGACCGCGGATGATGAAGTTCTTGCGGTCTCTGTTTTCTGAAAAACCGTTGGAGGATACGTTTCGAATGTTGATCACCATTATTGTTGACGAGTTACTTATGGAAGGGAACAACGCAGGTGTCACCGGTCGGTTCAAAAGGTAGCGCCTTGGGTCGAAGTCGGTCCCTTTTGGTGGTTTCAAAGTCCCCAGCAGGTCTTCAAAATATTCTCGCCAGCGAGGGCTTGTGCACAAGGTCCGCTCCCAGTCGGCCCAAAACTCTTCAAGCAGGCCGTTGGCAGCAATACCTATAAGCCGGCTGGTCTTCCAGAGCTCAGGGGTCCAAGGAACCTTAACCGGAATTTGAACTGCATTCTTCATATGTATACCCCGTTATACTTTAGACGGGCAGAAAATGGCCCCGTGCGGCAAACGGCGTTTATGTCAGCCCTTCGCGTAACTCGCAGCTCCACGACCGCCGACCGGTCTGCGAGTGAGTTCCCCGGGGGTTGGCAGAGTAGAGGGCAGGAAGATCATTTTGGGAGCCGACTGTGAAACCGTTTTGTGTATCTGTTCGATGCCAACGGGCCCATACGTGCGGCTGTCGAGGCTGACCGCGCGGTTGTCGCCCATGACGAAGT
>CAYSZI010000100.1:0-2455 GCA_964435545.1 uncultured Candidatus Saccharibacteria bacterium | reverse complement strand
AGGAATTGGTGTAAATAGTACTTTATCCTGCATCATTTTATAAAATATTACAGCAATTTTTCTTGCAGTGGCAACTACTGCTTTCGCAGTTCCTTTTTTTACTTTAATTCGATGGAAAAACATAGCTAACCAATTTTCACTTCTTTGAACTGAAAATGCTGCCATTTTAAAAACTTGCCCTGCTATATTTTTCTTTTTTGGAATGCGACTACTTAAAATTCTTCCGCCAGAAATCTTATTATTGGGAGCTAAATTTAACCATGAAGTAAAATGTTTTTCTGTTGGCCATTTTTTCATATTTAATCCTATTTCACTTATGATTTCTAATGCATTGGATTCAGTAATTCCAAAAATTTCAGGCAAATCTGTTCCTGTAATTTGCTTTAATATTTCTTTTGCTTGAAAATTTATGTTGTTTTTATTGCTTTGTACTTTAAGCTTTTCATTTGGATCTTTTGGAATGCCTGTTTTGTCTCTTAGATGCTGTTCTATTTGAGCATCACATTCTTTTATTTTTCTTTGATAAAAATGATAAAGTGAAAAACTCTGTTCTAACTCAAAAATATGTTCTTCTTTCCAAATACCTTCTAAAGATTTAATTATCATTTCTTTTTTATTTGCTCTTATTCTGCCATCACAAAATGAAGCTAATTTTTCGGGATTCTGTTCACCTAATATTATGGCTTGTATTATATCCTGTCCTGATTTCCCTGTAATATCAGTTATAACATGCTGTAATTTTATATTCATCTGTTCTAATGCCTTATGCATCATACGTATGTGAGTTGCGGCCATTTCAATAAGATTTTTCCTGTGACGCATATACGTTCTAAGTTTGCGTGTAAACGCATCTGGCTGAAAACTTGCAGAGAGTAATCCGCAACTATGCAATTGTCTTATCCATTCTGCATCACTCATGTCTGTTTTTTTACCATGTACATTTTTTACATGTTTTGCATTGACTAAAACCACATCAAAACCTTCTTGTTCTAAAATTAAAAATAAACTTACCCAATAAATACCTGTGGCTTCCATGGCTACAGTATTCACCTTGCATTGTTTTAACCACATTGCTATTTCTTTCAAGTTTTCGGTGAAACATCCGAAACTCCTGATTGGTTCTTTGTTTTTAGGATTCACTGCAACATAGTGTTCCTTACTAGAAATGTCAATCCCAGCTGCATTTGGATAAATGATAGGGAATGCTTTTGTTGTCTTTTCCTTTTTCATTGTCTTAATATTTAAATTTATACTTTAATATTAAAGCAACGTCTAGTTCTTTGTTTTAAAAATCATAAACTCTTAAACGGGGTTGTATAAACACCACCAAAACAGATTGCCATTCAAAGAACCTCACCAAACTTGAACAGGGGCTCATAGCACCACTCAAAAAGACGGTTTTTAAAACGTTGCTTCCAAATGCAAAGTTACTTAACCTGATTGAGAGTGTCAACTGTTATAAACTTGATGCAAAAGAACGAAAAAATCAAGACTGACCTCACCTAAATCCTCTCCAAAGGAGAGGACTTTCAAAACTACGCTTTTTAAATTCCCTGCGCAATACAAGCCGTAGCGAAATAAACTGTATTGCTTTTATTTTCCTTTTATCCCTTCGCTACTACTGTATTGCTTGCCAGACCATGCGCTATTTAAAAAGCTTGTTTTGGTACGTAAACTATTTTAGGTCAATCCTTGCCAATAGTCGGGTGTTGGATGAAAGACCATAACTTTTGGAAGCGTCTTGATGACTTTTTGGAGCGTCTTGATGGTTTTTGGGAGCGTCTTGATAACTTTTGGGAGCGTCTTGATAACTTTTGGGAGCGTCTTGATGACTTTTGGAAGCGTCATGATGGTTTTTGGATGCGTCTTGATAACTTTTGGATGCGTCTTGAAGACTTTTGGAAGCGTCTTGATAACTTTTGGAAGGTTACGGAAGACTTTTGGAAGGTTACGGAAGACTTTTGGAAGCGTAAGGTAGTTAATTTGTAAAGAAATGAAAAAACCTGACAGTGTATAGTAGAGTGTAAATTATTTTGTGAGAGTGTAAATTATTTTGTGTAAACACACAAATAGGGAGTTATATTTTAACTTTACATCTAGTACATTGTCAGGCTTTGGATATATATAGGATGCTTTTTTCTATTTAATGTTATGAAAATACAGTTTGGATGCTTGTTTGTACTCTGGGCTTGTGGCTCCGAAGACTGATAAAATGTATTTTTTAACATCCAAAGCGGTGTCGACCAAACCGGTTTTGGGTGTATATAAAATTTTATTTCGGGCAATGCGGGCATTGGTGAGGGGGTCGCCAACTTCTTTGGCTGCAAGGTTTTTTTTCTGCAAATCGGTGTAAACGGCTTTTAATGCAAGTATTTTTAGTTCGTCTTCGTTGGGTGTATATTCTGCAACATTTGCGAGATATTTAATCAGTTTGTCGAAATTGTCGAGCCGATTG
>CAYSZI010000099.1:0-2548 GCA_964435545.1 uncultured Candidatus Saccharibacteria bacterium | reverse complement strand
ATAATGACTTGAGGAATAATTATTTTGTTTATAATCATATAAAATTGATATGAAGTAATTGTCTTGCCAACAAAACAGTATTTCGTAGCAGTACAAAGTCCATCATGCATCGCAGTTACAATTGGCGAAAATTGACCAACATCTTTATTTAAAAGAATTATTAGGATTAAAAACCCGATAACAGAAAATCCCAACAAAACCCATGAAATTATTTTTATTAGTTTAATCATTTTTTATAAACATGTAATCGAAGCCACCTTGTCTCCTGCACGCAATTTCATAATTGTCACACCTTGTGTTTGACGTCCGAGTTTTGAAACAGATTCCAAATCTGTGCGAATTACTTGGCCTTTTTGACTCATTGCAATCAATTCTACTTCATCTGTAATTACTTTTGCCATTATGAGCTCACCTGTTTTTGGAGTTACTTTTGCTGTTTTGATTCCACTACCTCCGCGTTTTTGTACTTTGTATTCTTTGAGCGGAGTTTTCTTTCCGAGTCCATTTGCAGAAATAACAAGGACAGATGAACTGTCGCGTGTTTCTTTTTTGACAACATCAAAACCAACAATTCTGTCAGATTTTCCAAGTTTCATTGCTCGAACTCCACCGGCAGTGCGTCCCATTTCGCGAATATCATTTTCTTTAAAGCGAACACTTTGACCCTTTGCAGTTGCAAGCATTATTTCGTCTCCTTTTTCAACAATATTTGCTCCGCGAAGTGCATCATCTTTATCGAGCTTGATTGCAATGATTCCGCTTCGGCGAACATCAGCAAATTGTTTTGATGACATTTTCTTTCCAGTACCATTGTCTGTCATAAGCATCAAATATGATTCTTTTCCTTTTTCTGATTTTGAAATTGGGAGAATAGACATAACTTTTTCGTTATCAGAAAGAGAAATGAAGTTCATGATTGATTTTCCGCGAGTTGCACGTTTGCCTTCTGGCAATTCGTACATTTTTATTTGATATGCCTTTCCAAGATTTGTGAAGAACAACAAATCATCATGTGTATTTGCAGACAAAAGCATTGTGACAAAATCTTCTTCTTTTGTTTCGAGATCGACAACACCCACACCTCCGCGTTTTTGTGCGCGGTATTCAGATGGATCTGTTCGTTTTACATAGCCTCCTTGTGTGAAGACAAGCATTGATTCTTTTTCTGGAATCAAATCTTCTTCGCTGATTTCTTTTACACCGCCTTTTATAACACGAGTGCGACGTTCATCAGAAAACTTTTCGCGAATGTCTTTAAGTTCTTGAGTAATAACTGCAAGCATTTTCTTTGGACTACTCAAAATAGCTTTGAGCTCTGCAATCAAATCTTGTTTTTCTTGAAGTTCTTGTTCAACTTGTTTTCGTTCCAATCCAGCCAATTTTTGCAAACGCATTTCCAAAATAGCTGTCGCTTGTAAATCTGAAAACTTAAATTCTTTTATCAAATTTATTTTTGCAAGCGCCGCATCTTTTGATGCACGGATTATAGAAATAACTCGGTCGATATGATCAAGAGCTTTTTTCAAACCAAGCAAAATATGTTCACGTTCTTCTGCTTTTCGTAAATCGTATGCTGTTCGGCGTTTTACAACTTCCTTTCGGTGTTTAATAAATTCATCAAGAATTGATTTTAACGAAAGAGTTTGTGGAACTCCATCGACAAGCGCAACCATGTTGAAGTGAAAAGCTTGCTCTAGTTGTGTATGTTTATATAAATAATTCAAAACTTTTTGTGGAAATATACCTTGTTTCAAATCAATAACAATACGCATATCTCGTGTTGATTCATCACGAAGTCCTTTAATACCTTCAATCTTTTTTTCTTGAGCAAGTTCGGCAATACTTTGAATAAGATTTGATTTATTTACACGATAAGGAATACTTGTGATTATGATTTGAGACTGTCCTGCTTTTTGTTCAACAATTTCTGCCTCTCCACGACAAACAACCCCTCCACGACCAGATGAATATGCGTGAAGCATATCTTTTGAACCGTGAACGATTCCGCCTGTTGGAAAATCTGGACCCTTAATATGTTCCATTAAATCTTCTGTTGTAGAATCTGGGTTTTCAATCAAAGCAAATGTTGCATCCAAAACTTCTCCCAAATTGTGCGGAGGAATATTTGTTGCCATTCCCACAGCAATACCGAGTGTTCCATTCAAAACCAAATTTGGTACCCCACAAGGAAGGACTATAGGTTCTTTCAAAGTTGCGTCATAGTTTCCACGCCAATCAACTGTTTCTTTTTCCAAATCTGTAAGCATAACACCTGCAAATTTTGACATTTTTGCCTCGGTATAACGCATAGCAGCCGCACTATCTCCGTCGATAGATCCAAAGTTACCTTGTCCGATTATCATTGGATAACGAAGTGAAAAATCTTGCGCCATTCCAACCATCGAATCATAAACAGCAACATCTCCGTGTGGGTGATATTTTCCAAGCACATCTCCCACCACCGCAGCAGATTTTTTTGTTTTAGCAGAAGAAGTCAAACCCATTTCATGCATTGCATAAAGAATTCTTCGGTGAACTGGTTTTAATC
>CAYSZI010000098.1:0-2565 GCA_964435545.1 uncultured Candidatus Saccharibacteria bacterium | reverse complement strand
TATTTATACTGTTTAATCATATTTTTTAAATCCGTTATTTTTATCGAATTTGTGTAAGTACCATGATAAATTTAGCAAAACTAAGAAACAAGCATTTTCTTGCTCTTTCAGGGAATATGGTGATTTCGGTTTTAAGCGTGGTCATGATGTCTCTTTTGTACAGGGCATTGTCGAAATCTGATGTTGGAACCTGGTTCTTCTTTTTAAGCTTTACAGGTCTAGCAGAAGCCATCCGCAACGGGTTTCTTTCTACTGCTACCGTTAAATATTTTGCCGGGACCGACCGTGAAAAGGGGGAAACCGTTCTTGGTTCTGTATGGGCATTAGCTTCTTTACTGACCCTTCTATTCTTAACTGCTAACGGCATTGCTTGGTTGTTTTTGAGTCATTTTAGAAACCCACAAATGCTATTGGTTGTGAAATGGTTTGGTGTCACACTCATAAGTTCTCTCCCCTATACAATTACATTTTGGATCTTAGTTGCCAAAGAAGACTATGAGAAAATTTTATGGCTTCGGTTGGTCAATAATGGCTCCATGGTGGTAATTATTAGTACGTTAATTCTATTGCATAAGATGTCGCTCGAAAATCAGTTGATCTTGAATTTTGCTACAAACCTATTGACCAGCATTGTTTGCATTGTATTTAGACTTACCCATATTACGAGTATTATCAAGCGTAAAATGGAGACCATTATTTCTATTGCACATTTTGGAAAATATAGTTTAGCAACCAACCTCAGCTCAAACTTATTGAGTAGCTCAGATACTTTTATTATTACTTATTTATTAGGTCCCGCTGCACTGGCAATTTATAATTTGCCAAAACGATTAATGGAAATTGTAGAACTTCCTTTACGAAGTTTTATCGGAACCGGCATGTCTTCGATGGCTGCAGCCATGAACAACAATCGTAAAGAGGAAGTACTGCACATTTTTAAAAAATATGCAGGTATGCTTACTTTTGCTTTTATCCCTATTGTATTTGGTGGGATATTAATGGCTGATGTTGCTATCAATATTTTAGGAGGCGAAAAATACATGGGCACAGAAGCAGCAAATATTTTTCGAATGTTTCTATTCTTTTCGTTCTTATATCCGATCGACAGATTCAATGGCGTTACTCTAGATATCTTGAACTTACCTAAAGTAAATTTTCACAAAGTGATTGCTATGTTGATTGTAAATATTGTTGCGGACTTTTTAGGGGTATATATTTTTAAAAATATGTATGGCATGGCAATTGCCTCTCCTTTCGTTATGATGACTGGTTTACTAATTGGACATCTGGCTTTAAAGAAAGAGCTTACCTATACTATTAAAGATATACTTGTTACGGGATGGGCAGAAACCAAATGGATTATACAATCTAACTGGCAAAAACTAAAAGGCAAACAAGCCATTTAAAATGAAAGCAGCAAGTATTCAGGAACTGAAACAAGAACTTAGCGAGACCAGTGCCGCCAAACTCAAACAGCTTTGCTTGCATTTAGCGAAATATAAAAAAGAGAATAAAGAATTACTCACTTACTTACTTTTTGAATCGCACGATGAAGCGGCATATATCTTACAAGTGAACGCCGGGATCGACGAGGGCTTTGAAGAATTACCAAAAGCCAATAACTATCTCAACAAAAAAACACTTCGAAAAATTCTTCGAATCGCTAATAAACATATTAAATACATGGGTTCGAAACAAGCTGAAGCAAGCATTCTGATGCATTTTTGTGATCGACTAAAAAACTCATCTATCCCCTTTCAAAAAACCACGCAGTTAACCAATCTCTATTTACAACAGATCAAAAAAATTAAAGCTGCAATTGCAACTTTGCATGAGGATCTTCAATACGATTTTGAACAACAATTAAAAGGACTTACTATTTAATTAAGACTCCTCGTCAAAAAATAATTTGTAATAATTTTTTCCGCTAAACTCATCGAAGCCTTTTTCTATTAAGTCTTTTCTGCCATGTATGTACACATGGAAATTTTTGTCGAGTTTTAATATACTCTTGAAAATCCTTTGCTGTTTTTTTACTGCAGAAAGATGGATATCAAATTCGTCTTCAATAATTACTTGCCTAGATGCTTCATAGGTTTGTTTATACTGCGTAAATGTTTCGATCATTTCTGGATGATGCAAAACTTCTTCTGCAAACTCATCCATTTTAAATGATTCTTTTGTTTTGAAATAGTCCATACTCCTGTTGAGAAGGTCAATCTGATCAGACTTGTTCACTTCAAATTTTTCCTGCAATTCATTACTGATAAATAATTTGCACATACCCATGGCGGCATCGGTATGATAATAACTGGTAGCGGAAGGAACTACTTGTAAGAAGTCTCTTACCCAATACTGCGCATCCTGCTGTTTATTGGTATTGTCAACCACACAAACCACATATCCCTCTGCCCGATTCTTCTTAAATATCAAACAGCCCTTATCAAGTTTATTGATGTTTACGCCATCCTCAGCAATTACTTCCCAACTCTGTCCATGTTGGAAAACCTTTAGAAATGTTTCTTTACTCTCGCTTTTAAAAATTCCAATAGCATCTACATACTC
>CAYSZI010000097.1:0-2571 GCA_964435545.1 uncultured Candidatus Saccharibacteria bacterium | reverse complement strand
TCTACAACTTGAAGAAATCTACGATTTTTGCTATGCTTGTTTTGTGAGTAAAGAAAGTAATGGCTCATATTTCTATACTATCAAAAATAGCATACTATGGCAATTATATCCGAAAACATAAAGAGAGTGCGAGCAAAACAAGGATTAACGCAGGACGACTTGGCGAAAAAGGCGGATATTAAATACTCTACCCTTACGAAAATTGAGGGTGGTGTCGTTACTAAACCAAGCGTTCAGACAATCCAAAAAATCGCCAAGTCGTTAGGCGTTCCAATGGAAGAATTGCTGAAATAAATATGAAAATAAATAAACATGTGTGGTTACTTTTAATCCTTCCCCCGATATTTTTTCTTTTCGTCACTATTGCGTTTTCTGTTTTCTACAGCATTTCGGGTGTAACAGATTCAAATGAAATATCCTCACGAATAACGGAAAATATACCGTGGTTGATTCTTACTGTGCAACTTCTCATGCTCGCGCTTCTTGTTAAACTACTTCACAGAGAAGGACAAAAAATTTTTGATTTTGGTTGGATCAACGGAAAGAAGCTCAATCTTTTGCGCGAAGTATTGCTGGGTGGTGCAATCGGTGTCGGTCTGGGACTCGCCTATATTTTTTGGCTTTCTCCTCTGCATGTTTATCTACAGACTGCTTTTGGAGATTATGTACCTGCGGGTCAGGTTCTCTCAGGTCTCGGCGGAAGTGTGATTATATTTTTTCTTGCCAACATCCTCTTTGCGCCATTTGTGGAAGAACGACTTTATAGAGGGTATGCGCTCACACGGCTTACGCAGAAATTTGGAAATAGAAAAGCAATTATTATTTCAAGTATTTTTTTTGGACTTTTGCACTGGATGGGAGGATTTTGGTACATGATTCTCACGGGCGGAGTAGTTGGATTATTATTTGGTGCGCTCGCAGTCAAAAGAGGCAACATCGTCTTAGTATTTGTCGCGCATTTATCGCTTAACATTGTTGAGTTTTTGTATATAGCATTACGGTAGTTTTTAGAAACAAATTTTGATATAATAAAAGTCATGGAAGAAAAAATGAAATCAATCCAAAAACAGCAATAATTACAGGATTCTTGTACCTCCTCCAGATTCCCTTCGGTATCTTTGGCACAATATATATTCCAAAGGCACTGGTGGTGCTTGGAGACGCGGCAGCCACCGCGAACAATATTTTGGCTAACGAGTTTTTGTTCCGCCTGAGTATCGTGACCGCCATACTCAACGCGTTACTCCTGGTGATTACCGCTTTATTTTTCTACAAGCTACTCAAACCCGTACACAAGAACTACGCGAGGCTCATAGTACTATTCACCGTGATCGTAGCTCCTATCTCAATGTTGAATGAGCTGAACAATGTCGCTGTCTTGCTGTTGTTAAAAAGTCCCGAATACTTAACAATGTTTTCAGCAGGTCAATTGCAAGCTCTAATATCTCTATTCCTAAATTTGCATCAGTATGGAATTCAACTCGTTGGAATATTTTGGGGCCTCTGGCTACTTCCCATGGGTTACTTGGTGTACAAGTCAAACTACATTCCTAAAATCATTGGCATCTTCTTGATGATCACTTGTTTGGGCTATTTGATAGATTTTACTACCTTCTTTCTCTTCCCTAACTTCGGTGTGATAGTTAGCGAGTATACATGGCTCGGTGAAGTGATGATGGTTTTCTGGCTTTTGTTTAAGTCTAAAGATGTGGCCAGCCGATATGTCGAGGCACAAACAGAAATAGTTTAGAATGATTAAAGTCGATTAAATAACTAAAAAAAGTAAAAAACACTATGAAAACTCTAAAATGTGATTTGTGCGAAGCAACAGCGGAAGGTGAAACATTTGACGCCTGGATGAAGGCTCTTATGCCACACTATATGAAAGCTCACGGGGATATGATGAATGACCCTAGTAAGACTAAGGAAGATCATCAGAAGTGGATGGTTGAGAATAAAACGCGTTTTGAAAACGCATAAGCAAGTATTTGAAAAAGATTTTCAAAATCAAGTCAAAAGTTTTACTCTACCCCGGCATGGCAGGGTGGCATTTTGTTTTTGTTCCTAAAAAACAATCTGAAGAAATCAAAAAATCTTTTGGTACGCCAAGTCGGGGGTGGGGTTCAATACCTGTTGTCGTAACTATCGGTAATACGAAATGGAAAACATCCGTATTTCCAGACAAACAATCGGGCGGGTATCTTTTGCCTCTTAAAGCTGATGTTTGCAAAAAGGAACAAATTTTTTCAGAAGATAGCATCTCTTTCTCTTTGAGTATGCAGTAGAGGGAGCCATCCCCGCCGTTTTATAATTTTTCTTCAAAACGGCGAGGATGATGTGTGCGCACGGGTGGGTGGGGCAAACACATATAGGATTTGCGCCTCGCCATTCCTTAAAAGAATTTTGTATGGCGAGGCTCCACTTTGATGAGTTGGTATTTACGCCGTCGAAGGCACAGAGTTTAGAACAACCACAAAACGCGGATAGCAGGGTGCCTCGGTCGCCGTGAGGGCGGAGAAAAGAGCAACCAAAAAGTGATAAACTAATAGTGCTCTTTTCGGAGACTGAAAC
>CAYSZI010000096.1:0-2600 GCA_964435545.1 uncultured Candidatus Saccharibacteria bacterium | reverse complement strand
GTTGAATTGACAGCTGCTGGTGACCAAAAAATCCCAGTTATGAAAGTTGTTAAAGAAGTTCTTGCTCTTGGTCTTAAAGAGGCTAAGGACCTTGTTGATGGAGCACCAGTTGTTCTTAAAGCAGGTATGAAAAAGGGTGAGGCTGAAGAATTCAAGAAGAAACTTGAAGAGGCCGGTGCAAAGGTTACTTTGAAATAATTCGAACGTTTTAAAAATGCCCCGTTTCGCCAAAGGCGAAACGGGGCATTTTGCATTTTTGGTTGCAGTGCTTTATACTCGTTTCATGTCTACAGATATTCTAGGTTTGATTTTCAACTCACCGGCTCGTGTAAAAATAATGCGTTTGTTTTTATTAAACAGAGAAAATGTTTTTAGCTCATCGCAAATTTCAAAAAGAAGTAATGTTTCAAATGTAATGGTTAGAAAAGAAATTTCAGTACTTTCGCGTTCAGGTTTTATAAAAAGAAAAAAAGAAAAACAAGAAGGGAAGATGGTTGATGGTTGGATTTTTAATCCAAAATTTACACATACAAATTCTTTGAACACTCTTTTATTTGGTACTGAATTTGTCGACAATGCAGATTTGGCTCGTCGTTTTAGACGCTCTGGAAGAATAAAACTCTTGGTTCTTTCTGGAATTTTTACACACAATCCAAATATTCGTATTGATTTACTTTTGGTAGGAGACAATTTGAAGCGACCAGTAATAGAAAGAATAATTCGTTCGCTCGAAGCCGAGATTGGAAAGGAAATTTCTTATGCAGCTTTTGAAACCGAAGAGTTCCTTTATAGAGCAAGTATGTACGACAAGTTGATTCGCGATATAATTGATTTTCCTCACGAAAAAGTAATAAATCAAGGTTCGTTGTTGGAACAAATACCTCAAGCTACAATATAGCTATTTCAAAAAAATTATTTTTGATACGACTTTTTTCGGGTACCGCCATATTTTTCTGCTGAAAAATTGGCTCACACTCGCGCCTTCGGCGCATCGATATATGATGCGCACCTGTCGACGGGCTCCGTGAGTACCCGCAAAAAGTGTATCTGCAAATGATTTTGTTATTTTAGGGTTATCCACAACTGCGTGCCATAAATAATAATAATTGGTATAATTACGAATATAAAGGGGTCGTAACCTTTATCAATCTTTATAAATATTTAGCAATAATCTCCATTCTGTTGAGTCAAACTTAGCGGTATTGGAGTAAAAGCAGTATGTATTATTTTCAAAGCTACGGAGATCAGTTTGCATCACAACTCCATGACATCTGGGGAAGTTTTATTAGTTTTGTTCCAGGATTCTTGTTTGCAATAATTCTTTTCATTATCGGATGGATTGTTGGTTCGATTGTTGGAAAGGCAGTTGCGCAAGTTATTACATCTCTAAAGGTTGATAAAGCTCTTGCTAGTGCGGGTGTTGATGACGTTATGGAAAAGGCTGGTCTTAAGCTTAACGTTGGTGGTTTTATCGGAGGACTTATAAAATGGTTTATCATTGCAGTTTTCCTAATGACATCACTTGTAAATCTTCAATTGACTTCAGTTGCAGAATTTATTCGAACTGACGTTCTTGGATATTTGCCACACGTTATCGTTGCTTCACTTATTCTTATTATTGCAACAGTTATTGCAGAATTCATGAGTAAAGTTATCACAGCTAGTTCAAAGGCTGGAGGATTTACTTCTGCTGGATTTCTTGGAACACTTACACGTTATTCTATTTTTATTTTCGCTTTCATTTTGGCTCTTTCAGAACTCCAAATCGCAGGTGATTATATGAGAGCTGTGTTTATTGGTCTTATTGCAATGTTTTCACTCGCAGGCGGTCTTGCTTTTGGTTTGGGTGGAAAAGAAGCAGCATCACGTGCTATCGAACATGTTCGTGATCGCGTAAAGCCAATGTAATATTTGGGTTGTTTTTAAAAATGCGGGGCGGCCAAAGGCCGCCCCGCATTTTGCTTTTTTAGGGCTGATTTTTTGAAGAAAAATCAGCCCTAAAATACCCTTATTTCGCAACTTATTTTAATTGTTATTAAAAATTTGACATCCGTAATGCACTCGTGTATACTCCTCCTTGCATGAATAGAAACAGTAATTTATCCAAACTTAAGCGGTAGACAAAACGTTTTCGTTTTGCTACCCGCCAAAAGGCGGATTTTTTATTGGAAAGTTGACCGAACGAATAATCTCTGACAATTAAATTCTTATCACCCTACAAAAGAGTTTTAGTCTTTTCGTCAGTGGGTAGGTAAGAGGACGATTTGTGTTCGGCAAAATTTCGCTCACCGCGAAATCGAACATAAATTTAATAGCAGACAATCAGAAGCGGTTTTGAAAGTCTGCTAAGTCAAAAATGTAATGTATGTTTTCTTAAACAATTTTTTGTTTAAGAAATTAAGTGATTTTTACAGTTCCTAATAGGAATGTAAGAGCATATGGTGGATGCCTAGACTCTAAAAGGCGATGAAGGACGTAGTGTGGCTGCGATAAGCTTCTGGGAGATGCCAAGCAATCTTTGATCCGGAGATTTCCGAATGGGGAAACCCAATTGAGTAAACCTCAATTACTGTCATCACTCAGTGATGCAGTGCGCACCC
>CAYSZI010000095.1:0-2658 GCA_964435545.1 uncultured Candidatus Saccharibacteria bacterium | reverse complement strand
GTCGAAGATTGCGCGCTCTTTGATAGCCTTTTCAGCTTCGCTCCAGATGAGAGCTTGTTTTGCCTCCTTGAGGGAGAGCTCGACATAGCCGTCTTCGTTTTCTGTCTCGACGATCTTTGCTTTCACGACGTCGCCGATGTTCATCTTTTTGATGATTTCGCGTGCATTTTGATATTCACGTCCGTAAATTATACCTGTTCCGTATGGTCCAAGGTCGATATATACAGATGCTTTTTCGATACCGATAACAGGTCCTTCAACGAGCTTTTCGGCTACGAGGGGAGCTGAACCACGGTCAAGAAGAGTATGGATTTCACTCAATACTTTTTCTTCTACAACCTCTACTACTTTTTCTTTTTTCATATGATTTTTTATTACTGTTTTACCCTTATGAGGCAAAACAAAATCCGCCTAATTGCGGAATATGTGCAGTTGGAGGTTTCGCGGTATTCCGCGAGGGTTATTCTCCAAAAGTCCGATTGGTAATGCGAATATACTACTATATTTGCTGGTTTTTTGCAAACTTTTTGTATTGTATTGAAATATGCCAAAATATACATTCTAGCTTGTAAATAAAGGATATTTTCTATATTGACAAGTGTGGTTAATTTGTGATATAATTGGAACAGATAAAATCATTTTTTGAAAATAAAAAATAGTGAATTATGAAAAACTTAGTTTTGATGTTTTGTGTGGCAATGGTTTGCCTTACACAAACAGGCTGTTATACAGAGTATTCAGCCGGATACGGTACTTATTATGACAGACCAGTTTATTGGTGGTGGCCTTATAGAGGACATTATCGTGGTCATCATCACTATTATGGTGGTGTAAATTATTATGGTCCAAGAGGTGGTGGTTCACGTTTTGAACACCACAGCAGGACACACAATAATAGTAGTGGTGGAGGTTTTCACCACGAGAAAAGAAATACTGGAGGTGGCCATACTTTTGGCAGTCGTGGAGGTTCTGAAGGCTCAAGAAAAATTACTACTCATGAAAATTCCAGTAATAATGGAAATAATCAATCAGTAAGAAGTTTTTCGGAAACCCGAAACACTACACCACAAAGGAATAATTCTAGAAATAATAATTCCGGAATAAGGAATAATATTTCAAATAATTCTTCACGTCCACAACCAGTTCCCATGAATAATGGCGGCGGTACTCGTATCAACAACACCGGCGGTGGAAGTCATATAAACAATGGTGGGGGAGGTTCTCGTCCAATTGGTGGAGGTAGCACAAGTCATTCTTCCTCTGGTTCATCTGGAGGTCGAAAAAGATAATTTTTCAAATAAATATAGAAAGCGGAATCATTAAAAATGGGACCGCTTTTTTTTATTGGAAAAATTTAGTATACTCATTCGTATGATAATTACATATTACGGAAATCAGTTTTTTAAGATTGCTCAGGGCGATACAGTAGTCGCAATTAACCCACCTTCAAAAGACAGTGGTGCAAATCCTGCTCGCTTTGGCAGTGTTCTTGCGTTGTCTACAACAAATCATCCTCTTTATAATGGTTTTGAAACAGTTACTCATGGTGAAAATATTCCTTTTGTGATTTCTGGACCAGGAGAATATGAATGTGCGGGAATTATGATAAAAGGAAAAGGTACTATTACTCATATTGGTGAAAAAGAACACAATACTGCGATTTATTCTTTGGTGATTGAAGACACAAAAATTGGTTTTCTTGGTCCAATTGATAAGCCACTTATGGCTGCAGATTATGAAGTTTTGTCTGGCACAGATATTCTTTTTATTCCGATTGGCGGTGAGGGTGTACTTACACCAGCTGAGGCAAACAAAGTTGCAAATGCAATTGAACCAAAAATTATTATTCCTATGGATTATTCAAAAGGACGAATAAAAGATGCGCTCAAAATGTTTTTGAAAGAATCGTCAGAAGGAAATGTTGAGCCAATTGAAAAGCTCACAATTCGTAGAAAAGAAATTGAATCAAAAGAGGGCGATGTTATTGTGTTGATGGAAAATTAATTTATGCGTCGCTTTAATTGGCATAAGAGCGATGCGATTTAGCAAAATCGAATGTATCTTCATAAAAAAATCAAAAATTTACGTGATAAGCCTCAACACGTGAAGGAGGGAATTTTGATTTTTTGTATGGTGATATTTGTTTCAGTAGTAATTACAATTTGGTATTTTAATTTTGATGCTAATTTAAGGTTAAATGAAACAAGTAATATAATAAGTAACTTAAAAGGATATTTTTCAAGTTCAAATAATTTAATTTTTAATCAAAATGGTACTGATGAGATGATTAAAAAAAATGTTTATGGGTTTACGGGTGAAAAGGTGTCAAATAGTTTGGATTTAAATGCTGGTACTAGTACAGAAACTGGCACAAGTACCGAAATTCAGACAACAACGAGCACTATTATTGAAACCAGTACAAATACTCATGTTAAATTGGGTACAAGCACAAAAGTCAAATAGTTTTTTATAAATTCATATGCTAAAATAGCTCCCATATTATGAGTACACGAAAAGAATCAAAAAAATCAGACGAAAGTCCAAAAGGCGAAGTGGTTTCAACAGGCTCTGTTATTCCAATAGGAATTACGAGTGAAATGAAGACATCATACATTAGTTATGCGATGTCAGTTATTACTGCGCGTGCACTTCCAGATG
>CAYSZI010000094.1:0-2744 GCA_964435545.1 uncultured Candidatus Saccharibacteria bacterium | reverse complement strand
CAACATCGGTTTTATTAGTACCTGTTGAATATCTTAGTCCTTCATCCCATTTACTAATTACAGACCAATCTGCACCAAATATAAAATCTGTTGTAATATTATTCGAAAATTCAGAATATAGACCAGACAAAATTAATAATTGTTCATAATCGTGAACTTTATATGGTTTATACAGGTTGTCTTTATCTGATCTTTTAGTTTTATTAACTGGCAACTTTCTGCTTTTTGAATTATCAAAATCAAAAAAATCTGGAATTACTAAAGTTTTACAAATTTTTGCTTTGAGTCGCAGTTCAAATGCATAACCTCCTAAATAATATGCATCGCCTTTGGTTACTTATTTTTTCTAACTAATAACTTAGGAAGCCCCACAGATTTTATTAGTGCTTTTACTTTTTGAGCTTTTTTCTCAAAGAAGGGATGATTCTCAAATTCGGGCAAAGAGGGATCCACGTTAATTAAAGGCTTGGTGCCGATTATTGAAACAGAATATTTTTTCTCTTTAGATGCCATACAAGCAAAATTATGCGAGTTTTTTAAGATTTGTGTAATCCGATAATAAAATTAATATAAAATCCCGTTATATAGGCAATAAAAAGGCGCCTTTCCGGCGCCCTGCAATTGCTTGATAGTTGATTCCCTTCTTAAAAGGTTCCCAATTATCCTTGCGCAGACCAAAAACCTCAAATACAGGGTGTATACGATCCCAATGCTTGTTGATGTTCATTTGATAAAGCCTTGTCCTTGCGCTATCCGTTCCCTCAATGATAATTAGTGCTTCCATGAAAATATTAGTAAAATCATATACAATACTGCCAAGGGTACCCATGATTGTGTCAATATCACCATTGTTGCTGGTAATAGTGTCTGAGATATTTCCTGTAACTGGATCGAGATCACCAAAGCCAAAATTGTAAACGTTCGTACCTAAGCTCGTAAACTTGGCGATCTTTTCAATCACTCCCTTTAACCCTTGACTCTGAAAAGCATACACCATGTATGTTTTGCTGGCCCTATAATGATATTTGTCTAATCCAAACATTTAAACAAAGTTATTACTAAATAATGCAGCGGTTAATTATTTGTAATGAAAAACTACTCCACGAATTAATTGTTTTTTATAAAAACGTTGTCTTATATTATTTGGCTCTATAACTGTAAATGCTCCAGAAGAGTTAAAAAATAAAAGACATCCCTTTATTTTTTTTTTGTTGTGTGTGGGTTATATCGGAATCGTTTTGTTTTAGTTCGTGGGTCATTCTTTGAATGGAGCTGTTAAGAAAGAAAGTGCTAATGATGTTCATATCATTGTGTTTTTGTGTTTGTTTTAGGGCACTGATATATTCTTTCTTTTGTTCGTTTGTAATAATAATTAGGGGGTGATTTTTTTTGGATAAAATGAAATTAGAAAAAAGGCGGGCTATTCGCCCATTACCGTCTGGAAAGGGGTGTAGGTAAATAAAAAATTGGTGAAACTTAGCGCTAATTTCTACTGGGTGCAGATGTTCGTTCGATAAGGCAGCTTCAGTACTTTCCAGAAGTGATGCAATACTTTGAATACTTTTTTCATGATCGGGAAAAATGGTATCACCAGCTGCCATTCTGGTTTTAGTGTATTCACCTGGTTGATAGCCTTTGGAATATAAAATGGTGTTTTTTGTAAGAAGCTGATGGGTTTGAATGAGCAGTTGTTCTGATAATGGTTTGTTCAAATTATTCATTAGAAACTCAAAGGCATTGAAGTGGTCCAGAATTTCAAAGGCTTCGAACATCGATTTATTTTGCAATTTCATTTGCAAACCATGCTCCTTCAATTCTTTGGTATCATCTACAGAAAAGCTATTTCCTTCGATGGCGCAAGAATGAGCTGAAAAAAGAATTTCATTGAAGTTGAAATAATCACTAGTCGAAAATTTAGAAGCAATATCATTTTGATATCGTTTCCTTGTTTCCTCATACTTACCTATTATTTCCTGTAAATCGCTCATTGGGGTAAAGTTAGGAAGAAGGGAGAAGAAAGTGAAGAGTTAAGAGTGAGGAGTGAAGAGTGGAGGAAGAAGAAGTGAAGATTGAAGAGTAGGGAGTGGTCTGAAATTCCCCATATTATGCGAATAATGCTACCTGCTCCACTTTGTTGCCAACGGCATTTAGGTTTTGTAGAACTCCATCTCCATCAACGAATGCCTTTGAAAATTGTTTATTTTTAAACTGTGCTGGTTTCCAACCTAATTTCTGGAGTTCCAATTCTCTTTTTTTAGATGACAAAACAAATAAGTGCTCAAATAATTCAGCAATTGAAAATTTTACCATTTCTAATGCTTTCTCTTCGGTATCTCCATATCCGGTTACATCAAGTGAGGGTGAAAAGAACACAAATTGTTGTGTGTCTTTATCCTGAAACTTATGCATATTAACTTGACCAGTAATCCTTTGAGTATGGAAATACAATTCATCTTTCCCTGTTGAGTGGGGCTCATATATTAAATCTAAAATTCCCATAGTATCTATTTATTATCACATCAAAGTCAGAAAAACAACCAAATTTAAAGCATTTGATACTAAAACTATTAATGAAAATGGTAAAAAAATTTCAAATGTACATTCAAGTGGCTCTCCCCATGCTCTATCGTGGCTTTTGACTGGGAGGATCCTCGGGGGATAGGCGAAAGTGAAGAGTTAAGAGTGAGGAGTGAAGAGTGGAGGAAGAAGAAGAAGTGAAAAGATAATAGATAATAGTGAAAAGT
>CAYSZI010000093.1:0-2803 GCA_964435545.1 uncultured Candidatus Saccharibacteria bacterium | reverse complement strand
CTATTTGACCTAGTTTTAATACTGGAATATATACATATCCAGGGTCTGTGTTTCCGTTATTATTATTGTTTCCATTGTTGCCTCCATTCCCTGGATCGACAGATCCACCATTTTTTGTATTTAGTGTAGTGAATTGCATATCTGTACCATAGATTGGATCTGATCCACTGTCTGATTGAATCACTGCATGATATTCGTATGTAGTAGCTGGAGAAAGGCCAGTCAATGAATAGCTAATACTTCCGTTTGAGTTTGCTGTATGACTTTGGCTGTAAATTTTATCACTCCATGCAGGTTTTTTGCTTTTTGTATCTAGCACTCCCCATTTACTAGCATTTGATTGTTTTAATGAAGATTCTTTAGAAATTATGGTTTCTACTTTCCTGTATTCAAACCATGTTGTAGCACTTGCTGCTGTATTGAATGATCCATTGAGAAAAACAGAAGTGTCACTTGAAACCAATGGGTTTTTTGTAGTAACTGTCATTGTTTCGTCTGGTGATGTGATAAAAGAATAAACATCCCCATACACAATATGATTTTTATTTGACCCTACAGCACAATAATAATAGTCAGTATCTGGTGTTAGCCCGTTAACTACTGTTGAAAAGTTTGTTATTTTTTCTGTAAGTGGTTTTATTTTTATTTCTATTGTTGATTTCATCATTGATCCATATATGTCATTACAAAAAACAGGAGGATTGTCTGTTAGTGTTGAGTAACGAAAATAGACGCTAGCTTCTTCTCCTGCTGGAAAATCAGTGTTTGCAATAATTGAACCATTTAATGTAGCTTTCTTGTCTGTAACTTTTGTCTGTTCAGCAGTTGAAATTGCACTGTTTTTTGTTTCAAGTACTGCTAAAACACATGATTGAGTAAAAAATATTGCAATTACAGACAATAATAATATTATTTTTTTTATTTTTTTAAAGCTCATTTGTTTAGTATACATTTATTCTTCTTTCGAAATTTTTTGTCACGATGCCACACTGGTTTGTTCCATTACCTCCGCCATCTGTGCCCCCCCAGTTTAATCTACCTGTTTCTATCATCTCTCCGAGCCAGGATGCACCACAATTTGCTATGTATACATTTGTTTGAGAGGAATATGGTCCAAGGATATTATGGAAAAATGTTCCATATAAGAAGCCTTCATCCCCACTTGTGTTTGCAACTGCAGTCTTTGTCCACGGAATGTAAGGGAAAGGACCACCTTGTCCAGCTGCTGTATACAAATGATCTATTTCAATTGGGTATGGCTGCCTTCTTCCATATTTTGCAAATATAGCTTTTGTGTCTGGGTTCGAACTTAGGTTTGCCATAAATTTTTCACAACCATAGTCTCCTTCTAGGAGATCATTTTTTACATAATTTAATTCATCATTGGCCTGTTTGTATAAATTATCCATATTCGCAATTGCATTACCTGTATACATATCCGTGGACAATCTTCCGAACTCTAAAATTATAGGTTTTAGGTTTGTTTCATAATCGTCTTCATTTGATTTGTTTGTTGTTAAATCATCATTTAAACTATCAATTTTAGCTTTTATGTTTTCTAGTCTTGATATTGTGTTTTTTATTTGAACTATCTTTGTAGTATTGTCGTCAACTAATTGTTGATAAGTGCTTATCTTTCCGTATTCATTTCTTGCTGCCTCAGTGACTGGAGGCATGTACTTATAATAGTCTGCGCTTTTTGTAAAATAGATTTTATTTATTAAATCTCTATAGCTATTGTAGGTTTTTATCCAAAACTGACTCATTTCAGCATTATTTGAAATATCTGTTTGTTCACTTACTTGAATTCCCAAAAAAGAAGCAATAAAATTTGCTATTCCACCTCTTGTTGCATCTAGCTGATCACTGCTTGCAAAAATACTAAAGATAGTGCCAACTATTGGAATCGAAGAAATTATTTGCCCACCTGTTGTTTGAGCAAAATCACCTGTTGTTGTGTGTGCTTCTATTTTTGCACCAGTTAGGATTTGCATTTTTTGAGCTGATACATATTCCCAATCAGGATTTGGTCCTGGAATACAATAATCAAGTTGTCTGATGTTTTTAATTAATTTAGGTGGAATCTCATTAAATAATGTTAATTTATCTAAATAAATTCTTTGTTCATCTATTAAAGCTTGAGTTAAGTCCGTTCGAATATTAAAATTTGGATTTTGAGTTAACCAGTCACTTGCACCAATCAATGACTCTGGAAAATCTGTTGCAACACTTTTTGGGCGTGACGGTTTAGATATTGTGTATGTATAGTCACCTTGTTTTGTAGACATTCCAGCTAAGCCGTTTGTTGTGAATTCAGATGAAAACCTTCCTAGTGCTGCATCTAGTATTGCTGCTATCGCATCATTTAAAGTGTTTGCATCAAGTAATGCATGATCTGTATAGCCAATTTTTTGAGTTGCAAAGTCCGCAATTGCCTTACCTGGAGTAACTGTTTCCCATTTTAAACAAACAGGTGTCGTGCTTTTTGGGTCAGTTGCTCTGGCTTTCTTTCCAGCTAAATCTTGTTCTCTTGTTATGCCATTTGGTTGGCCTGTTTGTGGATCAACACATCTCTGGTCGGACAAATATCCATTTCCTTGCATAAGTGCATCTTTTGCATCTTGTTTTGCTGATTCTATTCTGCTTGCTAGTTCATTTGATGCTTCTATCTGAAAACCTAAAGGATTATTAGCAGGATTTTGAATTAGATTGTCCCAAGCACTCCATCCACCATTTGTAAAGCTTGTATTAAATGGTGTTTTTGGTGTTGATATGTCTGGAGCAAGACTACTCACAGCATCAC
>CAYSZI010000092.1:0-2818 GCA_964435545.1 uncultured Candidatus Saccharibacteria bacterium | reverse complement strand
ATTAATATTATTAATTATATACAAGATTGGTGTGCAAATTTTGGGGTCCGGGCCATGGTGTTACTATTTTTAAGTAACATTGTTTATATGAATCAGGGTTGATTATTCAGCTTTTTGATTTCTCTAAACATAACGATTGAAGGAAAACACACGTATCCATGCTTGCATGTTGACGGCGTGATGGAGATTATCCATCGTTTTCCCAGACCAACAGTTAAGGTCACTAAATTCATTCCATTTTTACAATGGCATGGTACCGAAACTTTGGACTACTTAAATAGTAGTGGTAGGGTGGTTTCATTCAAAGCTATAGGAGGCGTACGGGAACGTATTGCCTCCTTTTTTTATTTATTAAATTCTGGAATATATATAGTCGCATCATTCATATTCTGAAAAACTGTTCTAACGTCCTTGACTACGGCACCCAAACAAGAAAAACCGCTCTTTTGAGCGGTTTTTCTATGGGTGCCTAACGGGAATCGAACTGATATAATATACGAAATAAACAAGATAATTTTTTAATCATATTAATTTGCAAAATAATGGAACAAAATAAAAACAATCAATTTCTTTATCATTGGGTACCTAAAGAGGTTGTGGGTGACAAGCTTCATTCTTTATATAAAATGAAAGATCCAGAAAAACATGAAGATATCAATCCCGAGCTATATTCAAAATTAAAGGAAATTTATGCCGAGGCTTCTAAGAAATATATTAGTGAAAATGAAGATCGTCAAAAAGTTCCAGACGAAATAATTCCAAAACTTGAATGTAAGTGGGGAGATGTTTTGCAATTTTCTGCCGTACATCCAGAACAAATAAAGGCTGCGTTTACAAACGCTGGATTGTTGTGGACAGAAAAGAAATTTTATCAAATAGATCCAAAAATTCTTGATCCTAAAAAAACTCAAGTGTATTTGTATAAAGACAAAAATGGACAAAAAAAATATTCTGATTACGACCCAGAAAATTTAAAAGAACTTTCTGAGCTTTCTCAATACACAAGGGAATATTATCGAAAAAATGGGGAAGACGGCACGAAGCCGCTTGTTTTTGTGGGTGTTCCTCACATTATGCATAATGGCTCTTTGGACGTTTCCGATATTTCAAAAATTCCCGTGATTACTGTTTCTTCAAATGAAGAAGATCTTAAAAACCGTAAATAAAATTAATTTAATTTTTTGAGGTTTTTAAAAAGAAAGGGAAAATTGTCTCAGAAAAAACCGAACAGAAAAATGATTTAACTTCTATTGAAGAACTATATAAGGTAAATTACAGAACTTTAGGAAAAATTGACACTTTTGCTAAATAATAGTATTGTTTTGGAAAATAAAGCTTAAAATATGAGGCAGACTGTTGTTTTTGGAATGCCATACTTTGTTCAAAGTATGGAAGAAAATTTTCGCGCGCCGTATGGCAACGAAGAAAAATTCAAAAAAATTTATGAAAAACCCAAAACCAGTAAAGATGTCACCGGGTACTTACTTTCGGAATACCTTTCTATTTTGGAAAAAATAAAAGAAATGGGTTACCCCATAAAAATTTTGTGTGGAGATTATTATCCAGAACTTAAGGATATCATAAGCAAAATGCAGATAGATATTCTTGAAATCCATAAAGATTTTCCTCAACCAGTTTATCCAAGAGATGCTTGGGTCAATATTTACGGGACAAATAAAATAATTATTCCAAACTGCATGCCGAATGGAAAAATACCATTTGCACCAAAAGGAGAATATATTGTTAATCGCTTTGGCGAGGGCGGCAAAGTTTTTTCTGTCGGTGAATATTTTATTACCACAGAAATAACTGATGGAGATGACCCGCTAAAATTTACGGGCTTCGTTAAAAGTAAAGATTTTTTACCAAACCTAGACGGAAAGAAAATTGTTTTTGTTCCAAACCCAACGGTTGTAGAACAGATTAAAAACGGTCCAAGAGGCTACATGCCAGAGGTTCATATTGATCGATTTATGTCGGTTGTAAAAGACGCGAAGGGTGATGTTCATGTAATTCTTGACCCGTGTTTATTTTGCGGTTGGTATCATCCTCTTCAAAAACCGTTACATGATGAAAACAAAAGTCGCACACTTATTGTTGATTCATTAAAAAAGGCAGGATTAAAAAATATTCACATCCCTAAAAAGATTTTTAATCCGTACGGAATTGGTGTAAATCAATTTTTTGATGGTCGTCTTTTGATGACGAGCGGGGAAACATTTTTGCAGGAAATTTTTGAGAAAATTCTCGGAAGAGAAAATGTTTTCACAACAGTGAAACCGATTTCTTATTATGGTGCATTATTTAGAGCAGGTATTCATTGTTTGATCAATGAAATTTATATTTAATTTATGCCATTATTGATATTAAAATTATTGATAATGGCATTTTGTTTAAACTATCAGAAAATGTTGTTTTAGTATATTATTGTTTTGTAAATACATATGTCTATCGTAAAAACGAAAATTGAACAGAGTTTGGTTTTAAACTTTTTAAAAGAGAATTTTAATGAAGCTATTTCGGAGGTCGTATTTTTAAAGGGAGGTGAAGCTTCGCAAGCTTTCAGTTTTCATTCAAACGATGAAGATTTTGTTATACGTATAAATACTGGATCTGAGAGTTTTAAAAAAGACGCATATGTTGCTGAATACTTTGGGTCAAAAAACATACCAATACCCGCTATTATAGAGATGGGAAAGTTTGACGAAAAACATTTTTATGCAATTTCAAAGCAGGCGAAGGGTGGGACAGTAGATTTTTTTACAGAAAATGAATATCAAAAAATTCTTCCAAAAATGCTTGAAGTTCTTGATTATAT
>CAYSZI010000091.1:0-2819 GCA_964435545.1 uncultured Candidatus Saccharibacteria bacterium | reverse complement strand
GTCGGATTATCTTTCATTGGGATAGTCACCAAACGTAACCCATTTTTGTATGTTTTCTTTTTTGCTTTTTGCATAGGTATTATTAAGTTTTATTTCAAATAATTAGCGAGGTCGGCTATAGCTACATGCTCTTGAGTCATGGTGTCACGGTTACGAACAGTAACTTGGTCTGTAGTAAGCGTATCGAAATCAACTACTACACAGTATGGTGTACCGATTTCATCTTGCTTACGATACCGCTTACCAATGTTACCATTGTCATCCCAAATAATGTTGCCGTATTCTTGTTTGAGTGCTTTGAACACTTCGCGAGCTTTTTCTACCAATTCTGTTTTATTCTTGAGTAATGGAGATACACAAGCTCTGTATGGAGCTAGGGCTTTTGGTAATGCAAGTACGAGTCGAGTATCTTCTCCTACACCCTCTTCTTTCAAAGAAGCTGCAAGAACAGCAAGCACTGTACGATCAAGACCGAATGTTGGCTCAATACAATGCGGAACAATCTTCTCAGCATTATCACCTTCTACATAGAGCGGGATACTACTTGCACCTGCATGATTGTTCAAATCAAAATTGGTACGATATGCGATACCGTATAATTCTTTTTTTCCAAATGGAAAATCATATTCGAAATCTACCGTACGCTTAGAATAGTGAGCACGGTCTTCTGCACCAACTTCTAATTCGTGGATGTTGCCTTTCTCTAATCCTAAGAATGCCATCCAAACATACATTTGATCCATCCAATAAGAGAATTCTGTTTCCCAGTTTTCTTCTTTTACGAAATATTCAATTTCCATTTGCTCGAATTCTCGTGAGCGGAATGTGAAGTCTCGTGGAGCAATTTCATTTCTAAAGGCCTTACCAATCTGAGCAAGACCAAATGGAAGTTTAGGATGGAAAGAATCTACAACGTTTTTAAAATTAACAAACATTCCTTGAGCTGTTTCTGGTCGCAAATATGCAACTGATGTTTCATCTTGAATTGCACCAACGTTTGTTTGGAACATCATGTTAAATGTTCTTACTTCTCCGAATGAGTTACCCTCTGGGCTCTTAATATTATTATCCTTTAAAACTTGAGACATGTCAGCGAGACTCATACCTTTAGGATCTACACCTGCATCTTCTAACATATGGTCAGCACGATATCTTTTTTTAGTCTTTTGGTCTTCTACGAGGGGGTCGGTAAATCCTGCCACGTGTCCTGATGCAATCCAAACATCCTTGTTCATCAAAATGGCTGCATCTACACCATACATGTCTTCTCTACCGGTGACGAAAAACTTCCACCAAGCATTAGAGATATTTCTTTTCAGTGCAATACCAAGTGGACCGTAATCCCAAGTACCCGCTAAACCACCATAAATCTCTTACCCTTGATAAATAAAGCCTCTACGCTTACAAAGTGAAATAATTTGTTCCATGGTTACCATATAGCTTCTATGGTAACACTTTTTCTTGTCCAAGGGTATAGCTAGGGTCAGTAACGAGAGAAGTTGACAAGGCGCTCTTGGTTGTGGTGATTTGAGTACCAATAACACTATCGTTGGCATTAACAGTAGTTGGCCCGAGAAGTGTTACCTCTCCTCCAATTTGAGACTTGATTGGTTTTAATTTAACCTGGAACCCTACACTACGCATTTGATTAATATCTGTCTGTTTAGGTACAACACCCGCTCTCCATGTTACCGTTTTTAAAACTGGATCATAAGTAATATTTTCTGTAGAAGGTGTAACTGTTCCGATATATGTAACACCATCAGGAATCACCGCTGAAGCGATTGCATCTGTTAAAGGATTATCAGTTGGTTTAATCGTCCATAGTACTGTATATGTTGTTTCTTTTCCAACTTTTGACGGATAAGGCCCGGTGTTTTTAATTGGACCTATTGAATATAGTGAGGCTGCGGCAAACTGTAAACGTGAGGCAAAAACTATTTTTTTCTGATCAATAGTATTGGTATTAAAGTCTTGGGTATTATTATTAGCATCGGTCGTAGTTCCAGCAACAGAAAGCATAATTCCAATAGGTGCAAGTGTAGCACTGTCACCTACTAAGGCATCAAAAGAAAAAGAAATTTCACCTTTTTGATTTGGAGCTATGGCAGCAAGATCACTATCACTTTGCGAGTTCCAAATAATCTGATTATTAACAGAATCGTAATCTCCACTTGTAGCTACTACTGATTTTGGATCATAAGATGTTCCATCTAGAGAAACAGTAAATACAGGATTTAAAATAGCGACACCAGAATTGTTCACATAACGTATTTTGCCTTTTATAGAACCCCCCTTAGAAACAACGTTTATATCATTATTTGAATCATTAATAGACATTGAGGCACTTAATGTTGACTCAGAAATAGTTATAACTTTTAGAGCGGAATTATAGGTGGTGTCTAATTTTTTACTTGTAGCATCAGATGCATTACCGCTGTACATCTTAAAAGCTTTTTCATCACCCTTTTCTCCAAGTAACTTACCCTTTATAGAAATATCTGTTTGCGAATTTTTTAACAAATCTCCTAATGCCCAAATATTATTTCCTTGTACAGGAGCAGGTACTGCAGAATCGAATACGAACCCATTTGGATAATCAACCTTAACAAGGGCATTACTCATAGTATCATCTCCAATATATGCATCACTTATTTTTATAATAAAAGGCTGATTTACAGAAACATTAGACGGAGCGTCGACAGTCATAGAAAGTGGTGATGAATTAATCAATACATTAAAGTCTGTTTCTTTAACAAAGATAGAAGTACTTCCTGGAAGTTGATATTCAAGAGTGGCTTTAATAGTATGGGTAACAC
>CAYSZI010000090.1:0-2841 GCA_964435545.1 uncultured Candidatus Saccharibacteria bacterium | reverse complement strand
AGCAAAGGCTGTTGTTGAAAAGACAGGGGAGGTTCGTCTCCGAATTCGCGTTCGAGCATACGAGAACAAAATTCTCGATAACTCAGTAAAGCAAATTATGGATACAGCTCTTCGTCATGATGCAACAATTCTTGGTCCAACACCACTTCCAACCGAGATCAAGAAATACACAGTCAATCGTTCTCCGTTTATTTACAAAAATACTCGCGAACAATTTGAAATCCGAGTTCATAAGCGTGTTATCGATATTCTAAACCCAGGTGCAAAGACTATCGAAGCCCTCACAAATCTTTCTCTTCCTTCAGGTGTTGAAGTTGACGTTAAGATGATGTAAGAAATTTATCAGACAGAAAGATTATTAGTTCACGAACATTTAAGGGAAACTTCGTACGCGAAGTGACACTCAAATGGTCCACTGAAAATTATGAAATATATATTAGGTACAAAACAAAACATGACCCAATATTTTGCCGAAGACGGTAAAATGTATGCGGCAACTATCGTATCTGCAAGTCCAAACGTGGTAACACAAATTAAGACTAAGGAAAAAGATGGTTACTCAGCAATGCAATTTGGTTATGGTGTTCGAAAAGAAAAAAATATTACAAAATCTCTCAAAGGTCACTTTGCTGGAAAAGGTAATTTTACAACAACTCGCGAATTCCGTGTTGCAAAAGATGCAGATGTAAAATCAGCTCTTGGTGACACAATTACAGTTTCAGATTTCGCCGCAGGTGATATCGTAACTGTCTCAGGAACTTCAAAAGCAAAAGGTTTCCAAGGTGTTATCAAACGTCACAACTTTAAAGGAGGTCCTCGTTCACACGGTCAGAAACACTCTGAGCGTGCACCAGGATCTATCGGAGGAGGTCTTCGTAATCGCGTTCCAAAAGGAATGAGAATGGGAGGACGTACAGGTGGCGAGAGAATCACTGTTTCAAATTTAAAAGTTCTTGCTGTTGATGCGGATACAAATATTATCCTCGTTGAAGGCGCAGTACCAGGTCGTCGCGGTACTATTCTTGAAATCATTGCGAAGTAAAATATGGAAACAAAAATTTACAATACAAAAGGCAAAGAATCAGGAAAAATCGCATTACCTGAAAATGTGTTTGGTGTTAAATGGAACGGCGACTTGGTTCACCAAGTAATGCATGCAATTCTTGCAAACACACGTGCTGGAACTGCTGATACAAAAGGACGTGCAGAAGTTCGTGGAGGAGGAAAGAAGCCTTACAAACAAAAGGGAACAGGACAAGCTCGTCAGGGTTCATCACGTTCTCCAATCTGGAAAGGTGGAGGAGTTACACACGGACCTCTTTCTGAGAAAAACTACAAGCAAAAAGTTAACAAAAAAATGGCATCACGTTCTCTTGCAACAGTTTTGTCTGCAAAACTTCGCGATGGACAAATTATTTTTGTTGATAGTCTTGGTCTTGGAAAAGATCCAAAGACAAACGTTGCTGCGGAAATCGTACAAACATTTGCAAAAATGTCTGGATTTGAAAAATTGGCAAATGCTCGCAAGCCAAAAGCAATGATTGTTATTCCAGAAGTTGATCGCGTTGTTACAAATAGTTTCCGTAACATTCCTCAAACTTCACTTTCTCTTGCAAAAGATCTCAATACTGTTGATGTTTTGAAACACCAATATCTCATTGTGGTTTCTCCAGAAACATCTGTCGAAGTACTTACAAAACGTTGTGTAGTTTCAAAGAAGTAATATATGAAAACAAGTATCATAAAAAATCCTCGTATTACAGAAAAAGCTACTCTTCTTTTGGAAAGTGCATGCTACACATTCGATGTAGAAAACGGCGCAACAAAAAGTGAAATAATAAAAGCTGTAAAAGAATTGTATAAGGTTACACCAAAAGCAGTTCGCACAGTTGCTGTTACTTCAAAAAAAGTTACATCACGCAAGAGTAACAAAGTTGGTTATACATCCGCTGGTCGAAAGGCATATGTATATTTAAAAAAGGGCGATAAGATTGAAGTCCTATAATTCCAAAAGAATTATAAAATCATTTAACTGATATGAAAAAATATTCACCAACATCACCATCACGACGTAATATGACCACGATTGATTATCGTGGAGTCGTGACTCATACAGAGCCTCATAAAGCTCTTACATCAGGCGGTAAACGCGATGTAGGACGCAACAACTTGGGTCGTATCACTGTTCGTCACAAAGGAGGAGGAAACAAACGCCTTTACCGAGCAGTTGACTTCATGTATGACAAAAAAAATATTCCAGCAAAAATTACTTCTGTTGAATATGATCCAAATCGTAGTTCGTTTATTTCTCTCGCAGTTTATGCTGATGGAGAAAAGCGATATGTTTTGACACCAAAATCTGTTCGACCAGGAACAACTTTTACAGTTTCACCTGAAGCTTCACTTTCTACACCAAACCGTTTGCCACTTAAAAAAATTCCAGTTGGTACATTTGTTTTCAATGTTGAACTCAAACCAAACGGGGGAGCAAAACTCGCTCGTTCAGCAGGAAATTTTGCACAAGTAGTTGCAAACGACTCTGGGTATACACTTGTAAAACTTCCTTCTTCAGAAGTCCGAAAGGTTTCAGAAGAATGTTGGGCAACAATCGGAGAAGTTTCAAAAGAAGAACATCACCTTGTAAACTTTGGAAAAGCAGGACGCAGTCGATGGAAAGGTATTCGCCCAACAGTTCGTGGTACTGCCATGAACCCAGTTGACCACCCACACGGTGGAGGTGAAGGACGCCAAGGACGCGGTACAAAGCGACCAAAGACAATGTGGGGAAAGGTTACAGGAGGACGCAAGACTCGTACTCCAAAGAAATACTCAAACCATCTC
>CAYSZI010000089.1:964-2918 GCA_964435545.1 uncultured Candidatus Saccharibacteria bacterium | reverse complement strand
AGTTATATAGTGTTATTGATTATTAATATTGAGTAAGTAGTAGGTTCAATTTGTGTGTAAAAGTAGTTATAAGGCAATGGCAATGGTAAAACAGTGTCAAAAACAATGTAGTATTTGTTGTAATTATGTGCCTAGGGATGAATATGTTGAATTACTTGTGGAACAAAAAGAATATAAGATATTTGAAAAATATAAGTGGGTTGATTGTGATTATTGTTTTGATTGTTTAAATGTGTTTAGAAAAATGTTGTGGCAATTATATATAAATACGTTATTAAGTACTGAGTGTAAAAATGAATTAATATATATAATGAAAATACCATTGCCAATGTGGATTACATCAAATTTGCAATTGGAAGGTATGATTATAAAATCTATTTATTATAAGGGAAATATGTATTCATCACGATTACAAACTGGGTTGAGTGAATTTCAACTTAATAATTTTCAGATAAAAATAAAACAATTATATGCTATGTTATTACAATCTGATACATCTAACCAAACAAATATATTAAATCTGCAAGGGTTAATTGCAAATCTTATTATTCAATGATGTGTATGTAATTATTTTTTTTAGCAAAAAATGAAAAATTGCATAAAATTGAATTTATTATATTTTAAAAATATTATTATATCCATTTTCGAACAAAAAATGTTTACATTTCTTGCCTGTCTTATGTGCATGTTTCGTAAGAAAAAGGTGCCCGCGCCGCCTACACCTAAGGAAATCGCCCTGCAAAACTTTCAAGCAGACCGAAGGGAACAATACAAGAAACAACTATACGATGAGAAGGTATACGAACGGACGCTCCGGATAGGGAGACCAATTTTAGGGAAACCTTCGCATGAGTGCACCTACTTTGGAGTTTTATATTCATATACAATCACACTTGATGAAGTTCTTGAACGTGGGGAATATGCCACTTACGAAGAGTTCGAAATTGACCACAGAAATTCCATTGGCAACAGTGACTTTTATAGTAGTCGTTTGAACCGAGTGGATGAAATGGTTGCTGAATATGAAGCTGATTTTAAAAAGGTTTGTTATGAAGCAGCTTACTGATAAATTGTATCCATATTCAATGAACTTTGATTGCAATTATTTTTTTTAGCAAAAAATGACAAACTGCATAAAATTGAATTTATTGTATGTTTAAAATATCATTAGCACATTCTCTCTCTCAAAATGTTTAAGTTTATTGCTTTTGTTCTTTGGATACTACAGCGCCGTCGTGAAGAGCAACGGAACCGTCGTGAAGAGCAACGGATCCGTCGTGAAGAGCAAGAGCACCGTCGTAAGGCCTACGTGTTGCGTTGTGAACGGGAAACTTGCGAGACCGACGAGATGCGCCGTTCCCGTGAGAATGAATACGGTGAGAATGCCGTATTAGAATTTGCACGGGCGAAATATCACAAAAGAGAGGCTCTCTTTAGTAAGAACAGAGAGATGTTCGTGTTGAGTGATGAGAAGCACTGGAACGACGAGTATAGTGTTTATACTGACGTATCTATTGCAACCATTGTGCATTCTGTTGGTTATGAAAGCATTGATGCATTTTGGGCCGATCACAACACTTCAAAGACTAAATTTTGCGCAGATTTTCGTATGTATCATATGTTAGACAAAGTGGATGACTTTGTTGAAACTATGATGATTGAACACAAGGCAAAGGCAATTAGCCGTTTAAACGCGTTGGGTAGTAGTGTTTAAATAATCTTTGATTGCAATTTTTTTTCAACTTAAAAACACAGGAAAATATTGATGCTAAGGTATTTCGTTGACTTAAATTGTATACACACAAATATATGCAAAAGCTTGTGTAGATAGAAAACAACAAAATGCAGTTTGATAGAGTATTCATAAATTTATAACATCTAAAAAAAACCAATATTTATAACCAATATTTATAACCAATATTTATAACCAATATTTATAACCAATATTTATAAC
>CAYSZI010000089.1:0-864 GCA_964435545.1 uncultured Candidatus Saccharibacteria bacterium | reverse complement strand
CAATTTTTGTGATTGATGTTTAGTGCGTGTGTAATTTGTTGGTGTTTTTTGATTGCAATTATTTTTTTTTAGGAAAAAATGAAAAACTGCATAAAATTGAATTTATTATATTTTAAAAAAATCATTAGCACATTCTCTCTCACCACTCAAAATGTTTATATCAACATTGTTCTTCATGGCTGTTGCGTTTTATCATAACAAGCGACAGGACCGTCGTGACAAGCAACAGGCCCGTCGTGACAACAAAGCTTTCATTGTTAGGGCAGTCGCGTTCCTTCGTGCGGAGGAATTGCGCGCTTTCGAAGAAGAGAGGCGCGTTTCCCTAGAGAAGAGCCACCAACGGTACGTTGAGGAGACCTTGAAACGTGCCCGCGAAAAGGCAAAGAAAAGAGAGTCGTTCTTTACTAGTGACAGGAAGATGGTTATTATTTGTGATGAAGATCGGTACTTTATGTCTTCAAAATATACGAAAATTACAGAAGTCCCTATTGAAGAGATTGTGCTGTCGGTTGGTTACAAAAGTGTTGGTGACTTTTGGACCGATCACAACACTTCAAAAACGACCTATGTCAAAGATTCTTATATGTATAGTATGTTGGACAAGGTAGATGCCTTGGTTGAAACTATGACGAAAGACTACTACGACAGTGCTTATAAGTATTACTTATCGTTGTAATAGGAGGGTTAAACTCTGATTGCAATTTTTTTTCAACTTAAAAACACAGGAAAATATTGATGCTAAGGTGTTTCATTGACTTAAATTGCATACACACAAATATATGCAAAAGCTTGTGTAGATAGAAAACAACAAAATGTAGTTTGATAGAGTATTCATAAATTTATAACATCTAAAACCAATATTTA
>CAYSZI010000088.1:0-3105 GCA_964435545.1 uncultured Candidatus Saccharibacteria bacterium | reverse complement strand
GTAATGGCGGAAATGCCTATTGATCCCGAGTATGACCGCAATATAGCGCCACTGTCTGATGAAACAGTAAATGATGAAAACTCGTTAGAAGGTAATGAGCCTCTCATCGCTTTATTTGATGAAGAAGAATCAGAAGTAGAAGAACTAGAAGATGGTAGCGCTATTGTCAAACTAGACAAACTTAAAGGGCCTGCTGAAGAGCCTGACTTCTACGAAAACTTAGCAGATAGTATTGACAGTTATGAGCTTGATGACTTAGCTCTTAAATACTTAGATCTGATTGACAAAGATAAAGAAGCACGTGAAGAACGTGATAAGCAATACGAAGATGGTATTCGCCGCACCGGTCTAGGGCAGGACGCGCCCGGCGGAGCGCAGTTTATGGGTGCCTCTAAAGTAGTACATCCTGTAATGGCTGAGGCGTGCGTAGACTTTGCAGCACGAGCCATTAAAGAACTATTCCCGGCTGAAGGCCCTGTCAAGACCAAGATTATTGGTGAAGTTACTGAAGAGAAGCAAGATAAAGCCGAGCGTAAGCGCGACTACATGAACTGGCAGCTTACTGAGCAAATCGAAGAGTATCGTGATGAGCAAGAGCAAATGCTTACGCAATTACCTCTTGGCGGATCTCAGTACTTAAAACTTTGGTGGGATGAGCGTAAAAAGCGCCCATGCGCAGAGTTTGTGCCTATTGACAATATCTATTTGCCATTTGCTGCCGGTAACTTCTACACTGCAGCACGTGTTACTGAAGTGCAAGATATTACACAAGAAGAGTTTGAGCTTCGTGTAAAAGATAAGCTATACATTGACACTGAATTCTATCGTGTATCACAAGAGCCTGATCAGACTAAAGCACAAAAAGCGTCTGATAGAGTAGAAGGTAAAAAAGAAACTGGTGATAACGTTGACGGTATTCGTCGTGTGTACCATATTCAAACATGGCTTGAATTAGAAGACGACGAGTTTTCTAAAGGTGATAGAGTACCTTACATTCTCATGATTGACAGGACCGAGCGTGAAGTTATTGGCCTGTATCGCAACTGGGAACAAGGAGATGAAACCTGTGCAAAATTGGACTACATCATTGAGTTTAAGTTCATACCTTGGCGTGGTGCCTATGCTATTGGTCTTCCTCATCTTATCGGTGGGCTCAGTGCTGCTCTTACTGGTGCATTGCGTGCTTTATTGGATAGTGCGCACATCAATAACGCGCCTACAATGCTTAAGCTTAAAGGTGCAAAAGTATCTGGGCAAAGTACTACAGTTGAGGTAACACAGGTTACTGAGATTGAAGGCGCGCCGGGTGTTGATGACATTCGCAAGATTGCAATGCCAATGCCATTCAATCCCCCTAACGCTGTGCTATTTAGCTTACTTGGATTCTTAACTGATGCTGCTAAAGGCGTGGTTACTACATCAGAAGAAAAGATTGCCAATGTTACGTCTAATGCGCCCGTAGGTACTACACAAGCATTAATTGAGCAAGGCGCTGCTGTCTTTAGTTCTATTCATTCTAGATTACATAACTCACAGCGTCGTGTACTACAAGTACTAGCACGTTTAAATCGCTGGTATTTAGATGATCAGTACAAGAATGAGATGGTTGAAGATCTTGAAGTAACACAAAAAGATTTTGAATCAAACTCTGATATTGTACCAGTTAGTGATCCACATATTTTTGCAGAGACACAACGATATGCGCAAATTCAAACACTTGCTGCCAGAGCGCAAGCAAATCCAGACCTGTATAATCGCTTGGCTGTTGAGAAGCGAATTCTTAAGCAAATCAAGTTACCTGACATCAATGAAGTGTTACCTGATCCGCAAGATGTTAAGGATATGAATCCTGCGTTGGAAAACGTGGCAATGACTTTAGGTAAGCCCGTAGGAGCATTTCCTATGCAAGACCATATGGCTCATTTGCAAACGCATTTGGCCTACGCTACAGACCCGCTATATGGCTCAAATCCGATTATGGCGCCAACATTCATACCGGCTTGTCTTGAACATATTAAGCAACACTTAACATTATGGTATCTCAATCAGGCTGATACCTATACCACTGTTGCTTTAGGTAGACCATTCAACATTCTTAAAGTTGAACCTATTATGCGTGAAGCTCAGCAGTTGATTGCTGCAGCAACACAACACGTACATCAAGATGGCAAAGAGCAACTTAACAATGTTGGACAAACAGTTGGTGGTATGCTACAAATGATTCAGCAAATGCGTGGTGCTCAGCAACCACAAGATCCAAGTATTCAAGCTTTGGTACAAACACAAATGGCTGAAACACAGCGTAAGTCTGCTAAAGATCAAGCTGACGCACAGATTGCAGTACAAAAAATGTCTGCTGAAGATAAGCGTGCAGATGAGAAACTGGTTGCTGAGCAACAAATTAAAGCAGCCGAGCTTACACATGATGTCAATACCATGACATTAGAGCAGCAATTTGCGCAAGAGCAACAAGCTGCGCAGCAAGCAGCACAGCAACAGCAAGCAGCACAAAAACAACAAGCAGAGTTGCAAGCAGCACAGCAAGCACAGCAACAACAACAACTTAATTTAGGATAAAGATAGGTTTCTAAGGAGAAGAAAATGGCAGAAGAAGCAATCAACATGCATAAGAAAAATGCAATGGGCATTAGTCCAAGCGCAACAGGCAAAGGCTCTATGCCTAAGTTTGCTAAAGGTGGTGGCGTTAAGGTGCCAAAAGCGCTTGACTCATCGCAAAAGCAGCCTATTCTAACTGGTGGCAAAGTTAAAATTGCAACCATGAAAAAAGGCGGCTCAGCAAGAGGTCGTTAATGGGAACCATTAATGATTTGATTACCGGCATTAAACAAAGACAAAGTGAAATATCTGAGTCTTTGGTAGAAGGGAATTGCGTTAATTTCGAAACCTACCAGCGTTTAGTCGGGCAGCACCAAGGTTTGCAAGAGGCTTTGCAAATTCTAAATAACTTACTAACTGAAAAGGATAGCGATGTCGAATGACATGGAACAAACGCTTGCTGAAGCGTTCCCAGTGTTAGATCCCCTCATGGCGCCGTATGGTGCGAGAGTTCTAGTACAACTAAGAGCTGTAAAAGAGAAAGTAACA
>CAYSZI010000087.1:0-3195 GCA_964435545.1 uncultured Candidatus Saccharibacteria bacterium | reverse complement strand
GGAGTTACTTGAGTTCCGCAATTGGAATGTGAAGCTTTGATGGCATTATATAATAGTACTAATGGTCCTGGCTGGACAACGGGAACTAATTGGAATACTGCGACAGCTGTAAGTACTCGATATGGAATTACTATAAGTGGATGACATGTCTATACTATTAGCTTTTCATCTAATAACTGACTTTCTTGATCTCTGCCTACAGAGATAGGTAATTTGCCATCTTTAATTACTTTATATATTGCTACAAATACAAAACTTTGATGACAAATACCTTCGTCTATATGAAATCTTACAAATCTTACTACGCTAAATATATTTGCAAATAAATTGGTTGGTAATATCCCTTCCAGTTTGAGTAATTTAACCAAACTTAAAGTTATTTATTTGCATGGTAATCTTCTTACGTGAACCGTCCCTTCTCTTGCGAATATAACAGGATTAAATACTTTATATCTTAATAATGCGTGATTGACAGGTACGGTACCTGGTATAGAAAACCTTACTGCACTTACAACCTTAAGTCTCGCAAGTTCCCAGCTATGATGATCAATTTCGTTTCTTTCTTGATTGACAAAACTTACTATGGTAGACCTCTCTTCTTCACAGTTTTCTTGATCAATTCCTTCTTTTTCTAGATTGACTGGGTTGGTGACATTGTATTTGAATAATAATTATAATCTCGTTGGTGCTATCCCTTCGTGATTTTCTTCTACGTTGAGAACATTGAATGTTTCCGTTAATCAACTTTCTGGTCCACTTCCTAGTGATTTGGTAAATATACCACTTACTACATTAAATATTTCAAGCAATAAATTTGTGTTTTCTGATATAGAACCTGGATTTACCTGATATTGTACATGAAATAGAGTTTGATTCACGTATGGTTCTCAAGCCAATGTAGATACGGGAAGGATTATTCCTCCTGTACGTGCAGGGGATGTCTTGACGATTACTCCATCAGTACAAGCCAATGCTAATGATCGTTATCAGTGGTATAAAGATGGCACAATTATTACTTGATCTACGTCTAGAGTATATACCAAGACGCTTGGAGAGTGAGAAGATGGTACGTATTCTTATAGGATTACGAATACTGTTATTACGTGATTTACTCTTCAATCTAATAATCTAACGTTTAGTGGGGCTCTACCAAATCCTCCTACTGCAGAGAGTATGTATTATATTACATCTGGTACTGCTTGAGGCCTTGATACTCGAACTAGGGGAAAGCTTTCTTCTACCAAGGATATCGCTCAACAATATCGTTTACAAAATAGTACTAATCATGAAGTAGATTTTTATGGCGCATATTTGATAAATAGTTGAGTTGCTAATAGTATAGCTAACTATTCTGCTGGAACTGCTTTGGCTGGCGGATCTAACGATGATACTACTCCTATAAATACCAATAACATCTGATATATTATGGCAGGACATGGGATTGTAATGCCAAAGGTTACCAGTGCAGGACATAATAAAACAACCAGTGATATTGGTAGTGTTTGGTCTGATTGAAGTAGTTATCAATTTGTGCTTGCAGAGATATCTGGAAATGATCTTACTTTTTATTGTAAACCTCGTGCGAGAGGTTCTGGAACATGAGCATATTGGGATATGTTATGATCTACAGTAAATGGGACATTAACTCATGTAAGTGGTGCTGCCCATACAGGTAACATTACGGTAACTTCACAAACTTCTGTCCAAAAATATCCTATGGAGATCAATCTTGTTCAACATGTGTTGGAAGCACATGATAGATGTTTTTGACATGCATCCACACTCAGGTTGCACCACTCCATAAAAATGGATTATTGGTAGTCACAATAGTAGACGGATCTATCAAATCAAACTCTTCAGTAATATCTATATAATTTGCATATCCACTCATGCCATTCGTAGATTCTGTGGTTCAATCTTCCTACTACGGTTATAGTACATACTACGTATGAGATCAAACGTCCTATGAATGTATGATATATTGCTTGAATCCAGGTTTCTCCTCTCACTCAAGGAAATTATCAGGGACAATATTATTATGTTCCTAAAACAAAACCTATACAGGGGTATGATTTTAAAAATATCCAAGACCTGACTACTGCGCCTTCGTCTTCTCTCTATTTTACTTCATGATATTTTGATAATCTCAATAATCCTCCTGATAGAGAAATTATCTTTATGAAAAAACCAGCTGAAAGTAATTATGATATTGGGTTTGCTTTCGGGTATAGTCCGTATGGAAGTAGTGCTGCTACAAATAGACATTGTGTAAATAGTACATCATGTTGGTGGATATATACTTCCAAAAAGACCTATCCAACTATAGATGGTAATGAAATTGGCATCATTGATAGTTGAAAGAATTATGATATTTATGCTTATCGTCAGTGGATAGATCCTAAAGAATATGGAGACAATAAAACAGCCTATTGGAATACTCAAAGTGGACATGATCTTGTATATATAGATTATCACAAAAGTGTAACTAATGACTTTACGGCATTGCCTGCTACTTATGCTGGTAAGGTAGTAAATGTATTGGAATCAGAAAATATGATACTCAATACGACTACGGTGAGTACTGGAGTTGCTTTGTCTACAAGTGGAGCTTCTACTTATGGATATGCTGTACTTGAACTTACTAACAATGCATTACCGACAAACATTACTCTTTCATGAAATTCTTTGGCAGAAAATCTCGCTACGTGAACGGTGATATGAACATTGACTGCTACTGATGCTGATATCGGAGATACCCATACTTTTTCTCTTGATTGTTCGACGCCAACAGGCAATGAATGATACTTTCAAATAGTTGGAAATGTATTAGAATCTGCGAAAATGTTTGATTATGAAATAGCTACCTGATACAATATATGTATTAAAACGACAGATAGTCATGGCTGAATATATGAAAAACAATTTTCTATTGCTATTACTGATGTTGATGAAGTGGCTCCTATCATTACTTTGAGTTGATCGAATCCACTGACGATCAATGTATGAAGTGGTTATGTAGAACCATGATATACGGCTACAGATAATGTAGATGGAAATCTTACCTTTTCGGTGACCATAAGTGGAACAGTAAATAGTAATGTGGTAGGAACGTATACACTCACATATAGTGTAGCTGATGTATCACATAATACATGAACCGCAACAAGAACAGTATATGTAGTAGATACTGTGGTA
>CAYSZI010000086.1:0-3270 GCA_964435545.1 uncultured Candidatus Saccharibacteria bacterium | reverse complement strand
CATTTACATTTTTAATGGCTTTGGTAGAAACATCACTCAAAATCTGGAACGGAATTTTTTGTAAACTATCAACATTGCTTGTAGGAATATTTAGTAAACTCAAAACTTCTGCAGCTATAGCCTGAGTCTCTGTTTTTTCTTTCATATTTGAACGAAACGCTCCGCTCTCATTAATCGCTTTGTGAAATAATCCTTTTGCTGCTGGCATTGCCATCAACGTGTTTACTTTAGCTCCGCCACCTGATTGTCCGAAGATGGTTATGTTATTTGGATCGCCCCCGAAGTTGGCAATATTTGCTTTAACCCACTCTAATGCCATCTTAAGATCTAGGATACTATTGTTTGCGGAGTGTTTATATTTTTCACCATATGCCGATAGATCTAAAAAGCCCAATACATTTAATCGGTGATTTATGGAAACTACCACTACGTCTCCGCGCTTCGCTAAATTCTCTCCATCATATGAAGGCAACTCCTGCGATGACCCTGCAGTAAATCCGCCTCCGTGAATCCAGAACATCACAGGTCTTTTTTTGCCATCGTTAATACCCGGCGTCCACACATTGGCTCTTAAACAATCTTCATTGGTATAGCCCCAATCGTGATGAAATAAAAATTCACTTTCATCCTGCACAGAAGTTGTTGGAGTTTGTAAAGGAGCAACTGGTCCGTAAGTCATTGAACTCCGAACAACAGTCCACGGTTTGGGTTTCTGTGCCGCTTCAAATCTTTTGGCCTCAGCGTAAGGAATTCCTTTATACGTATAAATACTGTTGTGAATATAGCCGCGAACTTTGCCTGCATCCGTGTTGGTTACCGCCACATTCTCTCCAGTCTGGAGCTGTGCTTGAACCAATTGAAATGCACACAAAATGGCTAATAAGCAAATCGATTTTTTCATGTAATTCAATTTATTTTTTTTTAATTACCACATGGAATTTGCCAAAAATCAATTCATTTCTAATAAATAAAAGATTTGGGTCATTTCATATTGTCTCATTTGAGAGACAATAATAGATAATTTTATAGAAATTTGCAATTAATTGTTACTTTACGAGAATGAAAAAACAGGAGCCAAAAAAACAATGGGAATCGGCCGACTTCGAAAAGGCTTTTCTGCCGGGGCTTGCGATTGACTCTGTGATCTTTGGATTTCACGATAATAAGATGATGGTCTTACTATTACAATATAAAAATACCAATACTCATGCCCTTCCGGGCGGATTTATTTATAAGAATGAAGATGTGAATGATGCTGCGAAAAGAATTTTACAAGACAGAACCAGCCTTTCAAATATCTATCTTGAACAATTCTATTTATTCGGCGATTTTAATCGAAAGGATCATTCGATGGAAACCATCATGAAAGCACGAGGAATTAAATTTACTAAAAATCATTTCTTGTTAAGCAGGTTCGTTTCTGTTGGCTATTATGCACTAGTTGATTATACTAAGGCTATCCCAACCAAAGATGAAATGAGTGATGATTGCGCTTGGTATGATATTAATAAGATCCCGCCAATGATCCAAGATCATAAAAAAATCATTCAAAAAGCTTTAGAAACGCTACGTGAAGACTTCAATAAAAAACTCATCGGTTTTAAATTACTGGGCGACAAATTTACCATGAACGAATTACAAAAATTATATGAAACCATTCTTGGTGTGAAATATAGAAGAACCAGTTTCCAAAGAATGATCTTGAATTTGAAGATTTTAAAACAAGTAGATATCAAAAGAACAGGTGCCGCACACAAAGCCCCCTATTTATACAGCTTTAAAAAAGAGAAATAAATACAAGGATTGAATTGTCAATATTGATGCTGAAAACAAGCAAAAGAATCTCGCCTTAAAATTGATACCTACCTACAAGAGTTGTATATTAGTTATGTTGATTCTCTTAATTGAACACCCACTATCAATTAGACAATAATATGTATAAATCAATTCTAATACTACTAGCAGTATGCCTTTTGAATTCTAAATCGAAAGCTCAAGATGAATATGCAAAAGAAATTAAGCAATATGCAATTCAACTAAACGCCTCTTTCGATAAAGTACAACATCGATCAAGCGCTTTCGATTTCAGTGATACCAACCGACTTAAGTGGAATAACTTACCTGTAGGCTTACGGCCACGTGTTGGAACTAGTATCGGAAATATGACTGAAGATCAAAGAAGACTAGTACATAGAATTTTATCAGCTTCTTTTAGCTCCCAAGGTTATTTAAAGGCAACTAGTATCATGCACCTCGATGAATTGATCAATCGTTTTTACGATAGCATGTATAATCGCAAAGAACTAAACGAAGAGAATTATAAATTTGTAAGAGGTTTAAAATGGTCTCCAAAAAATTATTATTTCGCATTCTTTGGTATACCAGGAGATGGAAATTGGGGCTATAAATTAGAAGGGCACCATTTGTCAGTTAACTTCACATTTGTAGGAGATAAAATATCTGTAACACCTTTCTTTATAGGAACAGACCCAGCTGAATACCTTTTTAATGAATATGCTGGCTTAAGAGTTTTGGGGCAGGAAGAGGACTTAGGTATCAAATTGATTCAAATATTAAGTGAAGCACAAAAAAAGAAAGCTATTATGACTGGTGATGCACCAGGAGATATTATAACAGGGGCAGAAACAGGTAAGCGATTAATTGACAAATGGGGGATCAAAGGTTCTGATTTAGACAAAAAACAAAAAGCACTTCTAGAAGGTATTATCAGAGAATTTGTTTTTAATCTAGAATATGAAAAAGCTAACATCGAATACGACAAAATTTTAAAAGCTGGTATCGATAATATTTACTTTGGATGGATTGGTGGTCAAGAAGAAAAAATTGCCCACTATTATGTGTTGAATGGCCCAACCTTTTTAATTGAATTTGATAATAACGGCGGGCCTCGAAAAGCAGCGAATCATATTCATGCAATTTGGGGAGAAAAAGGAAATGAATATGGAGAGGATGTTTTGAAAAAACATTATCAAGTTGAAAAGCATTAAATGATAATTACAATATGAAACAGCACTTGCTATGCTTCTTGCTATTACTATCTTCTTCCATACTTGCGCAACAAAAACCTTTAAGGATAGGAGTAGTTGGTCTAACACATACCCATGTACATGGAATACTTGGAAGAGCCAAGCAAGGCGATATTGAGATTGTTGGTATCGTAGAACCCAATCGTGATCTAGCTTTGCGCTATTCAAAAGAACACGGTTATTCAATGAGTTTGGTTTACAATACGATGGCAGAAATGTTTGC
>CAYSZI010000085.1:0-3346 GCA_964435545.1 uncultured Candidatus Saccharibacteria bacterium | reverse complement strand
TGATAACACTTTTGTCAAAAATACGCTGAAATTAAACAGAAAAGTTTTTTCCTGGTTGTTAAAAATAATAAATTTAAGGTATTATATTTACTGCATGATTTCCAAAAATTTTACAAGAGATAAAACTTCTGCCCTAGCCTTGCTTTTTGTTTGCAGTTTTTTTATTCAAGCATCCCCTGTTTTTGCCCAACAACAAACTGCAGAAAAAAAAGTTTCCTTAACTTTTGACGATGGACCATATGGGACATCAACAGCCGAAATTTTAAATATCCTAAAAAATGACAATATTTCTGCAACCTTTTTTGTTACGGGTGAAAATGTTCAAAAATACCCAGACCTAGTAAAACAAATAATAAAAAACGGAAATATTATTGGAAATCATACTTATGATCATCCAAAAGATTTGACCAAAGAAACAGATGCTAAATTTAATGCTGAAATTGATATAACAGATCAACTAATTTTTTCTTTAACCAGCCTACATACTGCATTATTTCGAGATCCATACGGATTAGATTCAACAAGCACAAGAATTAAACTGAAACAAAAAGGTTACGCTCTTGCTAGATGGGATGTTGACCCAAAAGATTGGAATTACAAAAAGAGCACACCGGAAATAATTCTTGCAACAGTTTTAAAAGAAATAAAACCCGATAGCATTATTATTTTTCATGACGGGCGTGATACACACATCAATTACCCACGAGACAATTTAGTAAAAGCACTACCGCTTGTAATCGATGCTCTTAAAAAACAAGGATACGAATTTATAACAGTAGATGAAATTCTTAATGTTAAGCCATATAAATAAAAAAGAGATAGTCTATAAAATAGATCTATCTCTTTGTGTTTAAAATTTTTTACTTATTTATGTGTACCATTATTTTTCTGCTTGAACGGACGCCATCCAAACATTATCATAACACCTGCAACCATCAAGGCTATAGTTAGAAAATATCTGAATAGAGTAGCTATGTCTCTAAGAAAACCATTTATGTTTTCAGTAAACGAGACAATGTCTACCATTCTCCAAACAAACATAACCATAAAAAAAATGATTACTAGAAATGCCGCTCCATATCTTGGACGCGTCCAAATTCTATTAAATAACTCACACATATTTTATTTTTTTTAAATCAAAGAAATTATAACCTATATGATAGCATATTAAAGCGTATTTGTCAACAGCAACGAGCACACTTTAGGGAGAGCTAATAAATTTCTGATTTAAGGATTTTTTGCTAATATACTGGGTATGCTTCCCAAAAAATATAAAAATGTTCATCGTTCCATAAAGATCTGCAAAACTCGCTCTGGACTTGGTGTTGTAACGCTTGAGCCAATAGAAAAAGGTGGTTTTATCATAGAATACGTCGGGCCTGTTTTAAACAAAGAACAAGCAGACAAGCACGGAGGAAAATATTTATTCGAAACAAGTAAAAATCGCTTCATAGATGGAAGCAGTCGTTCAAACACTGCACGATATTTAAATCATTCATGTAAACCAAACTGTGAAGTAGAAATAAAAGGTGGACACATTCTCATACTCGCAAAACGAGAAATAAAAGTCGGAGAAGAACTTGAATACGACTATGACAAAGAATATTTCGATGAGTTTATCGCCCCTCACGGATGTCGTTGCGGTGCAGAAAAACATCTTTATTAAAAATAAAAGGCTAACGCAATGTTAGCCTTTTAAAGTTTGTGATGTTTTTTACACTTCCATTTTAAAATAATAAGTATGAAAAGGTTTTGTATTTCTATGGGCATACAATTTAAACCCTACACACCGATATAAATGATGAGAACTAATTTCCTGTCTCCTATTACTTGTATAAAGTTTAATCACCCTAAGATCTTTATTAAACTTTTTCATCAAACCCAATGTTCGTAAAAGAATTTTTTTGCCCAAACCGTTTCCGCGATATTTTTCTTTTAATCCAAAATACCCAAGCCATAATTCATCATGTTTAGTCTTATGATAGTTATAATTATAACCAGTAATGCCAACAATTCGATTTTTATGCTTTACAATATAAAATTTTGAAATTTTGTTTAAAGGTTCAACAAGTGAAGACTTGTATTCTTCGGCAGGAAGAAATATACCATCAGGTGATACTTCATACGGAAAAATTTCTTTTACAGTTTTGATTGCCAGTTTAATGTTCTTTTTTGTAATAGAAATAAATTTAGTATTTTTCATTATAATGTTTATTGATTCTCGCAAAAGACAAATTTATATCTACTGAGAGAACAAATAAAACGCATTTCAAAAAACGTATCTATTTAGATACTACAACAATATTGAAATAAGTCAAACAATATAATAATTAAAATTGCAGTAAATATCCCAAATATATATTTGTCGGCTTTTTGAGGATTATGAAAAAGCGACCAAATACTAAAACTAAGTCCAATAATAATTCCCAATATTATAAATACAAACCCAAACATTCCACTCATTACAATTTGCCCAAAAGGCTCAACAAGAAGTCCATCTGGTCTAACATAGGAATTCATACTGCCAACTGCAGACAAAACAAAAGAAATCATTCCCAGAATAATTAGTATGAAAGGTGTTATATAATTTTTTTTCACATCCTAAGTATATACCAAAACATTTTGATTCGAACTTTTACTAATACAACAAAAAAAATCTCCTTATAAAATATAAGAGTTTTTTTCTAGCTCCACCCGTTGGTTGAGTCTGGAACCACAAACCAAGAAGATAATGAGTATGAATCACACAGAAACCTTATTGGTGTGTTTGAAATTCTTATGGATACAGATAAGCGATTGCATCCAGAAAATTATAAAAGTATCGTCATTGTTGACAATAATCATTAAAAATGTTTATATGCTAATAACTAAATTGTTATAGTTTATGAAAAGATTTTTTTTAGATGAGCATGGAGAGGTGCTCATTATATTTGAAGACCAAAACAAGATGCCAGCGTTTATTAAACGTGGTAGTCACTTAAGTGACGATTCATCACCAACATTTGTTTCGTTGGAGGGAAACGTGCTTAAAGCAAAAGTGGAAATTGGTGAAAGTTTACCAGAAATAACTTTGAAGGAAATCGAAGAGTTTCCAGTCTCCTGGAAAAACACTTTCAATCTGTACAACATTCCGATTCCACAAAAAAAGTAATTTGGTACACATGCACAAAACAGTATTAAAATAACCGATTAAAAACCGGTTATTTTCATTTACCGTAAATGGTAAATTCATCAGTCTTATATATAAAAGATACAAAAGGTATCTTGGTATATATGATTATACAAAACAACATTTGTACTGGACCCCATTTGTAGTACACAATCCTTGTATTAGGTATTGTATTCT
>CAYSZI010000084.1:0-3372 GCA_964435545.1 uncultured Candidatus Saccharibacteria bacterium | reverse complement strand
CAATCCAGAAGAAACAAAACGTCTTGCAATTGCAATGTGGATTTTGAATTCAGATTTAACCTCAATCACGCATGAAGATATTTGTTATTATGGAGGATCAAAAAATTATGAAGATGGCCGCGAAAAAATTTTGAGTGATATAAAAGAAAAAAATCTTTCATATGTTTATGAAAAAATCGAGCTTCCAATAATGTCTATCGTAGATGGAATGGAAAAATACGGAATTCATATTGATGTAAATATGATGAAGAAACTTTCAGATGAAGGACACAAAGAATTAAGCGCTGTTGAGAAAAAAATTTGGGGCTATGCAGGCCGTGAATTTAATATAAGTTCACCAAAACAACTCGGAGAAATTTTATTTGATGAATTGAAAGTAGGGGAAGGTTCTGGTGCAAAAATGAAAAAAACTGAAGGAGGGGCACGTTCGACGCGCGAAAGTGAATTGCAAAAACTTCAAGGATTGCACCCAATAATTGATGAAATATTTATTCATCGAGAACTTTCAAAACTTCTTACAACATATATTGATACACTACCAGCCCTTGTGAAAGAAGATGGACGTTTACATGCAAGCTTTACTCAAGCAGGTACAACAACTGGACGTTTTTCTTCTCAAAATCCAAACCTTCAAAACATTCCAATAAAAAACGAACTTGGTAAAAAAATACGAGGTGCGTTTATTGCGGCAAAAGGATATAAATTTATAGCATTCGATTATTCTCAAATTGAACTTCGTATCGCAGCACTTTTGTCTGGTGATGAATTTTTGATTCAGGTTTTTAAAGACGGCAAAGACATTCATTCTGCTGTTGCAAGTAAAGTTTTTGGGGTAAAAGAAAGTGATGTGACACACGAAATGCGTCGCAAAGCAAAAGTAATTAACTTTGGAATTTTATACGGAATGGGTGTAACAGCACTTCAACAAAATTTGGGTGGTACACGAAAAGAAGCTCAAGAATTTTATAACAATTACTTTGCAAGTTTTCCCAAAATTGCAGGATATATGGATGGCATTACAGAGTTTGCTAAAAATAACGGATATACTGAAACACTTTTTGGACGTCGCAGATATTTTCAAGCACTCAAATCACCAATGCCTTTTATGCGAGCAATGGCCGAGCGCCAGGCAGGGAATGCACCGATTCAAGGTACAGCTACAGCAGATTGTATAAAGCTTGCAATTTCAGATGCAGACGAGGTTTTACGCAACGCAGGATTGATAGACCAAGCACATCTAGTTCTTCAAGTGCACGACGAGCTTGTTTATGAAGTAGAAGAAAAAGTTGTAGAAAAAGTTTCTGAGCTTGTAGAAGAAGCAATGAAAAATGTAATCAAAAAAAGACCAGAATTTTTAAACGATAAATCGGATGTACCGCTTGAGGTTCATGTATCTGTTGGAAATAATTGGGGAGAGTTAAAATAATAATTTTTTTGCAAAAATAGGGCTCTGGAGTATAATCGCCTTATATATGGAAACAAACAATTCTCAAACAAAAACAGAGCCAAATTCAGGCCTTATCGTTCATCAGGTTCTTGCCGTTTCCTATGCTACATATCTAGTCGCAGTCATTTTAGGCTTTATTTCTGATTTTATATGGCCTATTCGATTTTCTTCACAGGCAGTTTCAGTTATTGGTTTTATCTGTATCGTTTTAGGATCTTTTTTGGCATTTTGGGCACAATATGTTTCAGGAAAAGGTTCTAGTATAAGACATGATCAAAAAGAAAATTTAAGTCATATTCATTTTTCTGCTGGCCCATATAGTATTACTCGTGCACCAACACAATACGCTTTACTACTTTTAGCTCTTGGTTTGGCTTTGATTTATGGCTCGGTTGTAATGGTTGCTATGACGCTAGTTGCCTTTGTTTTGGGAAGATTTGTTTTTATTCCAATGGAAGAGCATCATCTCTTAAATAAATACGGAACTTCCTATGAAGAGTATAAAAAGAAAGTAAGGTTTTAATTTATGCTTACAGTACTTGTCGGACAAAATGTTGATGCACGAGCAAAGCATCTTGAAAAAATTCTTTTAAAAGAACGCGAAAAAGGAAGCGACGTTGTTTTTTACAACGATGTTAATTTTAACGCCGAAGAAATAATTTTTTCAACCCAAAGTGTTTCTCTGTTTGATAAAAAAAATATTTTTGTACTTTCTGGTATTTATGACAATACAGACAAAAGGGGAGAATTAGAAAATATTGTTTCGGCTTTGTCTGAATCAAGCGAACAATTTATTCTTTCAGAAAAAAGTATTCTCGCTCCATTTTTAAAAAAACTTACAGCACTCAAAACCCCAATCGAAAAATTTGACGACGGTAAGTCTGAAAAAAAAGAATTATTTAATATTTTTGCACTCACTGATGCTTATTGTGACAAGAAACGTTCAATGTGCTGGGCAATATATCGCGCTGGAATTTCTGCGGGTCTTGATGCGCATGAACTTCATGGAAAAATTGTTTGGGCTGTAAAAAATATGATTTTGGTAAAAAAGAGTTCGTCGCCTGTCGAGGCAGGGCTTCATCCTTTTGTATATGGTAAAACAAAAAAATCAGCAGAGAAATTTTCTCTCGAAGAATTACAGAAAAATTTAAATGATTTATCAGGTCTTTTTCATGAGACAATTTTGTCTGGAATTGATTTGGAAACTTCACTCGAATCTTTTATTTTGAGAACCTTGGAATAAGTTTTTTTGCCACACACTTTTAAAAAGACACGGAAATTTTTTGCTAAAAATTTCCTCCGTTTGTCGCCAGTCGCTCCTACCGAGATCTTTTTAAAAGTGTGTGGCAAAAAAACTTTTAAACTTTAGAATAATAAAAAAGGGCCTCGCATTTATTTTCAAACATGTTTGAAAATAAATGCGAGGCCCTTGTAGATAATTTGGGGAATCTAACCCCGAGAACAATGAGAACATATAAATAGCACGAGGAATCTAACCTCTAAAAGAACTGCCTTTTGTAAAGAACTAATAAAAAGAGGGTGGAGATATAATAATTTTTCCTTCAAATTATATTGCTACTATGTGAAATAAAATTCAATGTGTTTTTAAAAACATTCACCAAATTATTTCTCATAACTATAATGTGCAACATCTAAGATAAACATTTATCAACCAAGTTTCATCTTGGAGTAAATTGTTTTTATGTTTGTGAATTTTCGTTCACGTACAATCTTGATTTGAAATATTCTCTTTTCAGAAACGCGGGCTTGATATTCTTTTAAGCCCTAAGCGGGTTACCTCAATACCGAAGACACCGCCTTTCTTTATTTGTTTATATTATAGCGCTAAAATATGTTGACAACTGCAACATCTGTGGATAAGTAAAATTACTTATTTTTCTTTGTAGTAATAAGTGAAAGCAAAA
>CAYSZI010000083.1:0-3429 GCA_964435545.1 uncultured Candidatus Saccharibacteria bacterium | reverse complement strand
TTTATTTTTGTATCTACATCAGATTTTTGCGAAACTACAATTGTATTTTTCTCCAGATCTTTTGCGATTATAAAATATCTTCCGTCGTTTGGAGTTTTTTTTGTGATTGTAAAACCGTGACGCTCGCCTAATGTCAGAAATGTCACACCGTCATGAAATCCGATTACTTCACCTTCTTCATTTAAAACATCACCGGTTTTTTGAGGAATAAAGTGTGCGAGAAAATCCTTTAAATCTAAATCTCCGAGCATACACACCCCTTGGCTGTCTTTTTTTACAGCCGTTGGCAAACCAAATTTTTCAGCCAATTTACGCACTTCAGTTTTCTTTAAATAGCCAATTGGGAAAAGTACATGTTCTAAATCAACACTTGTGAGTCTGTATAAAAAATATGCTTGATCTTTTGACGGATCATTTGCTATCAAAAGTTTCAAATCTTTATTTTGAGCATAATGACCTGTCGCAAAAAAATCCGCGCCATGGGCTTTTGCAAAATTCCAAAACACTCCAAATTTTATTTCTCTGTTGCACATCACATCTGGATTTGGAGTTCTTCCTTTTTTGTATTCTAAAATCATATAATCCGCCACAGCATTTTTATATTCTTTTTCTGCATCGCATTCCAAAAATGGAATATCAAGATATGTTGCAACGCGCATTGCATCTAGTCTGTCTTCACGAAAATTGCATTCAATAAAATCTGGTTGCCAAGTACGAATAAAAACACCGACAACATCATATCCGTCGCGTTTCAAAAGTGCGGCTGTCACAGACGAATCCACTCCACCAGACAGACCAACAAAAACTTTTTTGTTTTTATTTTTTTTAATCATAAAAATCGTGTTAAAAAATTATTTAAATTCAATAAGTTTTTTAAAAAGTTCGAAATCCATACGAGCATCTGGCAGTGCAGAATGCGCACCCTCATTTGGAATTTCAAAATAACTACAAAGTTCAGGAAGAGAATATCCGTTTATCTCTTGGTTGTTTCCTAAACAAACATATGCCATGGAAATAGTATCCAATCTGCAATAATGCATTTTATTTTTTATTCCAAATTTATTAAAATATTTATCTATAAAACCAGAATCGAATGCGACATTATGTGCAACCATAATTGCGCCGTCTGTTTTTTCTGAAAATTGCTTGAATGCATCTTCTGCAGAAATTGAATCCGCCCATTCGCTTGGAGTGTATCCGTTTACCAAAAATGCCTTTGGATCTGCAGTTTCAATATGTTCTGGCTTCATTTTTGCAGACCATTCATTTAATATTGTAAATTTTGTTTTTTCTCCAGAAATCCATTCTTGTTTAACACGAACAAATGCAATCTCAATAACCTCATGCAAATTTGCATCAAGTCCAGTGGTTTCAGTATCAACAAAAACCAAATCGCGTTCTTTCATTGCTCCACCTATTCTACTTATGGTTTCTTTTTCCATACAATAATTCGTAGGTTATTTTTTCAAAAAACTTGTAAGAATATCAGCAAATTCTTTTACAGAGCTATCGTCGTAAAGCGTAATTGAATAAACTTTTTTTCCAAGCTTTTCAAATTCTTTTATTTTCTTGCTGATTATTTTTTCTCTTTCATCTTCTGGTAAAACGTCGGTTTTTGTGAGAAGAATTATTTCTTCTTTTTCATCCAAACCATTTCCGTATGTCTTGAGCTCGTTTCTGATTTCTTTATAAACTCTCATCATTTCTTTTGAACCTTTGATTTCGTTTTCAAATGAAACAAGATGAACAAGAGCCTTTGTGCGTGTTGTGTGTTTTAAAAATTTTATTCCAAGACCTCTTCCTTCTGATGCGCCTTCGATAAGTCCTGGAAGGTCAGCAATAATATATCCAAAATAATCTCCGAGGTTTGGGTCGAGTGTAGTAAATGCATAATCTCCTATTTTTGCCTTTGCGCGAGTAAGTGCATTAAGAAGTGAGGACTTTCCAGCACTAGGCAATCCAATCAAACCAATATCTGCAAAAATTCTAAGCTCAACATGAAAATCTGCCTCTTCGCCTTCTCTTCCAAATGTAAATTCTTTTGGCGCAACATTTATCGAACTTTTAAAATGTTCATTTCCAAATCCTCCTCGTCCACCTGAAAGAATTTTTATTTTCTCTCCGATTGTTATCAATTCGTATTGTTCTCCATTGTCTTTATTTGTAACAACAGAACCGATTGGTAAATTTATAACCATATCTTCTCCGTTTGCTCCATGAAGACTTTGCGAGCCTCCAGCCTCGCCATTTTTAGCATTAAATTCTTTTATATGTCTGTGACTTGAAAGAAGCTGGTTATCTCTAACCGCTTGAATGTACACGTCGCCACCTTTTCCACCGTCTCCGCCGTTTGGTCCGCCACGTTCGATATATTTTTCATGACGCCAGCGAACGACCCCGTCGCCACCTTTTCCAGCGTGTGCATGAAATTTTATTTCATCTATAAATGCCATAACACTATATTAACATAATTTTGACAAATTAGCCAATTTTAGTCTTAATTTTCAAGGGCTTTTTTTGCAAGAGCAAGTGCTCCTTCTTTTGTTTTTGAGACAGCCAAAAATCTTCCGTTGTGGCAAAAAATTGCATCACTTACACCGGAAACTTTTGCCATTTCTTCGTCGCGTAAACCAGCCCAAGATTCTGGAAATTGTTTTCGCACGGCGAAATAATTTTTTGAATCAGCTGAAATTGTATTAACACCAAAACTCCCATTTGGTCGTGGAGATATTACAAAAATTGGTTCTGGGTATTTTTGAAGCTCGTCGTTGTACGGATAATTTTTATCGAGAACTATAATTCTCTTGTCTTCAGATTTTTCGTAAGCCAAACGTACTGCATCAGATGCTTCAAACAAATCTTTTGTTTTTGAAATTTCACGCTTCAAAAAATCTTTTGCAAATTTTACCATTACTCCAAAATTCTCATCATACATTTTTTGGTCTTCTTTCCAGCTTGGGCGATATGCGTAAAAAAAACTTTGCAAAGATCTTGGTTCTGCATTTCCAGTAAATGATGCAAGAGGTACACCATTGTCGTCTGCATCAATGGCGCAAACAAGATGTTCTTCTATCTTTCCAGCAACATTTTTTGAATCACATATTTTTTCTCCATATTTTTTCCAAACTAAACCAAACGAAGCAAAAGGAATGCCATTTTCGTGTAAGCCAGCACCACCTTTTTGGTGATGATCGAAACGATTTTTTTCCTCATCGTGTACACCACCAACATCAGCAACAAAATCAGCTTTTTGAATCAAAGATTCGTCACGTGTACGAACAATATTTAAATCACCATAAACCAAACTTAGAGTTGCAACTGCAAAAATGTCGTCGCAATGAAATTTACCATCGTGAACAACAACTGTTTTTTTATTTTTTAAAAATGAAAACATAATTTTAATTATTTGTTGGATTCTCTGAATCAATT
>CAYSZI010000082.1:0-3434 GCA_964435545.1 uncultured Candidatus Saccharibacteria bacterium | reverse complement strand
GCAATAATCTATTTAATATACAGAATAATAAAAAAGTTCTTGTAGAAATACAAGTAATAATAAAATTAAACAATTAGTTACGGAGAAATCTGTAACTAATTTTATTTTGTAAAAGACACATCGTCTTACATATACTTTTTAGTCCAGTAAAATATCTGATACAACCATACGATGATCTGATACAAAATCATCTAAACATTCAATCTTTTCAAACGAGAAATTTTTTGGGATAAGAACATAATCCAGTGTATCTTCATCCTCTGGGTAAGAAATATATTTTAGTTTATCAAATGACGAATCATAAGAATGATTAATTTCAAAGTCATTCAAATCGAGCGAAAAAATATTAAAGTCGCCGGCTATAATAGTTTGTTCTTTTTTGTTTTTTACCAATTCAAGAGTTTCCCTAAATTGCATTGCCGCGCCGGAATCTGAATTATCGAAATGTACATTTACAGCATTTAAAACCTTGCCATTAAATTCTGTCTGAAAAAACAAAACTGCACGCTCTTCCTTTTCATCGCCAGCAGAATTCAAAACATGAGGAATAATATTGATGATTGGGGTTTTTGAAAAAACAGCAATCCCATGAATACGTGGAGCACGAAATTTTTTTTCTTTCTTTTTCGTCTTTACTGTAACCTTGAGAAAATAATAATACTCATAGCCGCAAGCATTTTTTATTTCTTTTGTCTGATCGTACCCATCTTGTTTTTCTTGTTCATATTGCACCTCTTGAGCAAACAAAATATCTGGGGAGTATTTCTTCACAAGTTCAAACAAATTTGAACGTCGCTCTTCCCATATCTCAAGACCCCAAAGATTTATTGTTGCAATCCTTATATTATTCTTCATATTTTGTGTAAACAGTATACATTGACTTGAAATAAAAGATAATATTTTTGTCAAATGCTTAAGGTTATGGAAAAAAATATGTACTTTCACAGATATGAGAGAAATCTCAAAATCATTGAATCTATTGCTCAAAAAGCAATAAAACAAAGGCGCCTAAAAACGCCTTTTAATTTTTTTAAAATTAAATACTGGAAATAAAATCAAAACTATTAATTAAATCCATCTTCTTATCTCTTTTCCATCTTTTTATTTCCGCTTCTCTTTTTCTAGACTCCGATAAAGATGAAAACTCTTCATAGTATTTTAAAACAACAGGTCTTCTTATTTTTGTATAATGTGCGCCAGATTTCAAATTGTTGTGTTGATTCAATCGCTTTTCTAGATTGTTTGTACAACCTACATAAAAAGTTTTATCTGCACACTCTAGAATATAAGTGAAAAACATGTGCTGGTTATGTTCTACAAGCGCTCCACTTCTGCTTCGGCCGTAATATTGTTTCTAAAATAAAACCGAAAAGCCTGGCGAATAAAAAGAAGCAGGATCCAAAAAAACTCTGCCGCTATTGGTGAAACGAACGCAACAAAAATTGACACTGTAAAAAGCAGTGGTGTGCTCAAACTATACAAGGTAAAAATTCGTAAAGAATGCGGTTCGGCACCTTCATCGTTTATAAGAAGATCGTGAGTGTAAGCATGCTTTCCAATAAGATATTCCAAAATACCAATTGCGGCAAAACACGCTGCATGCATAATAATAGCGTCTCTATTTCCGATATGGTTTCCAAGAGTCACCGCAACAAACGGAAAAAGTGTAATAAAAAACAAAAGCAGTATATTTAAATCTATAATTTTTCTATCGTATTCTCTGATAAGTGCAAAAAGTCGAGTATGAGAAATCCAAAAGCGAGACACGATAAAAAAAGTTATTGCATAAGTTAAAAATATCGATATATATTTCAAAATATCTGGAAACAAAGCTTTTGCCCCAGCTGGCAAATATGTCTGCATAATATTTAAAACTAAAAGTGTAATCGCAAAAGCAAAAACACTATCAGTAAAATTGGACAAACGTTCTTTTGGCCATTTCATATTTGGCACTGGATTTATTTGATGAATCATAATTTTCTTTCTTGCTTACGGCTTATAATGAATATCGATTTTCACTATATCATTCTAGGGTCATAAGCCCAATGAAGCAAGGCCTGTCTTTGACGAGGACGACATACCAAGTCTCCTGTCCGACAATTATTCTTGATTTGCATTATATGTCTATGCATCGCAATCCATCTTTTTATCTGACGCTCGTCATCTTTTGATCTACGACCCATATAATAACGGCAATACCACTGAAACCACCCTCTTGGATCCTGAGGTTTTATCCAGCCTTTTTCCAACCAAACAGAAAGTGGCTGGCTTGCATTTACTTTGAAATAATTAAGTTCCTTATGTCTTTTTCCGTCTGGCGACAACTTTGCTTTTTCAAACCAATCTCTTGGAAATTCTTTTGGTTTATCAGAAAAATACAATCCACCAAAAACACCGAGCTCCAACATTTGCTTTGGAGTTAGGTCTGGTTTAAAAAGTGAATCAAAATCTTTTTTGATTTTTATTTTCTTAAACATATTATTTATTTCGAAACAATATAATAAACCAAAAGAGCCAACCCTCCCCACCAACCAATATCAGATACTATCAAACTAACCATAATCTTTTTCTGCAAAGAATCTGGCAAAAGTTCTTTTTGTTTTCCTTCACGTTCCCGAGCAAGCAAAAATGGACTAACGTAAAAAGAAAGAAATATTCCGTTCAAAATTAGAGCAGCTGCCATTATAGATTGATAAAACGGTATTCCAGAAAATGGTTGATTGCGATAAAAAATAAAACCTCCAATAATTACAAGTATTATACCAACCCATATAAGTGGCTTAGTCACCTTGTGTGTACGAATCGTAGCCTCTGTCCAATAACTAGATTTTCTACCCAAAAATCCATGAAGGTCGATAACAGTTACAGCACCAAGACCAATAATAAATCCGGCAATAAATATAAATAATCCAACAAAATCTAAATTGATTATCATCTGTTTAAATAAGTTATTGTTAATTGCAAACAAGTAGCAAAAGTAACCCACAAAAGATATGGAATATTAGCGTAAGCAATCCAATGCGAATTTGGCAAAGCATTCCAAATCGCAAAAATAGCCCAAACAAGAGTGATCAAAACAAGAATTATATCTACTGAAGCGAGAGGATTATTTTTTAAACCAAATTGAATTGAAGTAAAAATAAAATTAAAAACAAGGTTGAGCAAAAATGGCAACGCAACAATCCAAGAAATCTTTCCGGTATACGCTCGATAAAAAACAGTACCAAATGTTACAAAAATAACAACATACAAAACCGTCCAAACAGGACCAAAAAGCCACGAAGGCGGTGCCCACGTTGGCTTGATAAGTTTTGCATACCAGCTATACCCATTCATACGGTTATTTTAGCATTTTTAACAATACCCCGCTTGTAAATACTGTACTGGACCCCTTTCTTTGCACACGAAACTTGTATTTAAGTATTGTATGTTAG
>CAYSZI010000081.1:0-3448 GCA_964435545.1 uncultured Candidatus Saccharibacteria bacterium | reverse complement strand
GCAAAAGAAAAGTCGCTCATACCAGGAGCGAACTCTTCCGCATTTCTTGCCACAATATCGCCAATCAAATTGTTGTCTACCTCTCTAAAATCCCACTCAAAGAGTGATTGTAGGACGACTGATCTTAAAAGATGTCTATTTGCCATACTGGTTTTATATTTGTGATGAATGTGCTAAATGTACTTTTTACGAATCTCTGCCATGCCCTTGATAATTATTTCTTCTTTGCTTTTGGCTTTGCTTTTGAGGCTGCCTTTTTCTCCTTCTTTGTCTTCTTTGGAGCCTTTACTTTCTTTGCTAGAATATCTCTTCCTTTATATTTTCCGCAAGAAGAACATGCAGCGTGCTTAAGTTTAGGAGCTCCGCAATCCTTACAGAGGGTTGCATCCACAGCTGTTAGAGCGTGGTGACTTCTTCTGTTTCCGGTATGACCGGATGTGTGTCTCATGTGATTTACCATATAGGGAAATAATAGCGTATAACAAGAGTTTTGGCAAGAATCAACGAATGCAGGGACAGGATTATGGGCTATGGTAAGAGCACGAGGATTTCTTGCTAGAAATCCTCTCTGCTCGTTGCAACTCGCAAGTCTCTTACCATAGCCCATAATCCTGTCCTTACACTCAACAAATTAGTACCAAAACACCATTTTTATCCAAGATTTACTGAAAATTAGTAGTCTACTACCAATTTTATGTGAATTTTGGTATTACGTTACTGTTTTTAATGCAAATGACAAATATTATCAGCACTACAACCATTATGTTTTTCGTAACATTTATTCCTTGGGATATACGATCCAAGTGGTTTGTGTTAGAAAATCCTTGTCCCCTAGCATATTTCTGAGTTTAGACGCCTGTTTGTCACTTAATGAATACCTCTCAATAAAAGGTTGTGAAAGACCCTGAATTCTCTTTGATAAAATCCTCTCATATCTAATATTTTTAATATCCATATAATTTTCAATTTCTTCGGCTGTGGACCAAAACATTCCACTTCGTCTTATTTGAGGTAGTTCATCATCAATAAAAATCTTCCCGACCTTTTCACGCCAAGACTCTGCATCAAAACTGTCAGCTCCACCGTGTTGGACAATCGCAAAGCCTTTTACAACCCTTGATACTTCATTAATGATATTTTTTTGACTCTCCAAAAGATTAAACTGCAAAACATATCTCATTATCACTAAATCAATACTTTTATCATCAAAAGGTAAGGACTCGGCATCTGCTACTATCTTTTTTCCATCAATACAGTTTTGAGATACAGCATCAGGATTTGTATCTGTAACAGTTATATCAAAATGATACTCTGGTAAAAGTGCTAAAATGTCTGATAGCAATTCTCCCTTGGACGACCCAATATCCAGTAATGTATATTCTTTTTTCGTATCAGATAATCTTGTTCTTATAAGATTAGAAAACAAGCCAGCAGATTCACCATAAATCTCCTTTATTGCGGTTGAAACTGAATTTCCCTTAAAGATTCCTGCTGTGGCGTTACCCATATCGTATATCGGTTTTTAATTTTGCATTTTATATAGTATATCAGAATTTATTTTTTTAATTTTCTAGGTGATTTTTTCTTTGATAGAAAGTTGTCCCCTGAGACTACTGGTCGCCCAATTTCTTTCTCAAGTTGCTTCTTGGCGATACCAGCAATTCCACCGCCTCTTTTTGCATCTTTTGCCAGTTTTGAAACTCCTTTAGAATTTTCTATTTTGTGAATTTCTGTAGTCGAACGTTCGCCAAGCATTGTAAAGATGAGTTCGAAGTCATCCATATGATCACGCAAGTTTTCTCTTTTTAGACCTTTTACTTTTTTATATTCATTTGGAGTAATACCAAAAGTGGCCTTAGATATTTCTGCTGTCAAAATCTCATAATCTTTTTGTTCCTTTGCACCACGCTTTTGCCATTCATCCGTTAGTTCTTCTCTAATAGCAATCCCGCGCATTCTTTTTTCTATCCAATCCTCTGAGTATCCTTTGAGTTTGTAGAGCATTCTTGTCCTCTTTGTTGCCAACTCAGGATTTTCTATTTCTTGTACTCGTTCATAACCGACTTTTGCGAGCCATCTCTTAAGCGGCTCGGCTTTTGGTGATGGAATTGATTGAATGATACGAAAAATACCCTCAGTATCGGCACAATCAGTTTCGTATTTTTTACCATCGGCAGACTCTAATTTCAGTTGTCTACAAATTGTAGACAACTGAATTCCATCATCACTATTCACACGAGCCTTCATTGCAGTCCAGTATTTACTTGGTTGATTGCTATCTGTCAAAGCTTCAATTATATCAATAATCGAAAACCACCACTCATTTTGAAATAGGGTTTTTCTTATTTTTTTACCTTTAAATAGTGCGATTTTTGTTGTTTCCATAGATCTTAATTTGATTTAATATTAATGCAATTATTACACAATTCATTAGGAACTTCTATAATCATATATTTTTAAGAAATGTTTTTCTATGTTCTGAAGATATGCCATTTTTTCTAATAGATTCTATATGTTTTTTTGTTCCATACCCCTTATGAATTTCAAAACTATATTTTGCTAGGTTTCTATCTTTCCTTGAAAGGTTTCGCATATATTCATCTCTGTAAACCTTCGCCAAAATTGAAGCACAAGATATGACAGCAAATTTGGCGTCACCCTTGATGTGGGTTTCTTGATTTGTAAATTGCAGAGGAGCTTTTAACCCTCCATCTAGTAGTATAGCAACCTCCCCCTCTGAAATATTTAAAGATTTTATAAAGTTTTTCAAAAGATTTTCTATAATTTTACGAATGCAAACTGCAATTCCAAGTTGATCAATATCTTTTGCACTTTTGCTTTTTATGAAAAACTTATAATTGTCTTTTCTTAAAATCAGATCAATCTCCTTCCTCTTTTTTTCTGTTAATTTTTTTGAATCATCTAATTTTATATTTGGATATTTTTTAGAAAAAGATTTTTTAAAATCCCTGTCGGACATTTGAACACCAAACGCACACAACGTCACGGGACCCGCAAGCGGTCCCCTGCCCACTTCGTCAATTCCAATACGCCACAACGGCCTGCTTTTAGGTTTGTGTTTTAATCCGTTTTTTGGCGCTTTTTTTATGGGTTTTTTGATGCTTTGGTTTTTGGGCATAAAAGCTTATACTACATATGTTACAGTATCCCTTTAAAAACAAAAGCGTCATACCAAAAAGAAGCCCTGCCGTGAAGCAGGCTTCCCGACCGACACAAAAACAAAACAATAATATGGCCGACGCAAAAATCGAAACAAATACAACTGAAGACATAACACCAAAACACCCATTCATTCACCTTCACAACCACTCTCACTTCAGTCTTCTTCAGGCAGTTCCAAAAATTAAAGATCTTGTAAAAGCGGCTGTTTCAAATAACATGCCGGCGGTTGCGCTCACTGATGCTGGAAACATGTACGGCGTCATCG
>CAYSZI010000080.1:0-3497 GCA_964435545.1 uncultured Candidatus Saccharibacteria bacterium | reverse complement strand
CACTGCATCTGGGATATATTTATATGAATATTGTGATTGATTCTTGTGAAAGAGTTTGTTTAGGTTTGTAAGAGCTTTATGAGGATGGGCTTTTGTTTGATTTAAATATATCATATATGATATATCACGCAAGTATAAAATAAAGAAATGAAACACTTTTTACATGATGTCAAAAGTGATATTTTTTTGACGTGTCTGTTTAATTAATATATTGTTTGGAAAACATTTGTATATGAATAGTGAATTTGTACTTTATGAAGGCCGGGTTTATTCTACAAACCCGAGAGATAATTTTTTTGGCCCTGATCCACTTTCTATAATTGAAAATAGGTACTCAAGGGACGAGGATAGATACCCTCCTTTGTTGAATAAAAATGGAGGATTAAACAAGCTTCCCAAATTATCAAAACCCACAATTTTTGTTTTTGATAAACAGGAAACCGAAGTTAGAAATCATTATTTAAAAGTAATTAAAAATAATTCTTTAAATTTGGCACAATCTAGAAAAGTTATTGTCGATGAAAAATATCCAGTGTACGTTGAATACACCAGGAAATTTAAAAGATGGACGATGAAAAGAAAAATGGCTTTAATGCTGGGTAATTATAGTATTATTTTTGGAAGGGAGTGTTTAGTGGATATGATTTCTTCTTGTAGATATGAACAAGCTTGGCCTGAAATTCGTGAAATCATTTTTCATGATACAAATAGACGAATGAAGCTATCTGCAATATCTGCGCTTTCAAATTTTTCACTAAATATATCTATACCAATCTATGTCGAAATGTTAAATACTTTTGAAAAAGATTTTTGGATTTATAAAACATTAGATGCGATTGAATACACCCCGCATGTTTTATTTGTTGATGAATTGGAAAAACTTTTCGAAAAGTATTTTTACTATCATCCAGAAGATTATTCTCATATTCATTACAAGGCGACATTTCAGCAAAAAATTCTCGAAATATGCGGAAGAATTCCTTCGGTCAAAGCACTACGTGTTTTGGAAAAGGGAGTAAGTCATCCATTTTCTCACGTAGAGATTGCAGCGCTTGTTGGAATTTTAAGCTGGGCAAAAAATATGTCTTATTTTGTAAGCACCGGAAAATATTCACAAACTGATTCTTTTAGAATTGAAAAAATAATAAAAGAAACATTGTGGAAATATGACCTAAGAATTGGTTCGTCAAAAATTCCGGGTGGTGTTACGAAAAAAGACGTTTGGAAATTTTATATTTAATATTAGCTTGGTTGTATATATTTTATGCAACCAAGCTATTTTTTTCTTTACAAAATACACAAATTTAGTATTATAAAAATATAAGCGTTGATGAGGCAATCACCTCGGAGCTTTGGGAAGAAAGCGCAAGCCGTAGAACCCATGTGAGAAATAAGTCCCGATTTTATTAGGGAGAACCAAGGTGGTACCACGAGAAAACTCGTCCTTGTATAGCAGATATGCTATATAGCGACGAGTTTTTTTATTTTTATTATCAATTATTATTTAAAACAACATGAGCGAAGAAAACAAAAAATCAGCAAGTGCACAGCGCGAAGAGAAGATTCTTGAATTTTGGAAAGAGAACAAAATTTTTGAACAGTCTCTTAAAAAAAATGAGGGTAAAGATCCTTTTGTTTTCTATGAAGGCCCACCAACAGCAAACGGAAAACCTGGAATTCACCATCTCGAAGCTCGAGCTTTTAAAGATGCGATTCCAAGATACAAAACCATGCAAGGTTTTTATGTTCGCCGAAAAGGAGGTTGGGATACTCACGGACTTCCTGTGGAACTTCAAGTTGAAAAAGCTCTTGGTTTAAATTCAAAAAAAGCGATTGAAGAATACGGTCTTGCAAAATTTAATGACGAATGTAAAAAAAGTGTTTGGCAATTTTTGGATATTTGGGAAAAATTTACAGACAGAATCGGGTATTGGGTGGATCAAGAAAATCCATACGTTACGTATCATAACAATTATATTGAGTCGGTTTGGAATGTTGTAAAAGAAGTAAATAAAAAAGATTTGCTTTATAAGGATTACAAAGTTGTGCCATGGTGTCCGCGTTGTGGAACAGTTCTTTCTTCGCACGAACTTGCACAAGGATATCAAGACGACAAAGATTTGTCGGTCACTGCAAAATTTAAAGTGAAAGGACAAGAGAATACATATATTCTTGCCTGGACAACAACACCTTGGACTTTACCAGGGAATGTCGCACTTGCTGTTGGAAAAGATATTGAATATATAAAAGTAAAAAAGGAAAATAACATTTTAATTCTCGCAGAATCTCGAATAAGTATTTTGGGTGAAGAACTAGAAGTTGTTGAAAAAATAAAAGGCAGCGAACTTGTTGGCCTAGAATACGAACCACTATATCCATATTTGAAAGACAATATTATTGATTCGCAAACAGAAAATTTGAAAAAAGCTTTCAAGGTTTATGCTGCGGATTTTGTAACAACAGAAGACGGAACTGGAGTTGTTCACACTGCCGTAATGTACGGAGCCGACGACTTTGATTTGGGAACAAAAATTGGTTTGCCAAAACAACACATGGTAAATCTTGATGGAACATTTGTTGCTTACGCAGATTTTCTTGCAGGACGTTTTGTAAAAGACGAAGAAGTTGCAGTCGATATAATAAAAGATTTGGCACATCGCGGACTTTTGTTTAAAAAAGAAAAATACGAACACTCGTATCCTCATTGTTGGCGTTGTAAAACTCCGCTCATATATTACGCGAGAGATTCTTGGTATATCGGAGTATCACGACCAGAAATTAAAGACAAAATGATTTCTGAAAACAAAAAAATAAATTGGGAGCCTTCATATATTCGTGATGGGCGTTTTGGGGAATGGCTCAAGGACATAAAAGATTGGGCAATTTCTCGTGAGCGATATTGGGGAACACCGCTTCCGATTTGGATAACACAAGACGGAAAGATTGAAGTGATTGGCGGAGTTGAAGAATTAAAATCAAAAACAAAAAAATCTGGAAATAAATATTTTGGAATGCGACATGGTTATGGTCAACACATGGAACATGGAGGTTCGATGCATAGCTTGGATCATGATTCGTATCATCTAACAGAAGAGGGTAAAAAGGAGGTTGCGAAAAGCGCACACCTTCTTCACGATAAAAAAATTACAAAAGTTTTTTGTTCTCCACTTATTCGCACAAAGGAAACTGCGCGAATTACAACCGAACATTTGGGTATAAACCCAGATCAAATAATAATTGATGACAGACTTCGTGAATATGATTTTGGTGAACTCGAAGGAATGTCATATGCAGAATACGCAAAATACCGTGACGAAAATCTTGAAACATACGATCAAAAATTTGGAGGAACATCCTTGCTTGAAGTAAAAAAACGTTTTGCTGACTTTTTGTATGATATAGAAAACAAATATCAGAATGAAAATATTTTGATTGTCACACACGGAATATTTTTTGAAACAATTCCAGCTGCTCTCGAGGGCGCAGATAATAAACGT
>CAYSZI010000079.1:0-3501 GCA_964435545.1 uncultured Candidatus Saccharibacteria bacterium | reverse complement strand
GGTCTATACTTACATAAAAACTATACCTCGATTATCATTCTAAATCAACCACAAATTAGCTTTTACCTTGAAAAATATAAAATAAAAGGTATACTCATATTGTTAAGATATTACCGCCCATAGCTCAGCTGGTAGAGCACTCGCCTCTTAAGCGATTGGTCGTTGGTTCGACTCCAACTGGGCGGACATTGCCGAGGTGGCGAAATGGTAGACGCACTTGCCTTAGGAGCAAGCGGGGCGACCCATGGAGGTTCAAGTCCTCTCCTCGGCACACAGACTTAAACAAAAAAACAGCTCACAAGTGAGCTGTTTTTTTGTTTAAGTTTTTAGCCAATTAGATCATTTGCACCTAAACCAAAAGTATGTTCAATTAATCTCAAAATACCAAAAACCGCAATCATTAAAAACATTCCGACAATCCCCCACATCATATGTTGCTTACCTGTATCCTTTTCTCCAGCACTTGAAGAATTTATAAAAAAATCTAAGACGCCATAAAGAAAATACATCAGCGCAAGCGAAAACATAAATATAATGAGCGGATTAACAATATAATTATCAACCTTTCCTACAAAAGTTATTATAGGAGAAGACGAATTTATGGTTTGAGCGTATGCGGTATTTGGGGAAAATAAATTAAACATTTTTATCAAAAATAATTAAAATGATGGGAGAGTTCCAGTAACAGTTGTACTTTGACTAGTATCAACACCAGCTGTAGACAAAAGCAAATTTGAAATTCCGTACAAACCAAGAATACAGACGATACCAATAATACCTTGAATCATTGTTGTACGAGCTTCACTTTTCTTTTCTGCATCAGAAACACCAATAAATGTTATAACTCCATAAATAAAGTAAAGAACAGCAACACCTGTAAGAATTGGAACTAGAGCACCAACCCAACCCTTTATTTTAACTATAAGATCGCCAACCTTGTCTACAGCAAAAGTAACAACCGGAAGAACTGCTGCACTCACGACACCCATGAACGTTAAAAATTTTTTCATTTTATAACCAACTACGCTTTCTTTTGCGCAGTAATAATTAATAATTAATAATTAATGACCTTTTAATATAACACTATTGTAACATGAAACACACATGCAAAAATATATTCTGTGGATTATTAATTAACTATTGACTGATTGGCAACTGAGGAACAACGTTAGTAACTCCAAAAGTCGATCCAAGAATTGCGACAAAACCCCAAACACCAAGCATTACAGTAAAGGCAATTATACCCCATATCATAAACTCCTTGCCTTTTTCACGTTCTTCTGCTTTTTCCTCTTTGATAAAATTAATTACACCCCAAATAAATACAAGTATAGCAACAGCAAACAATAAAGGAACAACTGATTTAGAAATAAGACAGGTAAGGAAGTTTAAAACATCTCCAATTTTTGTTCCACTCCCATTTAAGTTTACAGAGCCACCGCTACTTGTATAAGAACTACATAATGATGGCTGCGATTGAGCAAAAGCAAAAACTGGAAAAAATGATACCAAAACTAAAAATATACCAAACTTCGCAAAAACATAACGAGCACTATTTTTTATTTTTTTCATATTTTTAATTAAGTTTTGAAATTGTACTTCTAATAACTTCTGAAAGACCTTTTGCTCCCAAAACCAAAGCGGCACCAATCAAAGTATACATCAGTGCATCTCGCGCTTTTGTTATCTCCTCAGCAACTCCTTGTGCTTTTACAAAAAGAAAACCTGTCCACAAAAACATTACGACAACAACTGGCGTTAAAAGAAATGTTATACCAGTCAATAGGTGGTCCATGAAATCTGTAAGATTGCTTGTATTTTTTAAAGGATTATCTAATTTTATATTAATAACAGAATCTGCATATGAATAATTTGGAACAACCAAAACACTTGAAAATAAAAGTATAGCAAAGAAACTATTCATCAAAATGCGAACAAAAATTATTTTTTTCATATTTTTATTATATCAAATCTGATAACTATTAATAATGCACTACCAAAATGTTGGGAAAATATCTTCGTTGTATCCGAGCTTCTGCATTAAAAATTGTATTATAAGCCATGAAGCTGCAGCTAAAAGCCAACCGACAAAAGCATCAGTCAGAATCGATTTTGCCTTACCCATGCTTTCAGGACTCATTGGGGTAAACAAATACATACACCCTCCGTAGATAAGCATCGCAGCAAAAATTGCTGGTGCAACAATCATTAGTACATATTTTATTAGTCTGTTTAATAAAGCGATAAATTCTGGCCAACCACAAAGCTGAGATCCGGTGTCTTCTGTTCCTGGAGTATAACTACCGCCTGAAAATGTGTTTGTCATAAAATCATACGTACCCATCTTAACATCAGCCTTTATACCTTTTGTTATTTTCCACCCACCTGCACACCCAACTAAACCATAATACTCACCATCAGCTTTAACATTAAAATCACTCATGTGAATTACTGTTGCAGAAGCACCCGTGTAAACTATCGTTGTTAATTTAAAAGGATCTAATGTTGTTGTAAATGATTGACCGACATCACCATAAACAAAAGTATCGTCAGTTCCATCTTTAACTGTATAGTAATATGTTGTACTTGAAGATAAGCCCGGAATCTGCACCGAATATTTTAAGGTTCCAATAGATGACATCGAAATAGTTGTTCCACCAGAAGTAGGCGCGGGGTTATCAGAATATGTAACATTAGGTGGAGTACTTATAGTTGTTCCAGTTGCAAAATCAATCTCGATACTCGCAGAAGTACTTGTTATTGTGCGTGGAATAACATATGGAACACCTGAAACAGTTGGCGGAGTAACATCTGTCATATTGGCACCGTCTAAAGGGGTACCGTCAGGACCCAACAGTTCGCACCAATATTTTGTTGAATTACCCACACGAGGTGTTACTTCACTAACAAGTCCAGTAAGGTGTGTAGTTCCTTTTATGATATCAACACTTATACTTGATGTTTGTGCGGGTGATGGACTCGTTTTTGATTGATCGCAAGCAAAAGTATAAGTTGTACCAGGGAAAGCGGTGCTCGATTGCACATTTGCAGTAAATGAGATTACAGTACCATTATCTTTTGCAATCGGATTAAAACTCATTAAAGTGAGACTACTACTGCTTAGTGTAGACGTTCCGCTACTGGTAGATGTAACACCCCAGCCACCACCTGTTCCGGTATTCCATCCACCACCTGTTCCGGTATTCCAAACACTTGTATCTCCTCCACCACCACTACCGCCTCCGCCATGTATATCGGTATAAAATGATCCTACAGAATATGTAATAGTATTACTAGAATTTCTAAAAACATATCCGTAGGACGAATTTATATCCAAACCAGATATTGTATAAACTCTATGAGTATCATCTGTTACACTTTTTGTTAAAGTATACGAATGAAGTAGCGAACAATCAGGACTACCACCAGAAACAACTTTACAGATATCAACAGGAGAAGAACCTATAGAACTAGTATCAACAGAATAACAATCTTGAGTAC
>CAYSZI010000078.1:0-3535 GCA_964435545.1 uncultured Candidatus Saccharibacteria bacterium | reverse complement strand
GTGTTCGACAACTCATTACAGAATTCGCTTTACCAATTAGAAACAAATTTACTTAAATAATATGACAACAAAAAATCTGATAATCGAAAATTTAAAAAACGAAATCGCAAATTTTAAAAATGATGCGAAGCTAGAACACGTAGGTACTGTTCTTGAAGTTTTTGATGGAATTGTTCGTGCGTCTGGACTTTCAAATATCAAATCTTCTGAAATGGTTACTTTTGCAGGAGGTGAGACTGGTGTTGCTCTAAACCTTGATGAAGATACTGTTGGTATTATCGTTTTGGGTGAATATTCAAAAATCAAAGAAGGCGATGAAGTAAAGGCAACAGGAAAAATTCTTGAAATCGGAGTAGGTGAGGCAATGCTTGGACGTACAGTTGATGCATTGGGTCAAGCAATCGATGGAAAAGGAAAACTCGCAACAGTAAAAACTTATCCAATCGAGCGTGTTGCGTCTGGAGTCATTACTCGCCAAGGAGTTGATCAACCAGTTCAAACAGGTATCAAAGCAATTGATGCTCTTATTCCAGTTGGACGTGGACAACGTGAGCTTATCATCGGCGACCGTCAAACAGGAAAGACTGCAATCGCAATCGATGCAATTTTGAACCAAAAAGGTCAAAACATGGTTTGTGTTTATGTTTCAATCGGACAAAAAGATTCAAAACTTCGCAAACTCGAAACTCGTCTTCGTGAAGGAGGAGCAATGGAATATACAATCATTGTTTCTGCTGGTGCTTCAGATCCTGCAGCGCTCGCATATATCGCACCATACGCAGGAGTTTCTATTGCAGAATATTTTATGGACAAAGGTCAAGACGTTTTGATTATTTATGATGACCTTTCAAAACACGCAGTTGCATACCGCGAAATTTCACTTCTTCTTCGTCGTCCACCAGGTCGTGAAGCTTATCCTGGAGATGTTTTTTATCTTCACTCACGTCTTCTCGAACGCGCATGTCGTAAAAACAAAGATTACGGCGGTGGATCAATCACAGCTCTTCCAATTATCGAAACTCAAGCCGGAGACGTGTCTGCATATATTCCAACAAATGTTATTTCAATTACAGATGGACAAATTTTCTTGGAATCAGATTTGTTTTACAAAGGTATTCGCCCAGCTGTAAACGTTGGACTTTCAGTTTCTCGTGTTGGAGGAAATGCTCAAATCAAAGGAATGAAAAAAGTTGCTGGAACTTTAAAGCTTGACCTTGCTCAATTCCGCGAACTCGAAGCGTTTTCACAATTCGGTTCAGACTTGGATGAATCAACAAAGAAGCAATTGGAACGTGGACGTCGCGCTGTTGAACTTTTGAAACAACCACAATATTCTCCAATCTTGGTTGAACACCAAATCATCGGACTTTACGCACTCGTAAAAGGATTTCTCGATGATGTAGCAATAGCAGATATTGCACGATTCGAAAAAGAACTTGTTGAATACGCAGAAACAAATGCAAAGAAATTCTTAAAACAAATTCGCGAGAAAAAAATGTGGGAAGAAGACGGCGAAGCAGAATTAAAGTCGGCGATTGAGAGTTTTAAATCTGGATTTAATAAATAATAATGAGTAAATTATATAAAAATTTAATTGTAGTCATTTTGCTTAGTATTGCACTTGGTATTTATTTTTTAGTTTTTGAATTTTACACTGATAAAAAAGATGAAAATTTTGCACAGCAAATTGATTGTCAAAATTATGCTCAGAAAAATGGTTTTACGGGTATTCAATCGAATGATGGCAAAGTTGGCGTTTTTCATGAATTTACTTATAGTCACAAATTAAATACATGTTTAATGTATACATATGAATATGATACAGATTTAAATCCTCCTCTTTATAATAAAAACGTCACTGATATGTTACATAACAATAAGACATTAATTTTATATACTAGTGAAGCAAAAGGTTGTATTCCTGGTCAAGGAACTGAATTTTTTGGAATGAAAGGTTTGTGTGAATCAGACTTTGATAAACAAAAAACAGAATTATTTAACGATTAATTTTATGGCTGGAACAAAAGAAATCAAAAGACGAATAAAGAGTGTGAAGAACACAAAGAAAATCACGAAGGCGATGGAGCTTGTTTCTGCATCCAAAATGAAACGTGCGATTTCTGCAACGCTTGCATCACGTCCATATTCTGGATACTCGTGGGAAGTTTTGCAATGTCTTTCAGAACACGTCGAAGAATCTTCAAATCCGCTTTTGCAAATTCGTGACGTCAAAAAAACTTTGGTAATTTTGATTACATCAAATCGTTCACTTTGCGGAGGATATAATTCGCAAGTGACTCGAAAAACAATTGCATTTTTGCGTGCAAACGAAGGTGAGAATATTGATTTTGTTTCTGTCGGAAGCAAAGGAGAAACATCGCTTCGCAGAATTGGTCAAAATATAATTGCATCTTTCAATGATGTGAGTGATAAACCAAAACTTTCAGATATTTATCCAATCGCAAATTTTGTAATCGATTTATATAAGAAAAAAGAATATGACAAAGTTGTGGTTGCTTATACAGATTTTGTTTCCGCGCTTACACAAACACCAAGAGTTCACACACTACTACCGGTAAAGAAGGAGGAAATAAAAGAAGAAATTTTAGAAGCAGGAAAAAGTGCACAAAAAACTAATACCGATTATACATTTGAACCGAGTTATGAAGTATTGATGAGTGTGATAGTCGAGAAGATTGCAAAGATGAGAGTGTTTCAAATGATATTAGAATCTTCTGCCTCTGAACACTCTGCTCGAATGCTCGCGATGAAAAACGCATCGGATGCCGCAGGAGAAATGATTGATGAATTGACATTAGAATTCAACAAAGCTCGACAGGGAAGTATTACTCAGGAAATTTCAGAAATATCAGCGGGTATGGCGTCGGTAACTTAGATTTAATTATAAATATTATTAATCAGAAAATACGGTCGCGCTTTAATGGATGTAGCGCGCGACCCGATTTCACAAAATCGTATGAAAGGAAAAATAAAAACAATCATAGGTCCAGTTGTCGATGTTGAATTTGAAGGAAATCTTCCTGCTGTTCACAATGCGCTTGAAATTGCGCTAGACGGCAATAAAAAATTGGTTCTCGAAGTTGCGTATCATACAGGTGGCAACTGTGTTCGTGCAATCGCCATGGATACCACAGATGGTATTGCACGCGGAATGGCAGTTATAGACACAGGAAATGCAATTTCTGTACCAGTTGGAACAGATACACTCGGAAGAATTTTTAATGTTCTCGGAGATGTTATTGATGGAATGCCAAATGTTAAAACAACAAAAAAACTTCCTATTCACCGCAAGGCTCCAGAATTTACTGCTCAATCAACAAAAGTTGAAATTCTTGAAACAGGAATTAAAGTTATCGATCTTATTTGTCCAGTTCTAAAAGGAGGAAAGGTTGGACTATTCGGAGGTGCTGGTGTGGGAAAGACAGTTGTTATTCAAGAGCTCATTCACAACATCGCAAGTAACCACGGAGGATATTCTGTTTTTGCTGGAGTTGGAGAACGTACTCGTGAAGGA
>CAYSZI010000077.1:0-3555 GCA_964435545.1 uncultured Candidatus Saccharibacteria bacterium | reverse complement strand
TTGCATACCCTTGTGATTTTATTTGCGAAGCGATAGATCAAACTCGCGGATGGTTTTATACACTTCATGCTGTGGGAGCTTTGATGGGAAAAGGTTTGGCATATAAAAATGTAATTTGTCTCGGGCATATTTTGGATGACAAAGGAAAGAAGATGTCGAAATCTTTGGGAAATATTGTTGACCCATGGATTATGATGGAAAAATACGGAGCAGATACTTTGCGTCTTTGGATGTACTCGGTCAATCAACCCGGTGAGTCAAAAAACTTTGATGAAAAAACTGTTGCAGAATTGCATAATAAAGTTTTCAATTTGCTTTACAATGTTTTGGCTTTTTATGAATTGTATCGAGATGAGAAACTTGAAAACGAAGGTTATAAAAAATCTGAAAATGTTTTGGATCAATGGATTGTTGCACGCCTAAATCAACTCGCTATTTTTTCTACTGAAAATTTGGACAATTACAAGCTTCTCGAACCAGTGCGCGCGATGCGAGAATTTGTCGACGATCTTTCGACATGGTATTTGCAAAACTCTCGTGACAGACTAAAAGATGGAGACGAGGATGCAAAAAAGACATTGTATATTGTAATCAAAAATTTTGTAAAAATTCTTGCACCGTTTGCGCCTTTTGCTGCTGAAGATATTTGGCAAAAACTAAAAAATCAATCCGATGAGAATAGTATTCATTTGGTACAGTGGCCACAAGTTGGAAAAGATGAAGTTGATAATGATGTTTTGCTCAAGATGGAACAAACCAGAACTGCGGTGTCTTTGGGTTTGGAAAGTCGTCAAAAAGAAAAAATTCCAGTACGACAACCATTATCAAAATTGATTATTGCTGGTTTTAATTCAGATTCAGTTTATTTTGAATTAATAAAAGAAAGAGTAAATGTTAAAGATGTAGAATTTGCTGACGGAGATTTGAGTGTAAAAGTTGATTCAAATATTACACCAGAACTTAAAAAAGAAGGAAACTATCGTGAGCTTGTGCGCGCTGTTCAAGATACGCGAAAAAAAGCGGGACTTACTCCAAGTGACGTAATTTCACTTTCACTTTCTGAAAATGCAAAAGAAATCGTTTTGGCTTTTGAAAGCGATATGAAAAAAGTTGTACTTGCAAAAGAAATATCTTTTGATTTGAAAGATGGTGAAGTTGTTGAAATAGATGGTATGAAAATTTTTGTAAAAATTGTAAGATAACAGAATGGAAAAGAAAAAATTAGTTATCTTTGATTTTGATGGAGTCTTGGTAAACACAAGCGACCTAAATTTTTCCATACAAAAAAAACTTAATCCCGAAATAACGAAAGAATATTTTCATTCTTTGGCCAACGGAAATTTTCTTGAAAATTATTACAAGGAAGTTGAAAGGGGGAATTTGGTAGATATTCCGGATTGGGATGAAAAATATTTGGAAGGGCTTCTTCAACTCGACCCGCACGATGTTATAAAAAGATTGATTTTAGATTTTAGTGACAAATATATTTTGGCGGTTGTTTCATCATCAACGTCTTCTCCGATTTCTGAATTTTTAAAGCAAGAAGAAGTTAGAGATTGTTTTTCTGAAATTTACGGAAGCGATGTTCATCAGAGCAAGGTTGTAAAAATAAATAATCTCTTAGAAAAATATTCGATAGACAAGAAAGACGTTATTTTTATAACCGACACTCTCGGCGATATTAGAGATGGAAATGAATGTGAAATAAATTCAATCGGAGTAACGTGGGGAAATCATTCTCGCGAAACTCTTTTGAAAGGTAAACCATATGAAGTTGTTGACGATGTTTTAAGTCTCGAGATTGTTGTAAACAATTTTTTCAATTCTTCGCGTGCAAAAAATTAGTTTGTGCGATAAAATGTTTTTGTATGGAACAATCTATTACAGTTCGCACTTCGGAAGGGGAATTGATTTTAAATGAATGTTCTGAAGAAATTGATGGTGCCTTAAAAAATTTACTCGCAACAATCGAGGGCTTTAGACGTGACGCCGACTTGGCAAAAAATTCTGATTCTCCAATAAAAATTCACATCGAAACAAAAAGAATTTTTATTCCGCCTGCAAAAAATGACAAAGGATATTTTTCTGGGATTGCAGAAACACTTCTTAGAATGATAAAGGCATTTGATGGTTCTATCGAGCTTGGTCCCGTTTTTCAAAAAAGCGAATCACTTAGACAAAAAGCTGGAAATGAACTTTATGTTATTCATGAAAATTTAGTTTTTGTTGGAGCGGCTACGCGAATTTTGTACAGCACTTTCGAAAAAACAGCTAGAATTTTTTACGAGTTCAACGGAAGAAATGACGAGACTCACACAAAGGCCAATATTTTTTTTGAAGAAGATGCGCTCAATATTTGTATTGTTACAACTCGTGCGATCATCGAACATTCAGTACGACTCGATATTGACGTAATGGGAGATATAGAAAAAGTTAGAACCGACGACAAAAAAGCATTTGTTTAATTTTTATGCACCACATATATCACACAGAGGCGTTTGTTTTGGGAAGCCGACAGTTTGGAGAAGATTCAAAAGTTATAACACTTTATACTTCGAGTTTGGGTCTTGTGAGTGCGAGAGCTCAAGGAATTCGAAAACTTTCTTCGAAGCTTCGTTATACGCTACAAAATTATTCTTATGCAAAAGTTGATTTGGTGCGAGGAAAAGAAATTTGGAGAATAACAACTGCGGTACCGCTTGATTCAAATTCAGATATTCTTTGTGATGCATCTCGCGAACAAATCATCGCAAAAATTTCCGCGCTCATAACTCGGCTTGTTGTAGGCGAGGAACACAATCACGAAATATTTTTTTTAATCAACTCGCTTTGCAATACACTTCGAACAACTATTTTACTGGATGAAAAATACTGCGCGAAGATCGAGCTTTTTTACGTTGCTCGAATTTTGATGACCCTAGGATACCTCTCGAGGGGAGCATACGAATTTGCTTCAGGAGATACAGTTGTAATTCCAGAAATTTTGGATGATATTAGTTATCGCCAAAAACTCATTAGAGAAATCAACGAGGCATTGACGCTCAGTCAACTGTAGGTTTATCCCAAAGAGGATAAACTAATGATTTTTTAGGTTGACATCGTGTTTATATCTGCTATATTTAACTTAATAGCTCTCCCCAGGCTATTTTTTCGTGCCTGTTTGAGAAATTGAGCGGGTAGGTCTGGGGGAAATATTGTTGTTTTGTAAGGGTTTTTGCCCGCCAAAGATTTGCTTGCAAATCTTTGGCGGGCGGGATTAGTGGCCGTGGCAGAGGGTAACGGTTTGAATGAAATTTGCGGAGCAAATTTCATTCAAATAAGTTTGCATCCTCCGCTAGAGTCATTAATCTACTTTATTAAGTGCTTAATTTAATTATGGCTTTAAAAAGCTAAAAAATATTATGGCAACAGAAGAATTTAATCGTTCAAAGCCACACGTAAACGTTGGAACTATCGGTCACGTTGACCACGGGAAAACAACTCTTACAGCGGCAATTCTTACAATCCTTGGTCGTCAAGGAAACGGATTTAGTGCAAAGTTGAAAGGTGTTGGAG
>CAYSZI010000076.1:0-3568 GCA_964435545.1 uncultured Candidatus Saccharibacteria bacterium | reverse complement strand
ATTGAAAAGTCATACGCCCTCCAGGCAGGCCGTGAAATCCGCATTTTTGTCAAAGCTGAGGAAGTTACCGACCTCGAAGCAAAAAATATGGCCCGCGATATCGCTCTCAAGATCGAAAAAGACCTCAAATACCCTGGCGAAATCAAAGTTATCATCATCCGCGAAACTCGCGCGGTCGAATTTGCACGCTAATTTTGCCTAATTTGACAAATCGTGTCCTTATTTTTCGTCTATTGCGTGAAAAATGGCCTGTTATATAATGATTACGAGAGATTAAGTTCGATTATTTATTAATCAAAATAAAAATATGAATAAAGCAGCAATCGTAGATGCAGTCCATGCTATCTTGGGCGGCACAAAAGTTCAGGCAGAGCAGGCAGTTGACACTGTGTTTGACTCTATCGTGAACACACTAAAGAAGGGCGAAGAGGTCTCTATCGCAGGCCTTGGTATCTTCTCAGTAAAGCAGCGCGCAGCTCGTGAAGCTCGCAATCCTCGCACCGGTGAGGCAATCAAGGTTCCTGCAATGAAGGTTCCAAAGTTCCGCGCCGCAAAAGCCCTCAAGGATGCTGTAAAATAGCTCACACTTTTTAGCTATGAGTAACAAGAGACCGCCATAAGGCGGTTTTTTGTTAACTAGCATGCGTGCACAGCTTAGAGTATAATTTTCATATGATATCAAAAACACGAGGAAAATCTTTTTTCTATATTCTTTTATCAGCAATGACACTGCTTTGTTTGGTCATTTTTTGGCCTTTTTTACCAATCATCCTCATCGGAGCAGCACTTGCTGTAGTCCTCCACCCAATATACACATGGATACACGGCCGGCTTTTTAGGGGTCACGCATCCTGGCTTTCTGCCCTAATCACAATTACTATTTTTATTATCATTATTGCTGCCCCTATTGCATTTCTTGGTACTGAGGTTGTCGTACAATCAAGATCACTTTATGTTTCTCTGACAAACGGGGGCAGCGCCAGTGAATACATCTCACAAATTACCTCAAGTATAAATAACTACATTCCTGAAACGAAAGCTTTTGACCTTAGCAGCCTCTTTCATTCTGGACTCTCATTCCTGACGAGTAATCTTGGAAATATCTTTAGTGCAACACTCAACACGGGCCTTTCAATCTTCTTTATCATGCTATCTCTGTTTTACTTTCTAAAGGACGGTGACCGCTGGAAGGTGTATCTTGTTGCTGTTTCCCCTCTACCCGACGAACACGATGAGCGCATCCTTAAAATGCTTGGTCGTACAGTCAATGGTGTTATGAGAGGAAACCTCCTTATGGCTCTTGTTCAGGGACTTCTTCTCGGTATGGGACTACACATCTTTGGTGTACCAAATGCCGCTCTCTGGGGCGTTCTCGCTGGTATCGCTTCGTTTGTCCCGACAGTGGGTACCGCACTCGTTTCTATCCCGGCCATACTTTATCTATTAATCATAGGAGAAACGCTACCAGCAGTGGGTCTTGCAGTATGGGCATCCGTAGCTGTTGGCCTCATCGACAATTTTCTCAGCCCGGTCATCGTTGGTAAAAATATTGAACTCCCTCCCCTCATTATTCTTTTTGCTGTATTGGGCGGCATAACTCTCTTTGGTGCGGCGGGTATCTTTATCGGACCACTCGCTGTCAGTCTCTTCTACACGCTTATACGCATCTATCACGAGAATTTCCAAGCAAAATAGACTACCGCTCGGCTCAACCCCCAATCTGGTTATTATTTAAATGTATTTAGCTCTGTAGCAGCGATAGGTAGTTCTGTTACACCATCCTCTTCTGAAAAGTGGCCCTTCTCATGTTCGATAATAACTTTCGGATTTAGTCCCTTTACAAAAATATCTTTGTTTACCTCGAGCGGAACGAACTTGTCGTTGTCAGAAAAAATCGTCACAAATGCACTCGACATCTTTCGAATATTCATAAAATCAATCGGTCGCTCGATCCATGGCCGAGCAATATCCTGCTCTTCTGTGGACGTAAGTCCGGTTAGCTGAACCCATGGTGCGATCAGTATCGCCCCACCAAGCTGTGAACCTTTATTTGTCTCTAGATAACGAAGGATTGCCTGACAGCCAATACTATGACCGATGAAATATGTTTCCTGGTCAACATAGTAAACATTGTCCTCAAGATGCTTCACCCACGCGTCGATCGTCGGCACACTCGGGTTTGGCATATCTAAAACAGCAGTCTCAAAACCAGCTTCAGCGCCAACTTTTCCAAGCCAAGCAATCATGGGCTCTGTCGAACTTCCATACCAACCGTGGACTATAAATAATCGTTTACTCATATGTGTGCGGGACGGGAGAATCGAACTCCCACCAAGAGTTTGGAAAACTCCTATTCTACCATTAAACTAGTCCCGCAAGACTTTTATATTAGCAGAGAATAGATAATTTGCAAAAAAATCACTATTTCTTATGGTCCCTTCGAACAACGTCTCTAATCTCGTCAACCTCTTCTTTCATCTCACGGATCGTGTCTTGAAGACCAATAATCTGACCCTCTTCTTCCCTTGTCTCTTTCTCGGTTTTATCAGCAACTTTCTTTTGGTGTTTTAGACCGCTCAAAAGAATCGTGTCTCCAATAAAATACGAGACAAAAAGTCCAGTAGCAAGGAGAATGACGGCAGTGATAACTAAATTAACCGGCTCATAAAAAATAACACCGAGCCACCCCCCTCTAGCCGCAAGTATATCAGCTGTGTGCCAAACTCCACGCCAAAATAATACTATTGCAACACCACCAATTAAAGTGTATAAAATCGGCCTCTTACTAAGATACTCGCGTATATGATCTTCAAATTTATCAAAAAAAATAAAAACTTTTTTAAACATGATTAGTGTTGTTTAAATTATTCGGACAAAAACTGGTCGGAGCGCCGGGATTCGAACCCGGAGTCACTTGTTCCCAAAACAAGGATGTTAGCCGTTACACCACGCTCCGATGTAAAACAAATTTAGAACTTCCCTATCCTAACATACAGCCCTGAAAAACTCCATATTATTCAATGCAAAAATCATAAAATGATGTTTTCAAGAAAAAGCACACGGGCTCGACGTCTACCAACATCCATACGCACAACAACTACATGGAATAAAAACTCAGTGTCTATTCCACGACCTAGCTGAGCCATACAGGTTTGTATTGTGCGACGCAGCCTCAATCGCTTCTGCTTATGTACATTCTCTTCGGGTCGAAATCCGCCCCCACGAGAACCGCCATTATCGACCACACTTTTTACCTCAATAAAAGTCAAAATGCTGTCCTTTACTGCGACAATGTCAATTTCACCCCACTTTTTTAAGTAATTTCGCTCTATGATATGATAATTTTTCCTCTCTAAAAACAGACACGCTATATCTTCACCGAGGTTACCAACCTCTTTTTTACTATTAAAATCTATAAAATTATTTTGGTTGCTTTTTTTATTATTAGCTTTCATTTAAAAGATATTCTAGCAAAATCGTGATAAAGAAATCATAAAGTTTTATTAAAATTTTTATAAAATCTGACAAAAGTTATTTGTCACGTTCTAAGTTTTATTGTCTAAAAAGA
>CAYSZI010000075.1:0-3632 GCA_964435545.1 uncultured Candidatus Saccharibacteria bacterium | reverse complement strand
ATAAAAGAGTTTATTGAAGCTGGTAGTCCTGAAGAATTGGCTGACGTGATAGAGGTAGTTGAGGCTTTAAAGAAATTAACTGACTATATCAACGTCGAGGAATTAAGAAAACAAAAATTAGAAGAAAGTGGAGGTTTTGAAAAAAGGATAATTTTGAAGGGTGAAAAATAGTAGTTTATAGCAACAAAAATGAGGAACTTTCTGTAAAAGAGTCCGACAGAAATCTTAGATCAGGGTTTGATAAGTTTCTAGTAGTATATTTCTTTGTGTATTTTCAGCATAACGAATTATTTTTGTTTTCCACTTGCAAATGATTTGCATTTAGAATATAGTAGTTTTATGACACCAATATTGCTTTCACTTGCGACGTTTTTCTCAACATTATTTGGAGGCTTTTTTTCTATGAAAAATAAAGATCGATTGCATCTCGTTATGGGTTTTACAGCGGGTGTTCTTTTGGGTGTTGTTGCCTTTGATATATTTCCAGAAATAATAAGTGAGTTGAACGCGACAGGATACGCACCAATTAATGCGATGATCGCGCTTGTTGCTGGATTTTTAGTTTTTCATATACTTGAAAAATCGATTGTTATTCACCACTCACATGAAGATGAATATGCAGATCATAAACATCCAAATGTAGGAATTGCCTCGGCACTTGCACTAGCAGGGCATAGTTTTATGGACGGAGTGGGAATTGGTCTTGGTTTTCAAGTTTCAAATGCAGTTGGAATTCTTGTTGCTGTTGCAGTAATTGCGCATGATTTTACTGATGGGATGAACACAATTACACTTATGCTTACTCATAAAAATAGTGATGCAAAAGCAAAATGGTTTTTGGTTGTTGATGCAATTGCGCCGGTTGTGGGAGCTTTTTCAACATTATTTTTTCACGTATCGAGTCATTTTCTAATTTTATATCTAGGATTTTTTGCTGGATTTTTACTCTACATCGGAGCTTCAGATATTTTACCAGAAGCACATAGTAAACACAGTTCATGGAAAACAATTGCGCTTACCGTTATTGGTGCAGTGTTTACATTTGTTGTAACACGATTTGTTTAAATCAATGAAAACTGATTATAAAAAAATATTTGGCGAGCTTGGGCTTAAAAATACTCCAACACGAGGAGTTGTATTTGAAGTTTTTTCTGCAAATAAAAAACCGATTACGGTTCAAGAAATATATGAGCGTTTAAAAAAACAAAAAATTGATTTGGTTACAATTTATCGTACAATTGCTTCTTTTGAAAAAGCTGAGCTTGTGAAGCGCATTGATTTAAGACAAGATGCAGTATTTTATGAGCTTAATCTTAATCACCATCATCATATTGTATGTACAAGTTGCGGTATTATGGAAGATTTTGAAATATGCGAAATGGAAAATTTGTCCAAGAAAATAGTTTCACAGTCAAAAAAATTTAAAACAATTGCAGAGCATAATTTTGAACTTTTTGGGGTATGTAATTCATGTATTTAGTTTTGGTGTTGTGTTATTCTGGACTTGGTCCGGAATCCAGACTAATTAAATTCAAATATAAACCTGGATCTCCGATCAAATCGTGGGTGTGACATATCGAGTGCGTGTGTCATTTAGCAAATTTTTTAAACCAAGTTCGTTGTTTTTTTACATAATGCCAAATGTCATTATTGAGCTCAGATATGAGTTCTTTTTTTGTGATTTTATTTTGCAAAAATTTTGCACAGGTTCTGCATTCGAGACCTAGCTCGCTCATTCTTTTGTATGATACACCGCTTTTGTGAAGTTTTTTTGATTCCCTTAGCATTCCTTGTTTTATTCGCTCGAGTAAACGTGTGTTTATTCTTTCCTTTAAAATATCATCTGGAAAATCTAGGTATATCCATTCGACATCATAATTTGATTTTTTGTTTATTTTTGGAACACGACCTAATTCTTTTGCGATTTCTATTGCACGAATTAAACGAACGGGATTTTGTGCATCAATTGTTTTTGCACGGTTTGGGTCGAGTTTTGAAAGGATGCGAAAAAGTTCTACAGAACTTTTTCGCATCAATTTTGCACGAAGTTCTTTGTTGGGTTTAACATCTGGCAAAACCGTATCATAAACTAGTACATCGATATATAGTCCAGTACCGCCACAAATTATTGGAATTTTTCCGCGAGATATTATTTCTTCAATTTTTTCTTTTCCAAGTTTTTGAAAATCTGCAACCGAAAATTGTTTTTTAGGACTTGAGACGTCGAGTAAATAATGAGGAATACTATTCATTTCTTTTTTTGTGACTTTTCCAGAAAGCAGATTTATTCCTTTGTATACTTGTCTTGAGTCGGCAGAAATAACCTCACCATTTTTTTCTTTGGCAAGTTTTATTGCGTACGATGTTTTTCCTGTTGCCGTGGGTCCACAAACAACAATAATTTTTGGTTTATTCATAAACTCTTTTGTGCCGAAGGAGGGACTTGAACCCTCATGAGTTGCCTCACTCGATTTTGAGTCGAGCGCGTCTACCATTCCGCCACTTCGGCATATATTTTTAATACTTGGCTATTCTACACGAAAACATGATATTTTTCCACTTTTTACCCATTTTGTCAGTCTTTTAGATTTTGGTTTTTAGTATATACTAGCTTCATGGCTGAATTTTATTCTAATTCGATTTTTTGGGTAGAAGTCGACAAAATTAAACCCAATCCTTATCAACCGCGTCGTGAATTCGAGGAGGGGCCTCTTCGTGATTTGTCCGAGTCAATTCGTCAGTATGGCGTCATGCAACCGCTCACAGTTTCGCGTACAGAGTTTGAAAAACCTGAAGGCGGAATCGGTGTTGAGTATGAATTGATCGCGGGAGAGCGTCGTTTACGAGCATCCAAGCTTGCGGGGCTTTCCCAGGTGCCTGTAATTATTAGAATGGGTGATACCTCTCAAGAAAAACTAGAGCTCGCAATTATTGAAAACCTTCAGCGTGCTGATCTTAATCCCGTCGAACGTGCTCGTGCATTTTCGAGACTTGCTGCTGAGTTTAAATTGCAACATGGAGATATTGGAAAAAAGATTGGACGCAGTCGTGAGTATGTTTCAAACACACTTCGCATTCTTTCTTTGCCGGATGATATTTTGCAAGCACTTGGCGAAGGAAAAATTAGTGAAGGTCACACACGACCGCTTTTGATGTTGATTGATAGGCCCCAAGAGCAGTCTGTTTTATTTAAGGAAATAATGAACAAAAAAGTTTCAGTACGTGAGGCTGAGCGTGCAGCACGAAATATTGCAGTCGAGCGCGCACGAAAAATTACTCCAAAAGCTGATCCAATTTTAATTGAAATTGAGGCAAAGCTTCAAGAAATGCTTGGACAGCGTGTTCATGTGGAGCAAGATACAATCGGCGGAAGAGTCACTATTAGTTTTCTTACACCAGATGAATTAAAAAATATATTTGAACAAATTCAATCACAAAATTCTGGAAATTTTGTAGTACAAGAAATTTCTGGATTAGAAGATTCTGTGATGATGAATGATATTTCTCCAGTTGCTCATGAGGAAAATATGCAAAAAGATATCGAGCCAAAAGAAGAGGTTCCTGATGATTCTGACTTGTATAGTATTTCGAGTTTTTCACTTTAATAAAATACAAAAAAAGCGGTCGCCACT
>CAYSZI010000074.1:0-3784 GCA_964435545.1 uncultured Candidatus Saccharibacteria bacterium | reverse complement strand
TGAAATATATTTTTGGTTTTTTGATTATGCGAGGTGTGTGTTTGTTTTACCAAGGCATAATAAGAACACGGTCAACTCCAAGAGAAACTCCGACGCCTGGAATATCCTTTTTTGAACCAAGTTGTTTTCCAAGATAGTCATAACGTCCTCCAGCGGCGATTGTGAGGGGAGTTGCACCTTCGGTTTGGTCGCGATAAATAATTTCAAAAACTGTGCGTGTGTAATACGAAAGTCCACGAACAAGATTTTTGTTTATTACATATGGAATTTCCATTTCCTCGATATATTCCAAAACCTCCTTGAAGTGTTTTTTACAAGCTGGGCACAAGAACGAAACACAATCTGGTGCTGCTGCGTTTATTTCGATAGTTTTTTCTTCTTTTGAATCAAGAATTCGAAGAGGATTTGTTTTTAATCTTTCGCGATCGATTGCTGGCATGTTGTTTACATGTTTTTTGTAATACGAAACAAGTTCGCGAATGTATTGTGGTCTGCAATCCTTGCATCCGATTGAGTTTATATCAACAGAAAGATTTTCTGCTCCGCAGTCTTGAAGTATTGTCATTGCTGTTTTTATAACAAGTGCGTCTTGAATACTTTTTTCTGAACCTAGTGAGTCAATATCAAATTGATAAAATTGTCGATATCGTCCTTTTTGAGGATTGTCGTGACGAAATGATGGGCCGTATTGATAGGCAAGGATTGGTTGAGGCATTGAAAACATTCCGTGTTCAATATATGCACGCATCAGAGCGGCTGTGTGCTCTGGTCGAAGTGCAAGATTGTCTCCACCTTTTGTTTTGAGTGTATACATTTCCTTGTCGACAATATCTGTGCCTTCTCCAACTCCCGAATTAAAGACTTCCTCATGTTCGAGCATTGGTGTTTCTACTGGTTTGAATCCGTAATAAATTGCAACCTCTTGAGCTTTTTCAAAAAAACCTTGAAAGAGGTAGTATTCTTCATTCATGATGTCTCTCATTCCTTTTGGTGCTGCGAGATCGCCTGTTTTCTTTGCTGCTTTTATTTTCTTTACTGCTGTCATTTTTTTATATGAATTATTCTTATAATATCGTTCCGTCTGTTCCTATTAATTTATGTTCTGCTGGAAGAAAGTTTAATTTGTCTACAGGGAATAGTCTCATTAACGCACGTCCCGTAATATTTTTTTCTGGTAATAAGCCCCAACCTCTTGAGTCAAAACTTTCTGGTCTGTTGTCTCCCATTACAAAATATTCTCCTGCTGGAACATCGACATCTTTGTCTTCTGATAGAGTGTCTTTTGTGATGTATGGTTCGTTGAGTATTATTCCGTTTGGATATTGTTTGTTTTTAATTGTAACAACTCCATTTTTTACTGAAACGTTGTCTCCTGGAATTCCGATAACACGTTTGATGTAATATGTGCTCATATCTACTGGTGGATGGAAAATAATTACATCTCCGCGTTGTGGGGTATGGAACCTGTATGATATTTCATCTACTATTAAATAATCGCTACTTGCAAAATTTGGTGCCATTGATGCTCCTGAAACTATGAAGGGTTGAGCAATGAAAAAGCGAATTGCGATTACGACCACGATAACAATACTTGCAAACTTGGTAAAATCGCCCAAACCTTGCAAAAAACCATTTTTGGGTTTTTCTAAAGGAGTATTTTCTTCTAAAAGAACATTGTCTTGTTCACTTTTTGTTGAATCCATGTCAGTATTATAGTATATTTTTTCTATTGACACCAACCTATTTTCTGTTGCATTTTGGTGTTTAATTTATCTATATTAGGTGTTATAATAAATAATATGATTATTGTTGCAGGTCTCGGAAACAAAGGCGAAGAATACGAAAATACACGTCATAATACGGGTTTTATAATGCTGGATTTTATTGCAGGCGCGAAAGATTGGAACGAATCAGGAAAGGCAAATGCGCTGTATAAAAAAGTTGGAACAGGAAAAAAAGAAATCGAGTTTTTGAAACCGATGACTTTTATGAATAACAGCGGTACTTCGGTTGCTTTTGAAACAAAAAGAAACAAAATTAAACCAGAAAAAGTTGTTGTTATTTACGATGATATGGATTTACCAATTGGCCGAATGAAAATTTCTTTTAACCGAAGCAGTGGTGGACACAACGGCGTAGAATCAATAATAAAAAATTTGAAGACAGAAGAATTTTTACGAATTAGAATTGGAATTTCTCCACACACACCAACAGGGAAATTAAAAAAGCCAAGCGGGGAAAAAGCCGTGCTTGATTTTTTGCTTAAAGATTTTAAAGACGCGGAAATTGTTGAGCTAAAAAAACTTTCTAAAAAAATAAAAGAGGCGATAGATGTGTTTATTGCAGAAGGACGAGAGAAGATGATGAGTTTGTATAATTAAGAAATAAAAAATAAAGCCACCAGATTATTCATCGGGTGGCTTTTCTTTGTTTTTTAATTGTTGCATCCTAGTCATTATGGATGCTCCTGTTATTATGGAAAGTATCATTGGAAACGCAAAGGTTACGTGTCCTGTTAATGCTAGTATTCCAAGAACTGCGATGTAGAAACCATCAAAGTTTGATAGCTCTTGTTGTGAAAATTTTACGATATGTACAGAATTTTTTCCATACCAGATATAGAAAACCCAAACAAAATTATTAAACACAAAAATAGATAATGTGTCTTCAATTATATTTGGTTCACTCGTTGGAGTTTTGTATGCAGCTATAAATGCATATAAAAAGCTGGCAGTAATCCAGAAAATATGTCTCTGTTTCATTAGAATGTGTTTTTAGTACTATACACTATTTTTGTGATTTGTCTAGGTTTGAGAAATAAAATAAGGGTGAAAAATTTTCTTAAGAAAATTTTTCACCCTTAGTGTTTTTATCCTAAATACGGTTTGAGAATTTTACGTACTTTAGTTTTTTGAAGTCTTTTAATCGCTCTCTCTTTAATTTGGCGTATACGTTCTTTTGTAAGATCGTATTTTTGGCTAATTTCGTCGAGAGTTTGACCTTCATCACCGGCAAGTCCGAAATAAGCAATAAGTATTTCTGCTTCTATGACACTTAAACGTTTAAGAATTCTTTTGATTTCAAGAATAAGTCCTTCGTTGTTTACAGTATCTTCGGTGTTTGATTCTGATTGCAGAATATCACCCAACGTTATTTCTTCAGATTCATTAATCTGTGCGTCCAAGGAAATATGGCGAGTATTTCCCGCAAATATATCTCTTATCACTTGTTCACTTAGATCAAGAATTTCAGATAGCTCTTCAGTGGAAGGCTCACGTTCTCTTTCCTGCTCAAATTCATTAAAAGCTTTGCTTGCTTTGTTGTAGGTGGCAATTTTATTTTGAGGTATGCGAACAAGTTTTCCTTGTTCTGCGAGCGCCTGCAAAATTGATTGACGAATCCACCAGACAGCATAAGAAATGAATTTAAACCCTTTTGTCTCATCAAACCTGCTTGCGGCTTTTATCAAGCCTAGGTTTCCTTCGTTTATAAGGTCGCTTAAAGACAAACCTTGATTTTTGTATTGTTTTGCAACGGATACAACAAAACGAAGATTTGATTTTACTAATTTTTCAAGAGCTTCCTGGTTGCCAGATTTAATACTTTTCGTTAACAAGGTTTCTTCCTCTGGAGTAATCATCCTGATTTTACTTATCTCTTGTAAGTACTTTTCAAGAGATTTCGAATCCCTGCTCGTAATTTGAGTTGCTATCTTTAGCTGACGCATATCGAAAAAGTTACCTTTGAATTAGTACACCAAGTAAAATTGGTATATGAGAAAAAC
>CAYSZI010000073.1:0-3790 GCA_964435545.1 uncultured Candidatus Saccharibacteria bacterium | reverse complement strand
TAATATAGTATGTTATTAATTATCGTGCTGAAAAATCTAGCGTATATATTTCCGAAATGTCGGCACGTTTATTAAATAAAAAAAATATTTTATGAAATTACTAATCGTTGAGTCACCATCAAAAGCAAAAACAATTGAGAAATATTTGGACGATAAATCAATAAAATTATCAGACAAATACACAGTTCGTGCTTCTGTGGGACACGTTCGTGATCTTCCAAAATCAAACAAAAAAGCCATCGATATCCCCGCTGGCTTTGTTCCGCATTACGAAATTTCAAAAGGTAAAGAAAAAGTTGTAGACGAACTTCAGCAACTCGCAGAAAAAGCAAAAGAAATTATTCTTGCAACCGACCCGGACCGAGAAGGAGAAGCGATCTCATGGCATCTAAAAGAATTGCTCCGACAAAACAAGAGAGTAAAAGTTCCAATCAAACGTGCAGCTTTTCACGAAATCACAAAAGAAGCAGTATTAGAGGCGCTTGAAAGCCCTCGAGAGATTGACCAAAAGCTTGTTGAGGCTCAAGAGGCACGCCGAGTTCTTGATAGACTTGTAGGATATGATTTATCTGGAGTGATTTGGAAAAAGGTGAGATACGGACTTTCTGCAGGGCGTGTTCAATCCCCTGCACTTAGAATTCTCATGGAACGTGAGCGTGAAATTCGCGCATTCATTCCAGAAAAATATTGGGTAATTGATGGTCTTTTTAAAACACAAAATAAAGATGAAATAAAATTAACTTGTGCTGAAGAACCACGCGATGAAAAAATTGTTGAAAAAATAATTTCAATCGGCAAAAAAAATCCTTGGATTGTTGACGAAGTAAAAGAATCTGAACAAAAACGTAGCGCCCGCGCACCGTTTACCACATCAACACTTCAACAAACTGCGAGTTCGCGTTTGGGTTTTTCTCCAAAACGCACAATGCAAGTTGCACAAAAATTATACGAAGCTGGACATATTACATACATGCGTACGGACAGTACAAATCTCTCAGCTGTTGCACAACAACAAATTTTAAATCTCGTTTCCAAAAAATACGGAAAAGAATATGTTGAAGCACATACATACAAAACAAAATCAAAAAACGCCCAAGAAGCTCACGAAGCCGTGCGCCCAACTCACGTTGAAAAAAGTTCCATTGGGCACAACGAAGAACAAAAAAAGTTGTACAAATTAATCTGGGAAAGAACTGTTTCTTCTCAAATGACAGACGCAAAACTTTTGAAAACAAAAATTATTGCAACCGTTGAAAACCATAAAGACATTCCAGAATTTTCTGCAAACGGTTCTCGTGTATTATTCCCTGGATGGCTTCTTGTCGACAGTGATGCCCGTGGTGAAGATGTTGAACTTCCAAAAGTTTCAAAAGGAGAAAAACTTTCTCTTGTTGATTTAAACAGTACAGAAAAATCAACAGAGCCACCAAATCGTTATACAGAAGCAGCCTTGGTCAAAGCACTCGAAGAGCGTGGTATCGGCCGCCCTTCTACTTATGCATCTATTATGTCCACACTCGAAGACCGTGGATATGTTACAAAACAAGGACGTACTTTATTTCCTACAGACACAGGAGATGTTGTTTCAAGTTTTCTAGAAGAACATTTTGCAAATTATATTTCAGATACATTTACAGCAGAAATGGAAGACGAGCTCGATGATATCGCAGAAGGAAAACGCACATATGTAAAAACATTAAAAGATTTTTACACACCATTTTTAAAAGAAGTAAAAATAAAAGACAAACTTGCAAAAGCAACAAACTTGGGTGAAGCACCAGACGATATTCGATGTCCAAAATGTAACGCTTCAATGATTGTAAAACTTTCTAGAAATGGAAAATTTTATTCATGTAGTAAATATCCAGATTGTGACGGAGCAAGAAAATTGGATGGAACGGAAATGGCTGGACCAAAAGAAACTGGTGAAAAATGTCCAAAATGCGGAGACAATCCAAAAGAAGCTGGAAAACTTGTTCTTCGAGAAGGACGTTTTGGAATGTTTATTTCTTGCTCAAGATATCCAAAATGTAAATTTATAAAAGAAGACGAAGAAGAAAAGAAAAGAAAAATGACAGATGTAAAATGCCCAATGTGTAAAGATGGTTTTATGATGGAACGACGTGGACGTTTTGGTATCTTCTATTCGTGTTCAAATTACCCAGAATGTAAAAATGCAATCAAAGCAAAACCAACAGGAAAACTTTGTACTCTCTGCGGAGCACTTATGATGGAAGGAACAAAAACAATTCCAGAGCGTTGTAGCGACAAAAAATGTGCAAACCACAACCCTCACAAAACAGAGAAAAAATAAAATTGGATTTTTTTATGTTTTTAGCTTAAACTAAAAACATGCACTACAATACTCAAGAAATACTTGATTTACTTCCTACTCGACCCGATGAAGAAAAAAAACTTCTTATCGAGGCATCTGAATTTGCAAAAAAAGCACACGAAGGACAACTCCGAAAATCTGGTGAGCCATACTACATACACGTTTTCGAAACTGCAAAAAATTTGGCTCTTTATGAAATGGATACGACGACTATCGCCGCAGGTTTTTTACATGATGTATTAGAAGATACACCTATAACCGAAACAGAAATGACAGAAAAATTCGGTGAGGAAATATGCACTCTTGTGTCGGGAGTTACAAAACTCGGAAAGGTAAAATATCAAGGTCACACGAGACACGCTGAAAGTTTAAGAAAACTTTTAATGGCAACCGCACATGATTACCGTGTCATTATAATCAAACTTGCAGACAGACTACACAATCTAAAAACCCTCGAGCACGTTGCACCAGAAAAAAGAAAACGTATTGCTATCGAATCTATTGAGATATATGCTCCACTTGCCGACCGCCTTGGTATCGGTCGTTTAAAATGCGAAATAGAAGACGCAGCTTTTCCCTTTGCCTATCCAGATGAACAAAAAATGGTAAGCAAACTTTTGGAGGAGAGATCTGACCAAACAAAAAAATCACTCGAGGATGTTAATACAAAAATAAACGGGAAACTCGAAAGTTCAGGAATTCATATAAAAAGAATTAGCTATAGAATAAAACACGCGTATAGCTTGTGGAGAAAAATGCAAAGCCATAATATGAATATCGACGAAGTATACGACCTTGTTGCATTGCGAATTATCGTTGAAACAGTCGAGGAATGCTACACTGCACTCGGAATTATTCATTCGCTATGGCAACCACTACCAAATAAAATAAAAGATTACATCGCACTACCAAAGTTCAACGGATATCAATCGCTTCACACTACAATATTTACTGGCGAAGGCGGAATTGTAGAAATTCAAATTCGAACAGAAGAAATGCATATGCGCGCAGAGCTTGGTATTGCATCGCATTACCAATACAAAAAAAGTTCATTAACAAAGAAAAAAATTGATAAAAAATTTCATTGGTTAGACGAATTTAAAGATTTAGATAAAGCAATCGAAAAACCACACGATTTCATAAATGAACTAAAATCTGATTTTTTTAGCAATCAAATTTTTGCATTTACTCCTCGTGGTGATGTGATTGACTTACCAAATGAATCAACACCTATTGATTTTGCATACGCGATACACACAGACCTTGGCAACAAAACATCTGGCGCAAAGATAAACGGAAAAATGGTTTCATTGAGTACACACTTAAAATCTGGCGACATCGTAGAAATAGAAACGAGAAAAGATGGGACACCAAAGGAAAAGTGGCTCGACATAACAAAAACAAATCTCGCAAAGAAAAGAATTAAAAGTTACTTAAACGAAAACAAGAAAAGTA
>CAYSZI010000072.1:0-3878 GCA_964435545.1 uncultured Candidatus Saccharibacteria bacterium | reverse complement strand
TTAAATTTCACTATTTATTTAAATGCTTTTCAGATTCAAGAATTATTTTTTTCATCATACTCACCGCTTCTACTGGATATTTTCCACTCGCTGATTCTTCTGATAACATTACGGCATCCGAGCCTGTAATCACTGCAAACGCAACATCAGTCACTTCTGCACGTGTTGGTATTGGATTATCCTTCATTGTAAGCATCATTTGAGTAGCAGTTATTACAAACTTCCCTGCCTTGTTACATTTCTCAATAATCATTTTTTCAATAAAAGGAATTTGTTCAAGCGGAACCTCATTACCCAAGTCTCCACGCGCAATCATAACCGCATCAGAAACCTCAAGTATTAAATCAAAATTTTCAACAGCTATTTTTCTTTCAATTTTTGAAACAATAATAGCCTTCTTCAAAACCCCATTTGATGAATCAACTATTTTTTCCATTTCAGATTTAATTTTCAAAACATCGTCTTTTGTTCCAACATATGACATTGCAACATACTCAACACCATTTTCTAACCCAAATTTTAAATCGTTAATATCTTTTTCTGTAACAACCTCAGTTGAAGATTGGTTAAATTCATGACCGTCAGTTTTTTGCTCACGCGGCCCAGACAAATCTTGCAGAATTAAAACTTTTAAACCCAACTCGTCAGAAGCTTCGCGAATATTTTTTATTCTATTCAAATGACTAGCATGATCACCCCAAGAAAAATTTAATCTCGCGATATCAACACCGTTTTGTATTATTTTTTTAACAATATCTTTTGATTCTGAAGATGGGCCAATTGTTGCAACTATTTTTGTACTTGAATTACTCATTTTATTTTTGACTATTAAAAATTTCTATTAATCTTGCGTATTTTACATCTCTTTCTTCTTTTTCCGGAGCTCCAGTTTTTAATCCAAAACTTCCTGTCGCATACGCCAAATCAGCAATAAAAGTATCCATCGTTTCTCCACTTCTGTGACTCACAATAAGTTCAACGCCGTTATCTCGTGCCATTTTCATAGTATCCAATGTTTCCGAAAGCGTACCCACTTGGTTTGGTTTTATAATCATTCCACCAACACAATCTTTTGAAATTGCTTCGCTTAATCTACTTGTATTTGTAACAGTTAAATCATCTCCAACAACTATCAATTTTGGATGGTTTGCTTTCAAGCGTGTGAAGCTTTCAAAATCTTCTTCATCAAAAGGATCTTCGATTGAGATTAAATTAAATTCTTCAATCAACTTTCCATAAATACTCATGAGTTCAAGTTTTGAAATTTTTGCACCGTCAACCAAATATTCTCCGTTTTCGTAAAAAGATGACGATGCAACATCGAGCGCGAGTCTAACCTTTCCATCTAAACCATTTTTTAAAATAGCTTCTTGTAAAAATTTAAGTGGCTTTCTTATGTCTGAAATTTTTGGGGCAAAACCACCTTCATCACCCATAACAACCGAATCAGCTCCAAGCTCGTAATATATTAAATCCTTTAATGTATTTTTTATGTCAACACCGATTTTGTATGCCAAGTTTGGATCATTAACAATCGGAACAATATGATACTCCTGAAAAGCCAATTTATTTTTTGCGTGCTTTCCACCATTTATAAGATTCATATAAAAATATGGTGAATTTTTGGATGGCTTAATATCTTTCAAACCTTTTAAATAATTAAAAAGTTCAATTCCTGAAACTTTAGCGGCGGCTTTAGCACAAGCAATACTTACACCAATCATAGAATTCCCCCCGAGATTTTCTTTGTTTTTTGTTCCATCCAATGACAACATAATATTATCAATCTCTTGCTGACTCACAACGCTTTTTCCAATGAGGGCAGGAGTAATAATGGTATTGATTTTTTCCATCGCGATTTTTGTATCAAGAACAACGGCTTCATGAGCTCCAGTACTTGCCCCGGAAGGCACAGCAAAGCTACCAGATTCTCCACCTGAGGTAACAGTGACTTCTATTGTTGGTTTGTTTCTTGAATCAAGAATTTCCTTGACCGAAATATTTTCGATTTTTTTGTCCATATATTTTGAGTAATTATTTAATTACGTTTTGTGCTTTTCCAGCAATAAAATTAATAATATTTTCAACTGTAACTTTGCAAATATCTTCTTCTGCTTCATTTGTATAAAAAGCAGCATGTGGTGTTGCTATAACATTTTCCATTGCTATCAATTCTTTGTTTTGTTCAATAATCTGCAAATCGAGTAAATCTAAACCATCAATACTGCCTTGTTTCATTTTTCTCTCTCGTTCAAAAACATCCAACCCAGCGCCTGCAATTTTTCCAGACTTCAATGCTTCAAACAGTGCATGTGTCTCAACAATATCTCCGCGAGCAGTATTTATAAGTATCGCACTTTTTTTCATTAATGAAATATTTTCTTTGTTTATCAAATGATGAGTTGTTTCATTATAAGGTGCATGGATTGTAATAACATCTGATTTTGAAAGTAAGTCATTAAGTGTTACATATTCAATATTATTTTCTTTCGCAAAATTTTGATCTGGATATAAATCGAAACCCAAAATTTTCATATTAAAACCTTTTCCAATTAACATAGAATTTTTTCCAATTTTTCCAGTCCCAACAACTCCGAGAGTTTTATCATGCAAATCAAATCCAGACATTTCATCAAAATTATATATTCCTTCTCTCATTTTTTTCGAACCTACTCCAATTTTTCTAGACAAAGACAAAATCAAAGCAAACGCGAATTCTGCAACTGTGCGTGTTCCATATGATGGAACATTACATACAACTACTCCTTTTTCAGCAGCAGTTTTTCTGTCTATATGATCAAAACCTGTAGAGCGTGTTGTGATAAGTTTTAAATTTGATAGTTTTTCAATCGATTCTTTTGAGACTTCTGAATTTGTAAAAACAGATAAAATCTCTGCTCCTTCTGCTAGATTAATATTTTCTGAATTTATTTTATCTCCACAAAAAACCAAATCGTGTCCTGCAAATAAATTTTGCATCAATTCTTTTTCTTTCTCACGCGCATCAAAAAATACAATTTTCATATATATAATTTTCTATTGATTAATGCCCTTATTCTATCACAAATGACTTATTGCTAAAATACAAAACATGCAAAATAACACGTATTTTGCTAATAAAATACTTGACAATTAGCTTAAAAAATGCTAATGTAGAAAAAACATTTTATTATGGCTCTTCTTATGAAAAGTACTTTAAAAATAATTATATTGTTACTTATCCTTCTTTTTACTGTTTCTACTACCCTATTTATTTTTCAAAAAAATAAACTAAAAAAAGAAATTATGAAGCACAAGATACAATATTTCCCAACGGTTGGTTGGATTGATTGGGGTCACGCGATTCCCACAGGACCCAAAAAACTCGTTGACCAAATATTTCAAAACAACAACGACACGATTATATATTTTCAAGACATGAAAAAAAGAATAGGCGATGAACTTGTGATTGTTAGATTAACAAATAAATATTATGTTCCCAACAGAGAACATATGAACAAGAAAACAAAAGGTGGCATTGCGAGATTTATTCTCGAAGATATTTCAGCTGATTTCGAAAATCTACAAGCGAGTTATCCCTATCGACCATCGTGTGGAATAGGTATCGGTGATAGAAACGGAGACAGAATTGCGTTACTTAGAGCATTGCATATTAGCTTCAACGGCAAACTCGGCAAATCAAAAGACGCAAAAAAAGCTGTTGGTTATTTCGAAAAAAATAAAGGAGAAAATGAAAAAACTCCAAAAATCTTGAGCAAATTATTGCCTCCAATAGTAAAAGTAAAAAGATGCGGCGATTCAAAAATCGAGCATTTAGTCATACACAAAGTCCCTCCAAAAAAATGAGAGGGGCTTTTTTTATAACTCACGAAACTTAT
>CAYSZI010000071.1:0-3935 GCA_964435545.1 uncultured Candidatus Saccharibacteria bacterium | reverse complement strand
ATATAATACAATTATCTAAACAAAAAGTCAACACAAAAAGAAAAACGCCTTAATGGGCGTTTTTCTTTTATTGGAGCCGCTTCTCGGACTTGAACCGAGGACCTTCGCTTTACAAAAGCGTTGCTCTACCAACTGAGCTAAAGCGGCATAACTAAACACAAACTATAAACTTTTACCTATCTAACTTAACATATTTTTTCTTTGTTTTCAACCTTATTTAAAGATACTGATTATTCTTCCTTTTTTATCCCTTCCATCATTTTATCTTTGTGTGTTTTTATGTTTTTTAAAAACTCAGAAGGTTTTTGATTTATATCAACCTCATAGCGTCCGTTTTTGTGAATGAGGTGTAGTAGTTTTGCTTTTACAAGTTTGTCTGATCTTTTTATAAAATGTGTAAACAATATCCATGATTTAAGCGAAAATAAAACTGATTTATGTACAGAAATTTTAATTAATCCAACAAAATACGAACGTATACTTTCGACAGACAAATCTGTCCAATCAGCCTCTTCGTACGAACCGGCAATTATTTTACCGGTTCGAAGAAGCCACCACTTGCGTGCAGTCATTGCACTAGCGATTAAAAGTCCAAGTATTAATAATGTTAAATTAAGAGTCATTTTTTTATGATACAGAAACTCGAGCGAAATCAACCAAATTTGCCTTTGCTTGATTTAACAATTTTTCGATTGTTAAATCAGGATTCTTGATGAAAGATTGATCCATAAGAGTTCTTTCTTTAAAGAATGTATCAATTTTTCCACTAAGCATTTTTTCTTGAATGTCTGCAGGTTTGCCAGAATTTTTTACTTCTTCTTCAAACATTGCGCGAACTTTTTCAACTGCATCAGTTGGAACATCTGCGCGAACTTTGTATTCAGGATTCATTGCTGCAATATGCATTGCAATGTCTTTTGCGAGGGATGATTCTCCAGCAGAAAGTCCTACAACTATACCAATACGTCCATCGTGAACGTATACGCCTGTTGTTGGTGCTGAGATTGATACGATTTCATCAAGCTGTATGTTTTCACCAAGCTTTTGAATTCCAGTAGAAATCAAATCAGGTGCAGCTTTTTGAGCCTCTTCCTTTCCTTTTTCTAGAACAATATTTGCGAGGTTTTGAGCAATGGCGATAAAGTCTGCATTTTTAGCAACGAAATCAGTTTCGCATTTAAGAGCAAGAACCAATCCTGTTCCAGATTTTTCAGCTTTTGCAATATATCCAGCTGTAGCTTCGCGGTCAGATTTTTTTGCCGCAATTTCAGTAGATTTTTTCTTGAGAATAAGAAGCGCCTTTTCCATGTCGCCCTCTGCTTCTTCAAGAGCTTTTTTACATTGCATAACTGAAACTCCTGTTTGATCTCTTAATTCCTTAACTTGTTCCGTTGTGATTGTTGCCATACGATTTAAATTTTATTTAATTTTTAATAATATGCGAACCAAACTAACTTATTGCTTATAAGCGTCAGTTAAATGCTTTACGATAAATTCGATTGAGGCACGTGATGAGTCGTTTGCAACGATAGGGTATTTGATATCACTAATGTCACAGTCTGTATTTGCGATTGCAATTACTGGAATTCCGAGGCGCTTTGCTTCAAGAACTGCGTTAACTTCTTTTTTAGGATCAACTATAAACATTGCATCTGGAAGACCTTTTAATGACACAAGTCCAGAGAAAAGAGTTTCCATCTTTTCGATTTCGCGAGCAATGAGAAGTTGCTCTTTCTTTGTGTATTTCTTTTGAAGATCTCCGTTTGCGCGGGCGTTGCGAAGTTCTTCGAGACGATTTAGACGCTTTTTGATTTCAGGGAAGTTTGTAAGAATTCCTCCAACCCAACGTGTAATAACGTATGGCATACTTAAACTTTCTGCTTGGTTTTGGACAGCAACTTTTGCTTCTGGTTTTGCACCAACAAAAACGACGATTTTGTTTTTTGCGCCGAGATATTTCATAAATACTGCCGCTTCTTCGAGAAGGGTAGTTGTTTGTTCGATATCAATGATATCGACTTTGTTTTTCTTGGCGAAAAGAAATTTCACCATAGAAGGGTGACGGCGTGTCTTTGAATAACCAAAGTGCGCACCGACTGTAAAGAGCTCTTTTGCGAGCGGGATGTTTTTTTCTGACATAATAAAAAAATAGCTTGGCTTCTCCTTTTTGGATATGGCCTTAATTATAATACCGAGCTTTTTAGGGCAAGGACAAACCGTTTTTAAGCATTTCAGCTATTTTACAGGGAAGATTACCATTACGGGGCTCCCCACGGGATGTGCATGTATAGTACCAGAAATAGGCCTTTTTGGGTATATTGACAATAGTGTTTTAGTGTTATAAAGTACGCGTAAGTTCAAAAGCAAAAAAATATTTTTTATCTTTAAAAAAATTAAAATGATGAGAGGTTTATTGTTTATTGCGTCAGTTATCTTATGTGCTTTTCTGATTATTTCAGACTGCAACAATAATTATTCCGTAGATGTTGTAAAGGGAGAATTTAAGAAAATGTACCCAAATGCACTAAAAATTGAGTGCCTTTCGAAAAATCATTTCAATCCGGACGTTTGGATTGTAGAAGATTCGAATCACAAAAATTACCAGTTTTATGTTTATGGAAACGGGGTGATAACCAAGGACCCTATCGTTTGTTATTAAAAAATAAACAACTACCTAGTACAGATTTTTCTTTCTTAAGGTATTACAAAAGTCGTTCAGTAATGAGCGACTTTTTTCTATTTGTATTTAACCCATATTTGGGTTAGTATCGTAATATATGAGACAAACTAATCTTTTTACAAAAACACGCAAAGAGGTGCCTGCCGACGAGCAATCAAAAAACGCGGAGCTTCTTATTCGTGGAGGTTTTATTCACAAGGAAATGGCTGGGGTGTATTCGTATTTGCCACTTGGGTTAAAAGTATTTAGAAAAATTGAAAATATTATTCGTGAAGAAATGAATGCAATCGGAGGACAAGAAATTACAATGTCGTCTCTTCAAGAAAAGGCAACATGGGAACCAACAAATCAATGGAGTGATGAACAAGTTGATGTTTGGTTTAAAACCAAATTAAAAAATGAAACTGAGCTTGGTCTTGGTTGGTCACACGAAGGAGCTGTAACAAAAATCATAAAACAATTCACAAGTTCGTATCGTGATTTGCCTGTTGCTCCATATCAATTTCAAACAAAATTTAGAAATGAAACTCGTGCAAAATCTGGCATAATGCGATGTCGTGAGTTTGTTATGAAAGATATGTATTCATTTTCGAAAGATCAAAATGAGCATGATATTTTTTATGGCAAAGCTACAGAGGCATACAAAAAAATATTTAAGCGAGTTGGTATTGGACATATCACATATCTTACATCTGCATCTGGTGGTGTGTTTTCAAAGTTTTCTCACGAATTTCAAACAATAACAGGTGCCGGTGAAGATACAATTTATATTGATGAATCAAAAGGAATTGCGATTAACAAAGAGGTTTATAATGATGAAGTAATCGCAGGACTTGGGCTTGATAAAAATAAATTAGTTGAACAACGTGCTGTAGAAGTAGGAAATATATTTACTCTAGGAACAAAATATACAAAGTCTCATAATTTGGTTTACAAAACTGAAACAGGAGAGGAAAAGGAAGCAATAATGGGTTGTTATGGAATTGGTCCAGGAAGACTTATGGGGACAGTTGTCGAAGTGCTTTCAGATGATAAGGGAATTATTTGGCCAGAGGACATTGCTCCATTTAAAGTTCATTTGCTTTCTTTGGGTGATAAAGAAAATGTAATCGCCGCTGCAAATGAAATTTATGAAACTTTATTGAAAAATAAAATTGAAGTTTTATTTGATGACAGGACTGATGTTTCTGCTGGAGAAAAATTTGCAGATTCTGATTTACTTGGAATGCCATACCGAGTTGTTGTTTCAGAACGT
>CAYSZI010000070.1:0-4084 GCA_964435545.1 uncultured Candidatus Saccharibacteria bacterium | reverse complement strand
GTGTTGGGTGGAGTAATTGGTTCGCTTGGCTCAATGTTTGTCATTGGTTCGGTTGGTACGTTTGTACTCAGCCTTGTCGTCGGATTGGTCATGCTTTTAATGGGAATAAATTTGCTTGATGTGTTTCACAAAACAAAAAAGTTTTTGCCCGGAATGCCAAAATCATTATCAAAGCGTGCATTTGGTGTGTCCAAATTAAATCACACTCTCACGCCGCTTTTAGTTGGAGTTGCAACTTTTTTTCTACCCTGCGGATTTACTCAGTCAATGCAAATTTTTACACTTGCAACCGGAAGCTTTTTAAAAGGGGGACTAACGATGTTGTCTTTTGCTTTGGGTACGCTTCCTGTTTTAGCATTGATTAGTTTTAGTTCCTTTGGAATTCAAAAGAGTTCAAAACCAGGAATATTTTTTAAGTCAGCTGGTTTGATTGTTATAATGTTTGCGGTATTTAATATTATAAATAGTTTGGTTGTCGTCGGAATTATTAACCCGGTTTTTAATTTCTAAATTGATATATGAAGACAATTATAATTTCAATTTTTGTTGCAGTTTTAATTATTGTTGGAGCGGTTGTCGCAACAAGCGGTGGTACTAAAACGAGCAACGATATTCCAGTAAATAATGTTTCGGTTGTTGATGAAAAACAGATTATTGAGATTCATGCACGTGGTGGATTTTTGCCGGAAAAAAGTATTGCAAAATCTGGCATACCAACAGTTGTAAGATTTGTAACAAACGGAACATTTGATTGTTCCTCGTCTGTTCGAATTCCTATTTTAAATATTTCAAAAATTCTTCCACAAACTGGAATAACCGATATTGAGATAGGAGTGCAACAAGCTACAAAAATAATTGGTTCGTGTGGAATGGGGATGTATCCCTTTGAAATCGATTTTAATTAAGAACTAATGTTTTTCTGATTGCACCAAATTCATTAATTAATTTTTGTTTATCAAATTCTTTTATTGTGCCTGTTGGATAATTTTCAAACACACTGTAATGAATAAAATATCTTACCGCTACACAATCTGATTTAAAAGGCATGGCGTAAACTGTTTCTTCGTATCTATTTCCTGCACCAGCACCTGTTGATGTTGCAAACGAATAATCAGAATTATTTTCAGTAATATTTTTTGCGACAACGCTCGGGTCGTCGAGGAAATATTTTGCAGTACATTCTTTTGCTTCGGAAATTTTTTCAATACTGATGTAACTATCACTTCCGAGATTTGTTCCGTCTGATTCTGTTTTTGGTATCGTAAATTTTACTCCAGCAAAAGTTTTTTCTGGAGACATTTTATATTCATAAGATTCGTCTATAGAATATTTTTCGGGTAAACGGATTGTAAAGCTATTTTTTGAATTCAAATATGTTTGAGGAAGGTTTTGGTCGCTAGGGTTTTTTGCAGAAAGTATACATCCTATGAAATTATTTTCTTTATCATTTTCTAAAATCATTGCCCCGTTACCTTTGTCCCAAAAAACAAATGACTCGTCGCTGTTTGCGTAGCGTCCACCATCAGCAGAAATTGTTTGATTTAATGTCATTGTTTTTTCGTTGTTTAAATTCAAGTTAACATAACCAGTAGGGGTTGGTGGCTGGTCTGGTTTTTGTTCAGAGATTTCTTTTCCTTTATAAAAATCAGCATCGATTTTTTTATTGTTGTTGCATAAATAAGTTACAGAGTTTATTGGAGTTTCTAAATTTTTTTTATTTATAGAAAATATGTTATCTCTTTCTAGATATATTGTAAGTATTATTACAATAAGCAATACAGTTGTAGTTATTTTTTTTATCATGAGTTTATTATATACCACATAATTTTTCCAGTGCACAAAAAATAACACCTCAGAGAGGTGTTATTTTTTGTGCACTTATTGTTTTACTTGAGGAACTGTTTTATCTGGCGAACTTGTTGTTGTGCGAAGCTCAATTACTCCTGGTTGAGCATATTGATTCCAACCATCTTGTTGGAAACTTCTTGCACCCATCATTCGATAACCGTAGTTTTCATTATCACGAGATTCTTGCATTCTTGAAAGAACTCGAAGTTCTCCCATTTGTACGCCAATCCAATACATGAAAAGTAAACCAATTAAAACAAAACATTTTTTGAATAAGCGGTTTTTGTGGCAGTGTACTGCGCCGTCGAGTGTTTGGCACCCAGAACCACATGTTCCACCATTTTTTGCACTGCATTCCCATTTTCCTTCACACATAAAATAATATAGATTTAAATAAACAAATAATTCGACCTTGTTATTATAACACTACCCAAGAGAAAAAATATAATGTAATATTCACATACCTATGAAAAAAGGAGAAAAATGTGGAAAAAATATTGAATTGATACTTTTGGATATTCGAAGTACATATAATGTAGGAGCAATTTTTCGTACAGCAGATGCAATAGGGGTATCAAAAATACATTTGGTTGGCATTACGCCCACCCCCGTAGATAAATTTGGTAGAGTAAGGAGTGATATCTCAAAGTCAGCTTTGGGTTCAGAAAAAACAATATCTTGGGAATATTCACTAAATATAGGTTCTTTGTTGAGGAAGTTAAAAAAAGAAGGTTTTTTTATTGTTGCTATAGAGCAGTCCGATAATTCAGTCGATTATAAAAAAATCACACCAACCGATAAAGTTGCTGTGATTTTAGGAAACGAGGTTGGTGGGGTTCCAGAAAAGGTTTTAAAAAAATGCGATATTGTAGCCGAGATTCCAATGAAAGGAAAAAAAGAGTCTCTTAATGTTTCTGTTTCGTGTGGAATTGCTCTTTTTGGCATTTTTGACAAATAGCTATCTTTGAGAGGAGTTTCCGTTTGCATCATATATTCGTCCGCCGTCTATTGGGGTTTGTTGTGTTGTAAATGGTAAATCACCTTGTTTAGCTGCACGTTCTGGCCCGCCTGAGAAAAACCAAATTATCCATAGTCCGGCCACAACCAGTCCTATTTCTCCAATCAAAAGTTTTAAACTTTTTTCTTCACCCCCTCCATGTCCTGACATATTTTTTAAAATTAATTTAAATAAAAAGCTTTTGGTGTTTGTTGCAAAAATGTGCACTTCTGCCACCAATAACTTCTTTTATTATAACACCTTTGCAGTTTGGTTTTTTGCACTCTTTGTTGATTAGTCGGTAAGCATTATGCTTGTTTTGAAATTTTCCTGGCGTTCCGTCTATTCTGCGATAGTCACTCATAGAATCTCCTCCAAAATCTATACCTTTTTTTAGAACGTTTTTGGTTGCCGAAAAAAGATTTGAAAAATCTTTTTTCGGCAGTTTCTCGATTGTTGAATTTGGATGAATTCCAGAAAGCCAAAGAGCTTCATCGGAATAAATGTTTCCGATACCAGAAATTATGGATTGATCCATAAGCACGGTTTTGATTTTACCTTTCGGTTTTTTAAGTAACCTTGCCTCGAATTTTTTTAGATCAAAGCTTTTTTCAAAAATCTCAGGCCCCAGGTCTTTTGTGTGTTTGCTTGTGTGAATTTCGTTTGTTTTTAAAAGGGTGATTTTTCCAAATTTTCTTGAATCACAAAATGCCAAATGTTTTCCATTGTCGAATTCAAAAATAAAATGCACGAAGCGGTTGTAAGGGTCTCTTAATGCGTGGTTTGTTTCGCTTTGCGAAACAAACCACGCATTTTTCTTTTTGTCATAGTCATAGACTCCATATAAAAGATGCCCTGTCATTTTCATATGAATCAAAATTGTATTTTCACCCTCGATATTTATTAAAATATTTTTGGCTCGTCTCTCGATTGAAATAACTTTTTTATCAATAACTGATTTTTTGAATTTATTAAAAAAGTGGAGGTATTTTATTGTATCTAAATAATCTGGTCTTGAGACTTTGTCTTTTGCAAGATCTGTCCAAATGCCCTTTATTTTGAGGCCTGTAATTGTGCTTTTTAAACCGTTTACGGTTGTTTGTACTTCTGGTAGCTCTGGCATATCCGGATTATATATTATTTTGAAAAAAAAGCTTTATGTATTAGAATGCAGAAAAAGTTGGTTTCTTCTAGTAACCCCCGAATTAGGACACCCTAGCTAATGAATAATATACACTA
>CAYSZI010000069.1:0-4093 GCA_964435545.1 uncultured Candidatus Saccharibacteria bacterium | reverse complement strand
GCTAGAATACAATACCTAATACAAGGATTGTGTACTACAAATGGGGTCCAGTACAGTGGGTGTTATTCTTACTCGTATGATAGGAGCGGAGGTTTCATTGGTTCAAGGAGGATATAAAGTAAGAGGAGAAAATGATGGTTATAAGAATGAAAAAATTTTTGTTGAAAATAAAAAGAAAGTTATTCAAGTACCTGATCCTAAAAGAGCACAATTTTATATAAAGATGTTTGAATTAAGTGCAACACATACAGACAAACAAGTTGTTGATTATGTTAATGCGATGGGTTACCGTTCTAAGATTCAAAGAAGATGGTCAAAAGATAAAAAAAGAATAATAGGTTCTATTGGTAATTTACCACTTACAATAAAGCAACTTCAAAAAATACGACAACGACCAATTTACTGTGGTATTAATACTGAAAAATGGTTAAAGCAACCTATAAAAACACAATACAAAGGTCTTGTTGCTATTGATGTATTTAATAAAGCAAATAAAGGTAAGGTATTTATTGAAGAAAGTAAAAGTGGAGAGATTATAATTCACAAAGACTACAACCCTCACAAACTAAAAAGAATGAAGGATAATCCGACATTTCCCCACAAAGGGGTTGTTATGTGTCCAGAATGCAATAAACCATTTCTTGGAAGCTCACCTAAAGGAAAAATAAAAAGCGTTCCTACTTATCATTGTGCACGCACTCATAAATATTATGGAGTAAATAAAGTTGAATTTGATAAAAGACTTACTGGATATATTGAACGTCTAAAATATAAAGACGGTGATTTTCTAAAAAGTTTCGAAGCTACTCTTGTAAATAAATATAGAGAGAAAGAAAAAGAACTCGGAGAATTTTCAACAAAAGTCGGGGTAAATGTTATTGAACTTGAAACCGAAAAAAAGCAAAATATCGAAGCTTTTACTTCTACAAAAAATGAAATTATTAGAGCTGAGCTTGAAAAGAAAATAAACGAGATACATTCTCAAATCGAAAACATAAGAGAACAACGCAATAAGATTGAGATTCAAGAAAATGATGTCCATACTTTTATACGTTATGTAAAAGACTTAATGGAACACCCAGTAGAAAGGCTTGTAAAACAAAAGAATATTCCAGCTCTTAAGGGACTATTTACATTGGTTTTTGATCAATTACCAACATATAAAGAAATAGTTAATGGAACACCAAAATTATCCTTACCATATAAGCTATCTTCTCAAAACAAGAACAGTAAATCACTGACAGTGACCCTACAGAGAATCGAACTCTGATTTTAGCCTTGAAAAGGCCACGTCCTAACCGTTAGACGATAGGGCCAGGTAAAACTGGCTTACAAAACAAACCAACGCATTACGCGTATAGTTATAACATATTAGCAAAAATTTTCAAATTTCGCAAAATTTGTGGTAAGATAGCGTTTGTATCTATGGAGACGTGGCTGAGTGGTTGAAGGCACCACCCTCGAAATGTGGCGTAGGGGTAACTCTACCGTGAGTTCAAATCTCACCGTCTCCGCAAAAATTCTGGGTCGCAAAATGCGAAGCATTTTGCGACCCAGAATTTTATTTTGAAATACTATTTATATTTTTATTTGTAAAGATTATTTTTTACTGAAAATTTGGTATATTAAATATATGAAAACAGATATTGTTATTTTAGCTGCAGGACATGGAAAGAGAATGCAATCAGATATACCAAAAGTACTTACACTTCTTCGTGGAAAGGCGCTTATTCATCATTTACTTGAAAGTGTAGAAAAATCTGGTGTTTGCGAAAGGCCTGTAATTGTTGTTGGAAAAGGCCGCGAGCAGGTGATAGAGGCATTGGGTGATGGATATAGATATGCAGTTCAAACAGAACAGCTCGGCACGGGGCATGCTGTTTTGTCGACAGAAAGTATTTTAAAAAACAACGGCGATCATGTGATGGTCTTGTATGGAGATATGCCACACTTGAGTTTTGAAACTATAAAAAATATTTCTGAGACTCAAAAAAAATCAAACGGTGTTATGACAATGGCAACAGTTTCGCTTTCTGATTTTGATGAATGGCGAAAAGGTTTTTATGATTTTAGTCGAGTAATCCGAGATGAGAACGGAAAAATTATTCGCACTGTCGAAAAGAAAGATGCAAAGGAACATGAGCTTAAAATCTCAGAAGTAAATCCTTGTTATTTGTGTATTAAAAATGACTGGCTCTGGGATCATCTAAAACAATTAAAAAATGCTAATGCGCAAGGGGAGTATTATCTTACAGATTTGATAGGCATGGCGGTAAAAGAAAATGCCGGAATTTCCTCAGTTTCGATTGATCCAAAAGAGGCATTGGGAGTAAATACCAAAGAAAATTTGGAGGTTCTGGAGAGTTTGGAATAATTTGTGTGCTACAAAATTGCCGAATGTCAACTTGTTGACATTCGGCAATTAAAATGCGAAATTTAACCGAACCGATTTTGGTTATTTAACAATTTTTTTAACGCAAAAAAATAAAGCTAATGAAGTACAAACTGCATTTAATCGCACTGCTGGTAAAATACCAGATTGTGAAGTGGTCATTCAAAAGACCTCTTACATTTAAGTCGGGCATAAAAGCCCCAATTTATTTTAATTTTCGGGAAACCGGAACATACCTCGACCTCTTTGCACATATTTGCAATGGTTTTGTGGAGCGGTTTGAAAACAAAGGTTTTGAAGGTGTTGTCGGGGTTGCAACCGGTGCAATTCAATATGCCGCAAATGTTGGCCCGCGTCTTAATATTCCATTTGGATATGTTCGACCCGAACCAAAAGGACACGGTCTGGAAAAACAAATTGACGGATTGGATGTAAGTGGTAAAAAGATATTACTTATTGAAGATTTGGTAACTACCGCTGGTAGTGTTCTCAAGGCAGCAAAAGTTCTCATTGACGCGGGAGCAAAAGAAGTAGAAATAACATCGGTATTTACTTATCGTATGCCTGTATCAGAAAGCGAACTTAAAAAAGCTGGCTATGAATTACAGTCGTTAATTGATATCAACGATGTCTTACCTGCGCTCGATGAACATCTTTCTGGCGACGAATTTATTTCTTTAACCGAATGGATTAAAAATCCTTCTTCGTGGTTTGAGAAATATAAGACAACTTTTGATTTCGGGTATCTGACCGCAGTGCGCAAGAGTACAGCTTTTGCTGGCAATAATCTTTGTGTTGGGGTTGATCCAGTAATTGAATCTTTGCCGGAATATTATTGTGAAAAAGGTATTTTTGGTTTCGGGCTTTATTTTTCAAAATTGATTGCTAAAATGTCTGAAGAAAAAGTTGCCATTGCAGCATTTAAATTAAACGAAGGTTTTTACACAACACACGACAAGCCTGGCAATAGTGACTGGCAAGGTTCGAGATGTTTGCTTCATGTATCCTGTGAGATACGCAAATATTATCCTAATGCTAATATTATTTTTGATAACAAGCGCGGGGATATTGGAAAATCCTCTGATAATTATGCAGCTATTACAAATAAGTGGTGGTTTAATTCGTGTACTGTTCAGCCATACATGGGAACAGATTCAGTGTTGCCCTTTGCAAAATTTTGTAATTCAAAAGATGGTTTAGGAGCATATGTTTTATGCCGTACTTCGAATTCTGGAGCATCTGATTTTCAAGGACTCAAGCTTGCAGACGGTCGGTATGTTTATGAAGCTGTTGCCGACAAGATAATTGACTGGGCAAATGGTTGTCCGGGCGTTGGTGCTGTTGTTGGTGCAACATCACTTGATGAGCTTCGTGTATTGGCAAAGAAATTTGCCGGAAAATATATTCCACTTCTTATTCCTGGTGTTGGTTCTCAGGGTGGTAGCTTGCATGATGTTTTACGAATTTTGATTGAGGAAGGTGTTGAGCTTGATCTCGTTTATATTAATTCATCATCAGGACTTTTGAGTCCTTGGTACAAAAAAGCCGGTGATTTAATTCAAAACGAAGAAGCTTGTATCGCAAGATCAATAGCTGAAATGAAGAATATGGGTATGCAAATTATTAATTATACTAATTAATAATATTATATAATTTAAAAAATATTAAAAGGCGTGAATTTTTTCTCGAAGAGAAAAAATT
>CAYSZI010000068.1:0-4214 GCA_964435545.1 uncultured Candidatus Saccharibacteria bacterium | reverse complement strand
AAGAAGAACAAAATTTGAATACAAGTGAGGTAAAGATAAAAACACCAGCCCCTCAAGAAAAACAAATGGAAAATATTTTGCCTAAAAAAATATCGCAGAAAAAAAAGAAGGCCCGTGTTGAAAAAAATAATTTTATCACAAAAATCTCAAACAATCTCACTTCATTTTTTAAAGAAAACTTAATAGGTGGTGCGATTGTTGAAAAAACAACAAACCAGGAAAATAATACAGTTCTTTCGGCAAGCGTTGTCGGAAGTATGGATTCAAACGATGTTGTTGGAAACCAGCAAAAAACTGATACACTGAACAAGGTAAAAGTTTGGTCGCTGTTATTAGAAAAATTATTTGCATTTTAATCAAAATTTATGAATATAACAGAAGAATATATTGGATATAGCGGAATCAAATACATAATGGAATATTCTGATGCCGATTCTTTTGATCATTTGGATTATTCTAAATGTCGACAAGCTTACGGGGTTTGTTTTTGTGAAGATAAAATTGTTATAGGTTTTGGCGGAAATAAAAAAGCTTGGGGTTTGATAGGGGGTACAATAGAAGAAGGTGAGACATATGTAGAAACTTTTAAGCGGGAAATTCAAGAAGAATCAAACATGGAAGTATTTTCACAAATACCAATAGGATATCAAAAAGTCACAGACACAAGAGATGGAAGTTTTATTTATCAACTTAGATACGCTGCGCTTGTTAAACCATACGGTCCTTTTATAGAAGACCCAGCGGGTGGAGTGACTGAGATAAAATTGATAGATCCAAAAGATTATAAAAAATATTTTAATTGGGGAGAGATTGGTGAAAGAATCATAAGTCGAGCTTTGGAATTAAAAGAAAAACTCAAGCAATAACAAGCTTGGGTTTTGTGTTATAATAACAAAATTATGGAACCTAAAAATGAAGTTTGCCAGAATTGTAAAAAAGATTTTTTAATTGATGCAGAGGATTTTTCTTTTTACGAAAAAATAAAAGTTCCTGCTCCGACTTTTTGTCCGCAGTGTCGTTTTCAAAGACGAGCGATGTATCGAAACGATCGTAAGCTTTTTCGCGGGGAGAGTGCGATGTCGGGTAAACCAATACTATCGCTTTTTCCTTCAGAGTCCGGTGTAAAGGTTTATTCAGAACAAGAATGGTGGAGTGATGATTGGGATGGTACAACATACGGCAAAGATTATGATTTTTCTGTGCCGTTTTTTGAGCAAATTTTTGAACTTTCAAAAATAGTTCCAAGATATAATCTTGATGTTATTCGAATGGTGCGCAGCGATTATTCAGGAAATGCTTCAGATCTAAAGGATTGTTATCTTCTTTTTAATTCAAATAATTCTGAGGATAGTATGTACGGAACAGCAATCGATAATTCGAGAAATTGTATTGATAATTCTTATTTAAATAAATGCGAAAAAGTATATCAAACATTTTTTAGTAACTCGTGCTACAAGGTATATTTTTCATCAGAGTGTAATGAGTGTAACAATGTTTGGTTTTCAAAAAACTGCACGGGGTGTAACGATTGTATCGGCTGTGTGAATTTGCGAAATAAAAGTTATCATATTTTTAATCAAAAATATTCAAAAGAAGAATACGAGGAAATCAAGAAATCATTTAACCTTGAAACAAATTCGGGTGTTGAATCGGTAAAAGAAAAATCTCAAGAACTTTGGAAAAAATTTCCAAATAAATTTTCTCACGGAATAAAAAACTATGAATGTTCTGGTGTATATGTAACAGAATCAAAAAATGTAAAAGATTCGTATTTTATACGCGGAGGGGAGAATATGCGATATTGCCAGTACGTTCAAGTACCTTCAAACAAAGAGTGTTACGACATTTGTGTTTGGGGTTTTGGAAATGAGCTTTGTTATGAAAACTGTGTTTGTGGAGAGGGTGTATATGGTGTAAAATTTTCTGTCGAATGTTGGCCTAACGTTCAAAATCTTGAGTATTGTCAGTACTGCAAATCATCATCTGATTGCTTCGGATGTGTTGGACTTAGAAATAAAAAATACTGTATTTTTAATGTTCAGTATACAAAAGAAGAGTACGAAGTTTTGAAAGAAAAAATTAAAAAGCATATGGACGAAATGCCGTATTTTGATAAGAAAGGGAATGTTTATAAATACGGAGAATTTTTCCCAGCTGAACATTCACCTTATGGGTACAACAATACTATCGCAATCGAGCATATACCCCTTACAAAAGAAGAAGCTATCGAAAACGGATATTCTTGGATTGAGTCTACTTTGAATAAGTATTCGACAAATTTAAAAGCTGAAGATTTACCTGATTCTATTGATGATGTAAATGAAGATATTTTGAAACAAATAATCGAGTGTAAAGAAACTGGATCTGCTTACAGAATAATGCCCGAAGAGTTACAGTTTTTGAAACAAGAAAAAATTCCACTTCCCAGAACCTCTATCGATTTTAGAAATAACCAGCGTTTAGATTTGCGTTTGAAAAATAAAACATATACAAGACAATGTGATTGTAACTGCAATGCTTCAGTAAATGGGTTGTATGAAAATTTTACACCGCATGCTTCTCACTCTGGACACTGTGAGAATAAGTTTACGACCGGATATGATCCAAAAAATAATGATATTGTTTATTGTGAAAGCTGTTATCAGCAAGAAATAATCTAAAAAATAAAACCCGGCCAAGGCCGGGTTTTATTTTTTATTGTAAGGTTTTATTTACATTTAACGCCGAGCTGAAATGGTGATGATGAGATACTTGGAATGAGTGAAACTATTCCAGTTTGGTCTGAACAAAAATATTTACCATCACTAACTCTAGATGGAGCGGTTATTGTAAAACTTCTTGATGGGTAGTCTGTTGCGACAGTACAAGATACTGCGTTTGTGTATTTCTGAACTTCAGAAATAACACCACCAATACTTCCTGCGTTTGTTGTGTCATTACAAATATTTTGAGTCTCAGAAACTCCATAGTTTCTGTTTTGAACATAATATATTGGGGCTACAGAACTTACACTTTTTAATGCACTTTGTATTGCGGTGTCTATTCCAGTATTTGTTGTCGCAATAATCGTATCTTTTGCGGTAGTTAGGTCGTTTTTGACTGTATTTATGTCCGTAGGTTTGCGAACGTAATAATAGTATCCACCAACACATATAGCAATTAAAACAATAAAAATTATTATGTTTTTCATGTATTTTATTATACCACACAACATAATTTACATTTGTTAATTTTCTAGGTTTGAGTTGTGGATGTTTATTTTTAAAAGCTTTGTTATAATATAAATATGCCTACATCATATTTATCAAACGTTTGGCACACGATTTCAGGCCAAATTTTAGCAATTGGGTATGTTCCATTTGGTATCATGATAGTTGTGAACATTATTTTGTATAAACTGCACCCAGTTTTAGGGTTTCTTGGAACATTGTTCCTCTTTGCCTTGCTCACTGGATTATTAAAATAAAATTCTTGTGCTTTTTTATTCCGAACATCCATTATGAGCGCATACATTTTAGAAAAGGAATCTTCCTATGAACTTCTCGACAGCGGAGAGGGTATGAAGCTTGAGCGTTTTGGAGATTTTGTTCTTGCTCGCCCAGACCCAGAAGCTCTTTGGAAAAAAAGTTTACCAACATCTCTTTGGAAAAAAGCAGATGCTTTTTATTCTCGCGAAGGTGCGAATGGTTCTTGGAAAAAAAGTGCATCACTTCCAAAAAATTGGAATATCAAATACGGCGGGCTGACTTTTGAGTTGCGACCAACATCTTTTAAGCACGTCGGTTTGTTTCCCGAACAAAAAATTCATTGGGATTGGCTTGATAAAAAAATAAAACAAGAAAACTCAAAATCAAAAGAAAAAAAGATAAAGGTTTTAAATCTTTTTGCTTACACAGGAGGAGCAAGTTTGGTCTGTGCTAGAGCTGGAGCAGAAGTCACTCACGTTGATTCTTCTCAAGTCGCGATCGACTGGGCTCGTAAAAATGCTGGATTGTCAGAGCTCTCGAATGCTCCAATTCGTTGGATTACTGATGATGTACTTCAATTTTTGCGTAGAGAAGTTAGAAGAAAAAATACTTATGATGTTGTTTTGATGGATCCACCAAGTTTTGGTCATGGTCCAAAAGGAACACTTTGGAAAATTGAAAATGATTTTTACGAACTTGTAAATCTTGTTTCTTCTGTTTTATCAGATAGTCCAATCGCAATTGTAA
>CAYSZI010000067.1:0-4315 GCA_964435545.1 uncultured Candidatus Saccharibacteria bacterium | reverse complement strand
TATTGTGTGAGTATTGCAAAAATAATGGTTCTTCCATGTCGGGACGTTTGTCTAAATATTTTTTTATCGCTTCTTTTGCTGTGTCTGAAAGAAAAACAACGCGGACTTTTTCTCCTTTTCCACGAATAGAAAATTCATCTTTGCTTAAATCTAGGTCTCTGTTTAGTGAACATAATTCTGCAAGACGAAGTCCTGTCGAGAAAAAAAGTTCAAGCATTGCTCTGTCACGAAGTGCACGAAGCTCACTTTGTTTGTCGCCTTTTGAATTTTTCAAATCGTCGAGAGGCGAGTTTAAAAGTCTTGAAAGCTCGTTTCCAGAAATCAAATCAAGTTGTCTTCCTCCAACTTTTGCTAATTCAATGCGGTCTGGTGAAAGGGAAGTAACTCCTCTCTTCATTAAATATTTTAAAAAACGACGAAGTGCTATCAAATGATAGTTTTGGGTATTTTTTTTGAGAGTTGTGCTTGCTTGGCCTTTTATTTTTATTCCTGGAGAACGATTGAGGTGTAGGCGAAATTCACGAACAATATCGTCTGTAAGTTGTTTTGCGTTGGAAACTTTTGAAAAATTAAGCAGTCGGGATATATATCTATCGTAATTTGCTACAGTTTTTAGGCTTGCTCCGCGCTCGATTTCCATATATTCGAGAAATTCTCGTTTTAATCTTTCGATTTCTGTTGCCATTGTGTTTATTATAGCAAATTTAATGTCGGGAAATGATATTTTTACCAAATTGAGCCACCCTGCAAAAACACTCATAAAAGTACCGGCGTAAATTTCTGCTGAAATTTCGCCTCACTCTCCGGCCGTCGGCGTACCTGTTAATGGTACGCACCTGTAGACGGCGTCCAAGAGTACTTTTATGAGTGTTTTTGCAGGGTGGCTTGCACGCTTGCAAAAGAATAAAATCCATGCTACTATTAGCTCGTTATGATAAAAGCAAAGAAAAAGGCAGTTGTCGTCAAAAAGCACCAAATACATGAAAAAGATACTGGTTCTCCTGAAGTTCAGGTTGCCATTCTTTCTACTCGTATTGACGAACTCGCAAAACATTTAAAAGAACATAAGAAAGACAATCACTCTCGTCGCGGACTTTTGAAAATGGTTGCCGATCGCCGTGCTCATCTAAAATATCTCGAGCGAAAAAATAAGACTCGTTATGCTACTCTAGTAAAAAGTTTGGAACTCAAATAAAAATAATAAATCCAGCCTTAGAGCTGGATTTATTATTTGTGGGTATTTCTGTGCTATAATATATTTAATGTTCTTTGTTTTTATTTTTTAATAAGTCGTTTGCTGTTATTTTTTAACAGTTTTTAATATTTAAATCCTTTCTATAAGAAAGGTGAAGTTTTTATTTTTTATGATAATAAAACACCAAGACCAGCGTGTAGCTGTCTTTATTGATACTCAAAATATCTATCACAGTGCGAGAAATTTATACAAGTCGTATGTTAATTTTAATAATATTCTAGTAGATGCGGTTGCCAACCGTCGTCTTGTTCGTGCTATCGCCTATGTAATCACAAGTGAAGCAGGGGATGAAAAAGCATTTTTTGATGCTCTTAATAAAATCGGAATCGAAACAAAGACAAAAGATCTTCAAATCTTTGCCGGCGGTGCAAAAAAAGGAGATTGGGATGTTGGTCTTGCTGTAGATGCAATCACGATAGCTCCACGCCTTGATGCTGTCGTGATAGTTTCTGGAGATGGAGACTATGTTCCACTCGTAGAATATCTTCAAAAACACTCTGGTATTCAAGTAGAAGTTGTTTCTTTTGGAAAATCTACATCAATGAAACTCAAGGAAGCTTGTGATGACTTCGTGGATTTATCCGAAGATCCAGGAAGATACCTTATGCGAGGAGGGCGTAAATAAAAATACTTTTACTTATTGCTAAAAAAGTGTAAAATCGAGGTAGTTCGTTATTATTATTTAATTACTCGCGTTTAGACGTATAGAGTTGCTATTTTTATGCAATTTTACGGTCTAGACACGAGTTAAAAAGGATGTGACGGTTTGTGAAGGTCTGCCCGTTCGGAATTTTTTGGCTTTTAAGCCAAAAAATTCCTCAGGGTGATGATTTTTATAGTCGCTACGCTCCTTAAAAATCTATCATGCACAGCAAAGAATATAGTGTTGTAGTTGGAGGTAAAACCATCACTGCAATTTTTTCTGACCTTGCCGAACAAGCAAGTGGTTCAGTGATTTTAAAGTGTGAAGATACAGTTGTTCTTGCAACAGCTTGTATGTCAAAGGATGGAAAAGACAATAGAGGTTTTTTCAATCTTACTGTCGAGTATATGGAAAAGTTTTATGCTGCCGGTCTAATTTTGGGCGGACAATACAACAAGCGTGAAGGTCGCCCATCTGATGAGGCAATTCTTTCAGCTCGTATTATCGATCGTACGATTCGTCCTTTGTTTGCACATCATATAAAAAATGCAGTGCAAGTAATTGTTACAGTTTTGTCTGTCGGACAATCTGACCCAGGAATTTTGGGAGTAAATGCAGCATCGCTTGCTCTTGCTGTTTCAGATATACCTTGGGCTGGTCCTGTTGGAGCTGTTCATGTTGGAAAAGCAAAAAATACAGACAAAGAAATTTCGGTTGATGATTATGTTGCAAATACAGGCGAATCAAATTATGAACTTGATTTAACTGTTTGTGGAAAGGACAATGAGGTTGTAATGATTGAGGCAATGGCATACGAATACGACGAAGCAAAAATGTCTGGAGCGCTCGATATGGCAATGCCCGCAATTGCAACACTCGAAAAATGGCAAAAAGATATTGTTAAAGAAATTGGAAAGGCAAAGAAAAATATCATTGCTCCACCACTTCCAGATGAAGTAAAAAACTTTTTTGATGAAACTGTTGCTGGAAAACTCGATAAGATTTTTGGAGCAGACGGTAAAAAGGCATTTCATGACCTAGACGATGAATGGAGTACTCTCGTTGCTGGTAAATTTTCTCATGATGAAACATTGATTGCCTTTGCAAAAGATTATCTCGAAGAAAAATTGGATGAATTGGTTCATGCAAAGGCATTAAAGGAAGGCTTGCGTGCGGATGGTCGCGCATTTGATCAAGTTCGTGGACTTTATGCAAAAGCTGGAGGACTATCGTCTCTTCTTCATGGAACTGGAATCTTTTATCGCGGAGAAACACACGTGCTTTCTATTTTGACACTCGGTGGGCCAGAAGACGCAACAGAAATTGAAGGAATGGAAATTCGCGGAAAGAAAAGATTTACTCATCATTACAATTTCCCCCCATATTCTGCAGGAGAAACAGGACGCGTGGGTGGAATAAATCGTCGCGAAATGGGACATGGATTTCTTGCTGAAAAGGCATTATATCCAATCATTCCAAACAAAATGGACTTTCCTTATACAATTCGTGTTGTTTCAGAATCAATGGCTTCAAATGGTTCAACATCTCAAGCATCAATCTGTGCGAGTTCGGTTGCTCTTATGGATGGAGGTGTGCCAATAAAATGCCCCGCTGCGGGAATCGCAATGGGCTTGATATTAAACACTGAAAAAAAATCTGAATATAAAATTTTGACTGATATTCAAGGTCCAGAGGATCATTATGGAGATATGGATTTCAAAGTTGCTGGAACACGACAAGGTATTACTGCAATTCAGCTCGATATTAAGGTTGGAGGAATTCCAGTTCCAATTTTGAAAGAGGCGATGGTGCAAGCAAAGAAAGCTCGCCTTGGAATTTTGGATGTTATAGAAAAAGAGCTTCCAGCTCCACGAAAAGATATTTCACCAAATGCGCCAAAGATTTTGGTTACAAAAATCCTTCCAACACAGATTGGTATGGTTATTGGCTCTGGTGGAAAGACAATAAACGCAATCCGCGAGAAAACTGGTTGTGAAATCACAATCGAAGATGATGGAACTGTATTTATTACAGGAAAAAACGGTGCAGCTGATGCTGGTCTCAAGATTGTTGCTGAAATGACTCATGAATATAAAGTGGGTGAGCCAGTAATGGGTGAGGTTGTAAAAGTTCTTGAAATCGGAGCAGTTGTAAAACTTTCTGAGTATGCCGATGGTTTGGTGCATATTTCAGAACTTGCTCCTTGGAGAGTAAATAAAGTTACAGATTTGGTAAAGGAAGGCATGAAAGTGCCTGTTAAGGTTGTGGGAATTGATGCTGAGCGTGGAAGAATTTCTCTTTCAATCAAAACTGCAAAGCCAGACTTTTTTCCAAAGCCAGAACAAGCGTAAAATAATATAAAAGTTTAAAAAATAACCGGCGCGATTTTTCTGCAGAAAAATCGCGCCGGTTATTAC
>CAYSZI010000066.1:0-4444 GCA_964435545.1 uncultured Candidatus Saccharibacteria bacterium | reverse complement strand
GTAGTATACTTAAACTATATTAATAAGTAATAAACAAAATTATGGCAAAAAGAAAAACAAGTGTCAGTCCAAAAAAGTTTACACGCCATCCGCATAAAACTCAAAAGCGAATGGCTGCAAAAAAGGTCATGCTTGCCAACAAAAAGCAAAAAAAATCTCGCGCAAAATAAAAGCATAGGCTTAAATTTGCAAATAAAAACACTTAATTTTTCCGGTAAGTGTTTTTTATTTTATATTTAGTACTTTATATTAAGTAAGTTTAAAATTATTCCAGACATTGGATCAGCAGATACTCCATATACCATAACCCCTCCCAAAATTCCGGTCACTGAAATCGTAATTAAACCTAGTATAGAAATAATTATTGAAAAAATATTGTTTTTTATGAGCTTCTCAATAAAAACAAAAAACTTAAGCAATAAAGGAAACTTTAACTTAGATATTATTTTTAAATTTATAAAGGGTAAAAATTCTCCGGCAAGCAATACTCCATACAAAAATGTTGAAATTCCAGCAAAATTAGAATGCATCTCAACCAATGATCTATCAGGTTTTGCAATATGCTCAGCAGTTTCTCCTGTTGAATCTGCTACTAACGCCCCAATAACACCCACAACAAGCAAAACTGTCTCAATATTCTTCCAAGCTATTCTTGGAAACCATTTTTTAAATGGGAAAATTTTGATGATAGAATATATAAACAAAAATGCAATCGGAAAGTGCACAAAAATTGGATGAATATTATATATCATAAGGTGCATTATATATTATAAATAATAATTATGCTAAAATATTTGGATGAAAGAAACAATCGCACTTATTGCAACTATTATTGCAATAATAGGAAATGTTCCGTATTTAATAGACATAATTAAAAAAAGAATTCAACCACATCCATACACATGGCTCGTCTGGACTATGGTTTCAGCAATTACCTTTTTTGGTCAAGTTGCAAAAGGCGCAGGAATTGGAGCCGTGCCTACAGGTGCTGCTGAAATCTTCACAGTAATAATTTTCTTATTTTCTCTTCAGTATGGTTTCAAAAATATTATAAAAACTGACACTTATTTTCTTATTGTTTGTTTACTTGGAATTATTCCTTGGGTCTTAACAAAAGACCCGACAATATCTGTAATAATCGCAGTTTCGATTGATTTGATTGCTTTTGTTCCAACAATTCGTAAAACATGGAAACACCCAGAAACAGAAACGCCTGTTTTATATAGTATGAATGTAATACGTCATATAATGACATTATTTTCATTGCAGACGTATAACATCGCAACAACACTTCACTCAATAGCGATGATAATCACAAACACAATCATGACAACACTCATAGTACGACCAAGAAAGAAATACTAGAGTTAAAAGTTTCATGAATACAAAAAAACTAATAAAAAAAATACTTAAAAAGAATTTTTCAGAAAGCGAAATTCTCTTTTTAAATTCATTAAAAACACCACAAAAAATACAGGATTACATCAATTCTATGCCCATGCGAAATGATGAACACGAGCCCGTAGTAAGATCCCCGAGAAATGCAATTTCGAAAAATGAAATAAGTTGTATTGAAGGATCGCTTCTTGCTTGTGTGATACTTGCCTACAATGGTTATGAAACATATTTACTCGACTTGAAAGTTGATGAAAAAAATAATATCGATTGTGATCATGTTGTTGCATTGTTTAAAAAAGATAATCATTACGGAGCAATTTCAAAAACAACTCATGCAGTTTTACGATACCGCGAACCGATTTACAAATCGGTTCGCGAACTGGCGATGTCATATTTTCATGAATACTTTTTGGATGATGGCAAAAAAACCCTCAGAAGTTTTTCTGAAGAATTCCCTATATTTAAAAAATTCGGTTTCGATTGGATAATAAGTCAAAACGATGTTTATGAAATAGCATGCACGCTAGATGATTTTAAACATCAAAAAATTCTCACACCAAAAATGCAAAAAAATCTCCGCAAAGCTGAAAAAATTGAAATCTTAGCTGGGAAAATAAAAGAATAATTAAGATATTGGTTGTTCTTTTGGTTGTGTATCTGAAGGACTATCTATTACAAGAATTTTATTTTGCATTTGTTTTGCGAGCAAAAATGGAATTATTGGCAAAATCGCATCTGGTTGTGCGTCGTCTTTTGCAATACCTGCCCCGTTTTGAGCACTTGTTTTAACAACAAAAGTACACAAGCCAAACATTCGAAGTGTTGGGTTATCAGAAATATTTATTGTTTCTACTTGTGAAAAAGGAATGATTATTTCTTTATGAGTAACTGTTCCAGTAGAAACGGTAATAGAAGAATTTGTTAAAGTAAATTTTGTACTGTTATATTCTAAGAAGCCAGCAAATCCAAAACAAACAAAAAGAGCTGAAGTTAAAACCCATCCATATTTTAAAACAGCGTAAGCCGACACAGCAAAATAATGAAGAATAACTGAATGACTAGCAAAAAAAGCTAACATGTTTTTTCCCCAATAATTCATACAGAAAGTTATAATTATCATCAAGAGCACCAATCTCAAAGCAATTTTTGCGTGTTTTAAAATTAAATAAATAAGAGTCATTGCCCCCAAACGAGTTGGTACATTTTGATTAATCATGCTTTTATTATACCACTTTGTTAATTGACACAAAAATACATGATATACTGGAAAAACCATGAGATATCATAGATTTATAGGGTCATTCGACCTATCAAAAAAAGAAATAGAGGTTTCGGACAACCATCTTATAAACCAATGGCATTCTGTTTTGCGATTAAAAACAGGAGATTCTGTAATATTGTGTGACGGAAAAGGTAACGAAAGTGAGGCTATCATAGAAAACATGACAAAAAAAAATACATTACTTTCTATCGTTAATTCGAAAGAAATAATAAACGGAAGCAAAAAAAACGTAATTCTTTTTGCTTCCCTACTTAGACGAGAAAACTTTGAAATCGTTGTTCAAAAAGCCACCGAAATCGGTGTGTTAAAAATCGTACCACTTCTCACTGAGCGAACAGTAAAAACTGGTTTTAATCGAATTCGTTTGGAAAAAATCATACTAGAAGCATCTGAACAATCTGGACGTACGGTTTTACCAGATCTCGACGAACCAATCGCTTTTGAAAAAGCGATTGGTTCGTCAAACCCAAAAGAAACTCTTCTGTTTGATATATCAGGAAAAAATATTAAAACCTTTGATTTCAAAAATTCAAATTTAAATTTGTTTATAGGACCAGAGGGTGGTTTTTCTGAAAATGAAGTTTCTCTTGCCAAAGAGCACAACTGTACGATTTTATCGCTTGGCGACCTTACACTTCGCGCAGAGACAGCCTCTATTGTTGTATCATATCTTAGCTGTCTATAATATTTATTTCAAAAAAATTTTTGTGCCGGACTCGATATTTAAATCTTTTCCTGCAGAACCTCCTTGTTTTACAATTTCTAAAAATCGATTATTTTTATATCCTGAACTACCAACAATAAGTGCGATTGTATTATTTGGTACACCTGAAAGATGCCTGTAAAACGGTAATTTTATAAACTCTTTTTGATCATTAAATCCAACAAAGATTTGTTCGTCAGCAACAAATCTTTCAGCATTTTTTTCCGTGAGTGTGGTTTTACAATTACCAAAACAATCTCTAAACCAAACTTGTTCTAAGGCTTCCTTAAACTCAAGTTTTTGGATTACTGAAGGAATTTCTTTTTCCTGAAAAAGCCACGAAGCAAGCAGCGGAACGTAGTCAAAACTTCTAAATTGCGAACTAGCAATTCTTTGAGCCTCATCTAAATCTAAAAACTTTTTACAAACTGTAAAGACATCAGTTTCTTGTACTTCATTTATGACCCCGAGTTTTTTTAAAAAAACAAACGAGCCCTCAGTGCCAATAACAATAGCATTTCCGATTTTAGCAAAACAAAAAGGCCTTCCATTTGGGTATTGTTTTTCTTCTCTAGGTGCTACATTGCAAATAATAATTTGTGAGATTTTTCCAAAGCGTGTTGCATCTAATATATCAACAATGCCTGCAAGAGTAGACACATTTCTATCAACCAGACCATTAAAATCAATTTTTGCCCCAGGAAACAAAGATTCATAACGTAAAACCTGTCGACCTTTTGCATTCTCATCAAGACAATCTGTGAATATATTTATATTTAACATATCTCTTTTGTTTTTTAATAATAAAAAAGCCCCCGACGGGGCTTTTTGTTAAATTCCTAAAATATTTTATAGAAATACAACAAGAAACCCCTTCGATTTAGATGGCATCATTTTACTTCGCATATTTCTTGTGTACTTATTGAACATACCTTTATTTAACACCCTGCGACACAAATAGTCAATTAAATAGAAACCAGCCCCGTGTCGCTTCGCGACACGGGGCTGGTTGGCCGAGTTTGTAATATTAAGAATTTGCGTCAGATAAGGTTGTTGCAATC
>CAYSZI010000065.1:0-4574 GCA_964435545.1 uncultured Candidatus Saccharibacteria bacterium | reverse complement strand
ATATATAACATATCTCCTTTTATTATATCACCGCAAAGCCGTTTGCAACAAGTAAAACATGTGTTTAATTGATTTACAAACAAGAACGTTTGAAAGTATTGTTTTAGTTGTATACAATACGTTTATGATTTTTCAGCAAATTATAGAAAAAATCAAAAAGGATAAAATAAAAATACTGATTTGGCTTATTTTTATTGTTCTGATTGTTTTTTTGTCATTTACCGTTCATTGGAACAAGCCTCCAAAAGAAAACATATTACGAAATGAGTTACCGCAAATATATTCGGCGACGGGAACGCTTTCGCTCATAACCGAACCAGACCAAGGAACACAACCATTACTTTCGCTAGTAAACTCTGCAAAAAAATCTGTCGATTTGGTAATGTACCAAATGACAGACAAGGATATTTCTGATGTTCTTATAAATGCACATAAAAATGGAGTAAACGTGCGAGTTTTGTTAAATCTCGGATACTTTGGTAAAAAAGAAACCAAAACAAACGACCTTGCATATCAATACCTGCAACAAAACGGAATATCCGTACATTGGACACCTGCATATTTTGCCTTAACACACCAAAAGACCATTGTGATTGATAATGAAAAAGCTTTAATCATGTCTTGGAATTTAGTACCAAAATATTACTCGACTGGGCGCGATTTTGGAATCTTGGATACAAATCCAAAAGATGTTTTAGCTATCGAAAATACTTTTTCGGCGGATTGGGATAATAAGCAAATTGATTCGCAAAACGGTGACGATTTGGTATGGAGTCCAGGCTCGGAAAACGATATGCTTTTGATAATAAAAGATGCGAAAAAAACTCTAGATGTATACAACGAGGAAATGAACTATGATGTAATTACAAGCGCATTAAAAGATGCAGAAGCTCGAGGAGTAAGTGTGAGAATTGTTATGACTTATTCCACTCCAAACAAACCAATTTTTAAGGATTTGATAGCAAATAATATAAAAATTCACACATTTTCTGGGTCAAAAAAATTGTATATTCACGCAAAGGCGATAATAGCCGACGAAAGCGAAGCTTTCGTCGGCTCCGAGAATTTCTCCTTCACTTCTCTCAACAAAAACCGAGAGCTAGGTATATTTATAAAAGACCAAGACATTATCTCCTCTCTAGAAAATACTTTCACGACAGATTGGCAAAACGGAAAAGAATTTAAATAATTTCTGTGGAAAACTGTACGTTGCATAATTTTTTTTTGCGCGTACAATTTCTATTCGATGAGCCAAATGCACAAAATTAAGGTCGATAAATTTTTGAAGATGGCGAATATTGTATTTAATTAAACCCCGTTTGGGGTTATTTTTTTGCCTGTCTCGCCAAAAATCCGTTTACGGATTTTTGGCGAGACAGATTATAAACCTAACAAAAAAACAAAAAATGATAAACAACTATCGTGGTGCTGAAGATATAAAATTATTCAATGAAGTCGTTCAAAAACTCCGTTCTTTTTTCTTGAAAAAAGGTTTTATCGAAGTTTCAACTCAAGACCGCCTAAGTATTCTGGCCGCATGCGAAGACCCAACAACCGTTGCCAAATTTAATTACATGGGAAAAGTTTGGCCACTTCCTCAAACAGGCCAAATGTGGCTCGAATATGAATTATTAACAAACCCAGATATAGCTGGCGTTTTTTGTGTAAGCACAAGCTATCGCAACGAAAAGAAACCTGTTCCAGGCCGACACAAATTAATTTTTCCAATGTTTGAATTTGAATCAAAAGGAACGATAGGAGATCTCAAAAAATTAGAATCCGAATTGCTAGTACACATGGGTTTTGGAACAAAACAAGATTTTATTCACAAACAGTATGATGAACTTAAGGAATTCTATAAAGTAAAAGAACTGAGCCACAAAGAAGAAAATAAAATGGAAAAAGACTTCAGTCATGTTGTATTTTTGGAACAATTTCCTATTTACACTTCCCCGTTTTGGAATATGAAAAAAAATGGCGAGCATGCCAACAAAATTGATGTAATTTTATACGGAAACGAAACAATCGGTTCAGCAGAACGAAGCTCGGACAAAATCGAAATGAAAAAACAATTTGAAACAATAAGCAAAGGCGGATATGCAAAAAAATTGTATTCGCTCTTTGGAAAAAGTCGTGTTCAAAAAGAATTAAATGAATTTCTTTCTCTCGATTTCTTCCCAAGATTTGGCGGAGGAATTGGGCTTACAAGAATGATGGATGCTTGCAAGAAACACCAAGAAAGATAGCTTTAAAAATAGGCAAAAATACAAACTGAGCATTTTTCTTCGAAAAATGCTCAGTTTGACTTTAATATACATAAATGGTATAATATATATGAATCGTTCTAAAGGTTCTTTTTATTATGAAAAAAATAGTAATTTTTATAGCCATATTTTGCATGGCCCAGACAGCAAAAGCGAGCATAGATAGTTTCTATGCAAAGCATGACACGGTATGTTATGGAAATGTTGACACTGTTATTTGGCACACAAGCCATGAAGTCGGTGTCGCATTAGATGATGGTATTGGACCCTTTCCTGTTTTTCCAAACGGATACAGGATTACAACGCCATTATATTCAGATATTACCTATACATTAAATACAGGTGACAGTATTGCAACTGTAACGATAACTGTCATTCACTGTCCGGCAACTTCTGAACCAAAAATTCAAAAACCGGAAGTAAAAATTTACCCAAATCCTTTTACTGAAAAATTATTTATAGAAAATAGCGGAACATATAATGTTTCGATTATGGACTATAGTAAAAAAATATTTTTTTCAAAAAAAGCTTTTGGAAATATTATCATTGACCGCGGAAATATTCCAAGCGGAAATTATTTGTTAGAAATAACAAATAATAAAAATGAAAATATTTTATTTAAAATATTTGCCAAATAACTCTGGCAAACCACAAACAAGGTCGTTTTTCTTCCCAAAGAAAAACGACCTTTTATTTTACCAATAACGATTTTACTTCCCCAAGAAACGCCAAATGACTAAAAGGCTTATCAGAAACTTTTATAAGCTCAATTGCATCATCAAAAAAAACCCATTTAGTACTTATGCCAATATCAATTTCCTCTTCAGTTAAACTCGGTTTCCCTTTCTCTCCAACGACTCTCGCAATATAGCAAAAACTCTCATATTTCATTTTTTTTATTTTACTGTATTCAAAAACATATCCAATTTCTTTTTCTATCGAGACATCACACCCAATCTCCTCTTTGCATTCTCGAATTACCGCCTGTTCAGAACTTTCACCGTCTTCTATTCCACCACCAGGCAAAGCATGAAAATTATATTTTTTTGAATAAATAACCGCGATTTTATTTTCACTATCAAAAACCACAGCTCTCGCAACCTTTCTAACCCGAAAATCTTTTTCTTGCTCCGGAGTAATATTATCTAGATTAAATATCGCCAATTCTTTCATTTCAATATATTAACATACGTCTAATTAAGTCTGCGGGGAAGATTACGTATTTTTCGAAGGGGAAAGAATTTATCATTTAGCGTTAAAAACTGTTCCACTTCTTAAAAAATTTCTCGACCATTCCATATTACCACAAGCCGGATAATTACCGTTTGTGGTAATTTCTTCTATCTATTACTGGCAAGTTATTTAACCTATTCTAAAACTATAAGAAAACAATACCAAACAATCTTCGTCATTATCGTGAATTAAAAGGTCTTACCCAACAGCAGGTTGCTGATTATCTTGGGTTCAAAAGTACGGCTCGGATTTCGAAATGGGAGAAAGGAATTATGTATCCACATGTAAGACATTATATAAAGTTGCTTAAACTTTTTGAAATAACACCTTTTGAGATTTATGAAAGTCTGAATTAAAAAATTTTACAAGTAAAAAGGAGGTTCGATTTCTCGTCCTCCTTAAAATACTTAAACTAAAATCAGGCAATAGCAACAATTTTATCACCTTTACCCAAAAGTCGCTCATCCCACCAAAAACTTAATTCCAAACAACTTGTCTCCTTGTTCCACTTTACGCGTGGTACGTAATAGCTGCTTATAATACAGCATTCTGTTCCCATGAAATAGAAATATGGCATATCACCATTTTCATTTTCTTTCTTCATTACTTCAGGAACATACTGTGGATTTTTTATAAGAAAGTCTGCCAAGTTTAAATTTGCAACATTGGTTTTCGTTCTTATAAAAGTTCTACGTGCATAACAAGTCTTGTCTGGTGTCATCCCATTTGCAACCGCTTCAAAATATTTAAAGGTAGTCGCTGGATTAAAAAGAATCATACCATTGGGTATGTGTTCCGTAATACTATAATCTTTTGTAATAATTAATTTACTGTTTCCGTCAATAATTACTGAATTGTCCATTTTTTTAATTTTCTTATATTTTATCACATATAGTATCATAAGTCAATTTTATAGACATATACATATATGTAGAAAAAGCCTTTATTATCAATGTTTCTCGAACTTGATATTTAAAAAGTCTATATTTATAAACATTATTTGCTATTTATAGCAAGTGTTTGCGGTGTTTATTGGACAAAGTTCGAATGTATTTTGAGTTGAATCCTGACTCCGAC
>CAYSZI010000064.1:0-4688 GCA_964435545.1 uncultured Candidatus Saccharibacteria bacterium | reverse complement strand
CCTGTACCTCTTTCAAAAAAGAGAATGAAAAAAAGAGGATACAATCAGTCTGAACTTTTGATTAAGGATATTTTAAAAAATAATAAAGCGGGGAACATTTTTTTAGAAAATAGTTTGGTTGTAAAAGTTAAAGAAACCGTTCCTCAGGCAGAAATTAAAAAAAGAAATACTCGCCTCGCGAATCAAACTGATTGTTTTGAGATTTGCAAAAACGAAATATCAAAAATAGATTTAATAATTTTGATAGACGATGTTACAACAACGGGCGCGACACTTGTTGCTATCAGAGATTTACTAAAAAAAGATGGGTTTAAAAAAGTTTATGCTTTTACCATCGCGCATTAGTTTGTAGCTGGAATTGTCTTTATCATTCTTTCGAAATCTTTTGGGAATATAAGTTTTGAAATTTGGTGTATTCCGTAGGTGATAAAGAATGCAGACATAACGTCGATTGTATAATGTAGATGTCCAAGTAAAACAACAACCCCAAAGAATATTGAAATTGCTATAAATAAATAGCGAAGTGTTTTGTTGTGCCAAAAAGATAACGCCATCAAAAACGGTAGGCCTGTGTGTCCAGAAAAAAATAAATCTCCGCCAAAACTAAAACGACTAATTAGATTGAATGCTGAAACATCTGCATGGATAGGGAATGGTCCAAGATGTGTCATCATAATAAACATTGATCTTATTAAAACAAAAAAACCGATATTTTTTAAGATAAATGGTACACGTTCTGGTTTTGAAAAGCTAAGTATAGCGATAAGTCCAACCAAAGCTAATGCTCCGTAAATAAAAAGTGTGTCGACATCATATGCGCGCGTGTTGCTTAAAATGATATCAGTAACAGAGCTCGATGCTTTTTCGGTTGCGTATGTTCCTGCGTAATAATTTATAACCAAGCTTGCTGCAAAAATAACTATTGCGACCGCAAGGGACAATAAATAGTTGCTTTGAGAGAAATGATTTTTATAGCTTTTAGCGACTTTTTTCATAAAATTACATTTTTATATATGTGAATCATATGATACCATAAACCTTATATTTTTATGAAAGTATCAGTTGTAATCCCAGCGCACAATGAAGAAAAATGTATTGAGGAAACCTTAAAAGCGGTATGTGCTTTTTCGTATCCAGATTTTGAGGTTATTGTTGTAGACAATGCGAGTTCTGACAAGACAGGTGAAATTGCTAGCAAATTCCCAGTAAAAGTAGTTAAAGAGAGTAGAAAAGGTCTTCTTTTTGCACGTGAATACGGCAGGCAAGCCGCAACAGGCGAGATTATTGCAAATATTGATGCTGATTGTTTGCCACACAAAAACTGGCTTTCAAAGGCTGTGCCACAGTTTGAGAACAAAGAAATTGTGGCGATTAGCGGGCCTTATGATTATTTTGATGGTTCAAAGTTTTTTAGATTTACATCTTTATTTATTCAAAAAACTATATACGTCTTTTTAAATAATATTTTAAATAAAAGCCACAAGGGCGGTGTTTTAATTGGCGGAAATAATTTAATACGAGCAAGTGTTTTGCGCGATATGGGTGGTTATGATACAAGTCTTACTTTTTATGGAGAAGACACTAATACTGCAAAAAGGGTTTCGAAATTCGGCAGAATAATTTTTAACCCTTGTTGTGTTATGAAAACCTCTGCTCGAAGATTTAAAAAAGAGGGATTTTTAAAAATCTCAATAAAATACTTTTATCATTTTTTTATGCAAACAACTAAAAAGGACACTCAAAATGCAAAATAATAAAATAATAAAATCAACTGTTCGAATAAACAAGCGCATGGCAGATCTTGGATTGGCTTCGCGTAGAGAGGCAGACGAAATGATTGCAACCGGTATTGTTTTTGTTAATGGTAAAAAGGCAGAATCCGGAATGCAAATTGATCCAGAAAAAGATAAAATTGAAATTCGTTCTGATAAAAAAACTTTTGTTTATTATGCATATAATAAGCCGGTTGGTATTTTGACGACTGGCGCACATGGAGATGAAAAAGATATATTATCTTCGACAAAATTTCCGCAAAAAGTTTTTCCGCTTGGTCGTTTGGATAAAGATTCTCATGGGCTAATTTTGCTCACGAACGATAGACGAATTACACACAGACTTCTTGACCCAAAATTTGAACATGAAAAAGAATATCGAGTTTCAATTGAAGGAAATATAAATCGTGAATTTTTAAAAAAGATGGATGAGGGTGTAAAAATTGATGGAGTTCAAACAAAACCAGCAAAAATAATTCGTGAAAATCCGCAGACTTTCAGAATAATTTTAACAGAAGGAAAAAATCGTCAAATACGTAGAATGGTTGAGGCGAGCGGGGATAAGGTAAATGATCTTGTGCGTTTACGTGTTGAAAATATCCCTCTTGGAAATTTAAGAACTGGGATGTATCGAAGCTTGGCAAAAGAAGAAGTTTCTGTTTTGCTTGGAAAGTTGGATCTTAAATAGAGAAAATAAAAAAGAACAAAACCCCAAAAATATCTTTGATATTTTTGGGGTTTTGTGTAGACTTAATGAAATTGTATTTTGCAATTATATAAATATAGGTTTTATGAATGACAACAAGACGCCACCTCCAGTGGCTCCGTTTTGGTTTGAAGGTCAAACCAATTTTTACCGCGGAAAAGTCCGCGATGTTTATACAATCATCGATAAGTATATGTTGGTGCTTGTAAGCGATAGAATCTCAGCTTTTGATGTTGTTCTACCAAAACCGATTCTTTTTAAAGGACAAGTTTTGAATCAAATCGCTGCCGAGTTCTTGAAAGTCACCGAAGATATTATCCCAAACTGGATGATTGATTCGTTTGCAAATATAACAATCGGTCGCAGATGTGAGACTTTTCCGATTGAAGTGGTTATTAGAGGAAATCTTGCCGGTCATGCTTGGCGGGAATATAAAAACGGCAAGCGCAAAATTTGCGGAGTTGTTATGCATGATGGGATGAAGGAAAATGATTATTTTCTGAATCCAATAATTACTCCAACAACTAAAGAGCATAAAGGTCACGATGAAGATATTTCAAAAGATGAAATTATTTCTAGTGGTTTAGTGTCTCAAAAAGATTATAAACAGCTAGAAAAAATTACTCACCAGATTTTTAAACGCGGTTGTGAAATGGCGTTAAAACAAGGTCTCATTTTGGTTGATACCAAATACGAGTTCGGAAAAATCGGTAATGAAATTTATTTAATTGATGAAGTTCATACACCGGATTCTTCACGGTATTTTTACAAAGAAGGTTTTAGTGACAGGCTTTTAAACAACCAGCCACAAAGACAGCTTTCTAAGGAGTTTGTAAGAGAGTGGTTGATGCAAAATGGTTTTCAAGGTCTTGATGGGCAAAAAATTCCTGAAATGGACAATGAAATTCTCCAAGAAATTTCTTGGAGGTATATTGAATTATATGAAAAAATTATGGGAAAGAGATTCGTTCCTGTACTTGAAGAAAAAATTACTTTTGATTTTATCGCTTCTAAATTAAAAGAGGTAATAAAATAAATAGTTTTTTTGTAAATATTTTAAAAATCGATTAGCTATTTTTTAGCAGTCGGTTTTTTATTTTATCTGGTTTTTGTTTAAAGTCTCGTGTACACTAAATTTATGAACGACGACATATATAAAAAATCTCTTGATTTACATAGAGAGCATCATGGAAAATTAGAAACAGTGAGTAAAGTAAGGCTTGATTCAAAGGAGGCACTCTCGATGGCTTATAGTCCTGGTGTTGCTGAGGTTTCTCGAGAAATCGCACGTGATCCAAGTCTTGCAAGAGAATATACCCTTAAACGCAACACTGTTGCGATTGTAAGTGACGGCTCAGCTATTCTCGGGCTTGGGAATTTGGGTGCACTTGCTGCGATTCCCGTAATGGAAGGCAAGGCGGCAATTTTTAAAGAATTTGCTGGGGTAGATGCTTTTCCGATTTGTCTTGATACGCAAGATACAGAAGAAATAATAAAAGCAGTAAAACAAATCGCTCCAGTTTTTGGCGGAATAAATTTGGAAGATATTTCTGCTCCAAGATGTTTTGAGATTGAAGAACGTTTGCGCAAAGAATTAAATATTCCAGCGATGCACGATGATCAGTGGGGAGCTGCAACTGCAACGCTTTGTGCTTGTATAAATTCTATAAAACTAACAGGTCTTTCAAAAGAAAATGTTCAAGTTGTGATAAACGGAATTGGGGCTGCAGGCGTTGCAACCGCAAGACTACTTTTGGTTTATGGAATAAAAAATATTATTTTTTGCGACAGTAAAGGGATTGTTTGCGAGAGACGTACTGATTTAACAAAAGAAAAAATTGAATTATTGAATGCAAGTAATTTAAAACCTGAAAATGGAAGTTTAAATGATGCTGTAAAAAAAGCAGATATTTTTATCGGTCTATCAAAAGGTGGAGTTTTATCAAAAGAGATGGTAAAAAGCATGACAAGTAAACCAATTATTTTTGGGCTTGCAAATCCGATTCCAGAAATTATGCCAGATGAAGCATTTGATGCTGGTGCGTTTATTGTTGCTACAGGACGAAGTGATTTTCCAAATCAAATAAATAATTCGCTTGTTTTTCCAGGTGCTTTTAAAGGAATGCTTGAGGCGAATATTCCACAATTTAAAATTGAGATGTTTAGTGCGATTGCACAAGGGCTCGCCGACTACGTCGGCGAGCCATCCC
>CAYSZI010000063.1:0-5173 GCA_964435545.1 uncultured Candidatus Saccharibacteria bacterium | reverse complement strand
GGGTGGAGTAATTGGTTCGCTTGGCTCAATGTTTACTCCACCCAACACAAAAAAGGAAACGATTCTTCCGACATGAAACATCAATTGTGGCTTTATTTTATCGCCTCCTTTTGCAAAAGTGGCTGACATCGAAAGAACAATCCCGCCGACGATAGCCATGCATGTTGAAAGCGAAGCAACTATTCCAACAACAAAAGCTGTGCCGTATGACACGCCATTTGTATTAACAAGGTTAATTATCCCAATCTTCTGAAGAAGGTAAAACAAAAACATAAAACCAAAAGCAATTGGCAACGCAACATTAAACTCAGAAAAATTTTTACTGATTTCTTGAGGCTCAACCGAAACAGTATAGCCATGCTTGATCAAAACTTTTGTTAAATCTTCGGAGATCTCGCCTGTACTTTTATCTCCAAAATCTCCAACAACTTCAACAGTATTATTTTTCAAACTTGTCTTCGCACTTTTGATATATGAAATATCTTGAAGCTCACTTTCTGTCATCATTACACAAGCCTTACAATGCATTCCTTGAACAAAAAATGTATATTTTTTTTCAGATTGATTATTCATATAATTTATATATTTTTATTTTTAATGCGAAGAGAATTTCCAACCACAGAAACGCTCGACAAAGCCATGGCCAAACCTGCAAACATTGGAGAAAGCAACCACCCAAAAAATGGATAAAATAATCCGGAGGCAATGGGTATACCAATTACATTATAAACAAATGCCCAAAAAAGATTTTGTTTAATTCCACGCATTGTAATCTTTGAAAGATTTATTGCTTTCACTAATTTTGAAATATCACCGCGCAAAAGTGTAATACCGGCACTTTCGATTGCGACATCTGTTCCACTAGCCATTGCAATTCCAACATCGGCTTGAGCAAGTGCCGGCGCGTCATTTACTCCATCCCCCGCCATCACAACAACAAATCCTTTTTGTTGAAATTCTTTTATTTTATTTAATTTATCTTCGGGAGATACTTCGGAAACAAATTCATCAACACCGATTTCCTTTGCAACAAATTCGGCTGTATTTTTGTTGGCACCTGTTAGCATAACAACTTTTATTCCAAGACCATGAAGTTTTGAAACAGCTTCAACAGACTCGGTTTTTATTTTATCGGCAACTAAAAATAATCCAAGAATTTTTTCTTTTGTTAAAAGAAAAATCGGAGTCATACCTTTTTGCGTTTCGGTTTTAAGGGACTTATCTTCAAATGGTAAATTAAATTCATTCAATGTTTTTTCGCTTCCGGCAAAATATTGAACGCCTCCGATTAATCCTCTAATACCCTTTCCTTTTATTGCTTGAAAATTATCGGCATTCAAAAATGAAATATTTTTTTCTTTTGCGCTAGAAACAATCGCATGCGCAATCGGATGTTCAGATTTATTTTCTAAAGATGCGAGAATTGAAATTAATTCATCGTCTTTTTTATCTGAGAAATTTTTTACCGAAACAAGTTCTGGTCTTCCATAAGTCAAAGTTCCTGTCTTATCAACCACAACAATATTTACATTATGAAGTTTTTCTAAAACACTCGCGTCTTTTATAAGTATTCCTTCACGCGCACCTTTTCCAACCCCGACAATAATTGCGGTCGGTGTTGCAAGGCCTAGTGCGCATGGACATGCAATAACAAGTATTCCAACAAAAGAAACAATTCCATCAGACAATGCTTGCGAAAATCCAAAATATCTTGATCCAATAAAAATCCAAACACCAAGTGCCAGAAAAGAAAGAACCAAAACAACAGGAACAAAAATACTAGAAATTTTGTCAGCAAGTGCTTGTATCGGCGCCTTGCTACCTTGAGCGTCTTCAACCATTTTTATAATATTTGAAAGTAATGTTTCGGAACCAACTTTTGTTGCCTTAAAAATAAAAGATCCGGATGTGTTCATTGTTCCTGCAACAATATTATCTCCAACTTTTTTTGACACCGGCATTGGCTCACCTGTAATCATCGATTCATCAACATACGAATTTCCTTTGGTGACAGTACCATCAACAGGAATTTTTCCAGCTGGTTTTACAATCACAGAATCTCCGTGCAAAACATCCCCTACTGGTATTTCGATTTCTTTTAAATCACGAATAACGAGTGCGGTTTTTGCTGAAAGGTTTAATAATTTCTCAATCGCATCACCTGTTTTAATTTTTGAGTGAGATTCTAAATACTTTCCTAGAGATATAAATGTCACAACAATAATAGTCGTATCAAAATAAGTTTGATTTACATCAACAAAACCTATTAGTTGATTTTTAAAAATCAAAACAGTAAAACTGTAAATAAAAGCTGTTAATGTTCCGATTCCAATAAGAGTATCCATATTGGCTTTTCCAAAACGAATAAACCTAAACAGTCCCAAGAGATATGGCCATCCAACAAAAAATAATGCGTACGCTGCAAAAACTGGAAGTGAGTATTCAAAAAACTGCTTCATAAAAAATGGCATCTCATCCAATAATTTTAATTGAACAAAAATATCCCAACCCATAGCAACAACAGAAATGACAGCAAGCGGTACAACCGAAAACAATTTATTCCTCATTTTTTTCAACTCAACCAGCTTCTCGTTCATACCCATGCCACTCGCATTCACCGCTAATGAATACCCAAGCGGTTCAATTTTCTTTGAAAGTTCTTCAGCACTTGTTTTTACCTCGTCAAATATAATCTTTGTTGATTCATTCCCGTAATTTACAAAAACAGATTCAACACCTTCAGTTTTTTTGAAAGTTTTTTCAATAATATTTGCACATGAGGCACAGTGCATTCCTTTTATTTTGTAATTCTTCTGAGTAGACATTTTATTGTTTTCGTTTCAAACGATAGACCTTCAAAATCTCCTCTTTTGCCTTTGTTTCCTTTCCGCTTTTTATTTGATCAACAAGACAACATCCAAGATGGTTTTCCATCAAGGCATCTTCAAAACCAGACAGCGCACTCTTTACAGCCGATGTTTGCGTAATAACATCGATACAGTATTTATCGTTTTCAACCATATCCTGCAAACCTCTAATCTGCCCCTCAATTATTTTTAAACGCCTCAATGCACTTTTTTTAGTATCTATTTTCATAAACATATAATATACCCCATGGGGGGTATATGTCAAAAAAACAAACTCTTTGATATAATTTCAATCCATGACATTAACAACACACGCAATTATTGGTGCAGGTATCGTAAGTCTTGCAGCGCACAATCCAGCTCTTGGTATATGTGCTGCGTTCGCAAGCCATTTTATAATTGATACTATTCCCCATATAAACTATGAAGTTAGATCAACATCGCTTCATCCACACGGAGAGTCTACTCATATAAATTTTGATAAAGTTTTTTTTCGTGATGTTTTTTATATCAGTTTAGACGGAATTTCTGGATTAATAATCCCAATAATCCTTTTTGCAAATCCAAAAAACTTTTGGTTAATCGTTGCAGGGGCATGTGCGGGTATGTTTCCAGACGCACTGCAATTTGTTTACTCAAGATTTAAACACGAACCCCTCACTTCCCTTCAAAAATTCCATGAGTGGATTCATACTATTTTCCCATATAAATTCAACAAAACATGGGGGACAATCTCGCAAGTATTATTTGTGATTGCATTCTTTCTTGCTGTGAAATTACTTTAACCTTCGTTCTTCAACAATCTTATTAAAATTCGCAAAAATCATAATGATTCTCGCAAGCATGGCTCCTGCGATTGTCGCAAAAATAATTGCATCAAGGTTTTTTTGTATAACCCACTGAGAGAAAAACCAATTTCTAGTTAGCATAAAAAATATATAAAGAGAGATGGAAAGCACTGCAGAAAAATCAAACCTTATCGAGACTTTCTTTTTTTCAGCCTTCCAGTGAGTAATAAACATTCTGCGAGTAAGATAAGCAATAAAAGCCCCAATGGCCAAGCCAACCAGAGCAAGATAAATACTTATATCATCGTCAAACAAATCATAGATAATAATCGATAGAATAATCAGATACCCTGTGCAAAAAATACCCAACCGAAACATCAAAGCATTGTCTGCGTGTTTAAAAAGCTTTTTAATTCCATCTATATGTTTTTTCACGTAATACTTATTATACGGAAAATTTTGAAAAAAGTTCCAGGTAAAACTAGAAACAACACAAATAGCCTTTTAAATCAAAATATTCGCAAAAAAGGTAATTTTGGTTTCTTAATTAAAAAAGAGATCCAGTTTATAGGACCCCTTTTATAAATTTAAACAATTTTATTCTGCTGTAATAAATCCAACACCCTCGGTTTTAAAAAAAGTATATTGTCCTTCGATAAGGTTATTCAAAACTTTCATTGTTGAATGATAAACATAGGCAGTTTTTTCTTGTCCCAAAACTAAATCGGAGTGTGTAATAAACGCAAGCTCTTTAAACAAAAACTCCAAACCATTTCGCATTTGCTCATCTGTGGGATTCTCAAAACCTGCATGTTTTAGAACATTAAGCGTTGTTGCATGTACTTCCTTTGCAAAGAAATCAAAGTCAACATACGCCTGTCTAATAATTTCGAGCGCCCTAAGATAGTGCTCATTGTTCGCAATCATTACCCAACGCACTATAGTGACGGGCGGAAGTTTGTGATTTTGAACAATTGCTAAACACTTATTTTCTAGATTGTTAGACTTAGAACGCGCAATTTTCACTGCCTCGCTTTCTGATTTTCCTAGCGCCATCAGTGTATGAACTGCTGGTTCGTCGGGAATCATGACATATACAGATGAAGCGTTCTCAGTAGCCCACAAAAGAAGTTTTGTGAGATTTTCTTCCTTGAAATAACTATTGTTAATACTAATACCAAGAATGAGTGCCTTTTTGTTTTGTAGCACTTGTTTTCCTACTTGCGAAATTTCTTTAATATCCATTATTACGTGGTTTTTATCGAACAAAAATTATGTTCAACCAGAGTATAATTGGTATATTTGACAAAATATATTAAATGTTGCTATTTGATATATTAGTGTCATTTTTTGACACTTTTGGTAAACTATCATCATGCTACTAGCACAAAAAGGTGAGCAAAAAGAGGAATTTATTGTTGAGATTTTACACAACAAGGAGTCCTCGGGGCCTTCCCTGCTTATGTGGCCCGGACCCCAAAATTTGCACACCAATCTTGTATATAATTAATAATATTA
>CAYSZI010000062.1:0-5194 GCA_964435545.1 uncultured Candidatus Saccharibacteria bacterium | reverse complement strand
GTCCAGGTCTTCTTATTTTAGATGAACCAACAAATCATATAAATTTTCGTCATTTGCCTGTAATAGCAAAAGCGCTTTCGGAATATCAAGGCGCAATGATTTTAGTTTCTCACGTTTCAGAATTTGTTTCGCAGATTCGAATTGACGAAATACTAGATCTAGAAAAGTAACCAAAAAGCATTTTGGTTACTTTTTAATAAACATATATAATGTGTTTATTATGAATTCAAAATCATTAATCGGTTTGTTTACAATTATAGGTTCAACAGTAGGCGGATTTATTCCGTCTCTTTGGGGTGATGGTAGTTTTTCGCTGGCGTCACTTTTTTTTGGCGCAGCTGGAGCAATCGCTGGAATTTATATTGGGTATAAAATAAGTCGATAATAATGATATAATAGAATGTATGAATAAATCAATAAAAAATTTAGAAAAATGGGCACCTGTGATTTTGCGATACGGAATGTCCGCTGTCATTCTTTGGTTTGGTTTCCAGCAATTTTTGCATACTGAATCATGGACAGCCTATGTTCCTGACTCAATAGTTTCTATGACTGGAATAAGTGCAATTACTCTTGTTTATGTAAATGCAACGTTTGAGGTTGTGTTCGGTTTTTTAATGGTTTTTGGTTGGCAGACACGACTCGTCTCGTTATTACTTGGATTGCACATGCTAGATATTATGTGGGTTGTGGGTTATGGAGAAATAGGTGTACGTGATTTCGGTCTTGCTATTGCAACACTTGTTGTATTTATGAATGGTTCAGATTTTCTTTGTGTGACTGAAAAAAAGGTTCAAATAGAAACAGCTGCGACCATGCAACAAGCACCAAAGATGAGAGTTAGTTCGTAGTATAAATGTTAGTAATTTTTAAAGGCACTTTTAATTCAAAATATATGGAACCAAAAACATCAAACAAACAATTAGGTATTGGTATTTCTTTTTTAGTTATTGCAATTGTTGTTGGAATAACGTATTTTTCTGGAAAAAATTCAGACAATCAAGTAGCATCAAATACTCAAAGCATTACCCCTGTTGTTTCTGACAACAGTAAGACTCCAGCAACTCAAGATCAAGTTGCTGCTTCAAAAACATCCGTTGATGATGAAGGAAATAATGATTCTACTCAAAGCGAGAACTCTGAAAATTCTCCAGCAAAAAGCCCAGTTGTACCTGTTCAGAAAACAAATCCTGTTTCGTCTGTAGTTGCTGATACAACAAAAAATACTTCATCAAAATATGCGTATAAAAACGGCACATATACCGCAACTGGTTCATATGATTCTCCGGGGGGATATGACCAACTTGGTGTAACACTTACAATCCAAAATGATGTTATTACAAAGTCATCATTAAATATGATGCCGGGAGATGGAAGATCTGCAAGATACGAGCAAATGTTTTCAGATAATTATTTACCACTAGTAATTGGAAAAAATCTTTCTGGTTTAAATTTGGGAAAAGTTTCGCGTTCATCGCTTACACCACAAGGTTTTAATGATGCTTTGAATCAAATTCGTTCTCAAGCAAAAGCATAATAAATGACAGAGTACAATTTTTCTGCAATCGGGACGACATGGCAAATTGATATATATCAAGAGATTTCTGAAGTTCTTGAATCTGATTTATTACTCGCTATCAAAAAAAGAATAAATGAGTTTGACGCAGTTTACTCAAGATTTCGTGAAGATTCACTTGTAACAAAAATCTCAAAAGAAAAAGGAGAATATATTTTTCCAGAAGACTCTCAAAAAATTTTTGACTTATATTATTCTTTGTATCAAGAGACAGATGGCTTTTTTACGCCGTTTGTTGGGCAAATTCTTTCAGACGCTGGTTATGATGAAAAATATTCACTTAAGCAGAAAAAACAATTAGAAAATCCTCCAATCTGGGAACAAGTTATTGATTTTACTTATCCCAAACTTTTGGTTAAGAAACCCGTACTCCTTGATTTTGGGGCGGGTGGAAAAGGTTATCTTATTGATTTGGTTGCATCTGTTATTGAGAGTTTTGATATTTTTGAATATTGCGTAGATGCAGGTGGAGATATTTTTCGGAAAGGAAAAGAATCAATGAGAGTTGGTTTGGAAAATCCTGAAAATTTCGAAGAGGCTATAGGTGTATATTTTTTGCAGAACGGTAGTCTTTGCGGATCCGCTGGAAACAGAAGGGTTTGGGGAGATTTTACTCACATAATAAATCCAGCAACACTATCGTCGCCACGCAACATTTTGGGTGTTTGGGTTTACGCAAAAAGCGCGCTGTTAGCCGATTCTATCGCAACATGCCTATTCTTTGTATCTGCAAAAAAACTTTTAAAGATGCATAATTTTGATTATCTGATAATCTATGAAGACAGGTCTATAGAAAAGTCATCAAATTTTTCTGCTGAAATTTTCACAAAATGAATAAAAATAAAAATCAAAAACATAATATAACCGAAGTACTCAAGCCATATACTTTTTCGATTTTTATTCTGGTTGTTCTTACTGTTGTTGCAAATGCACTTTCACTTTCTGTACCAAAAGTCGTTTCGAATTCAATCGACTCTTATTCAAAAGGGGGTTTTGATTTAAATTATATCCTAATTGAATTTTCTATAATCGCAGTTTTTATTTTTTTGTTTACTTACTTACAAAATATTTCGCAGGTTTATCTTTCTGAGCGTGTTGCAAGAAATTTGCGCAATCAATTGTCTGAAAAAATATCTCTTCAAACATATACATACGTAGAGCGTGTTACGCCTGAAAAATTGCTTACAAATTTGACCGCCGATGTCGACGCTATAAAATCTTTTGTTTCTCAAGCTATATATTCGATTATCTCATCAATTTTTCTAATTATCGGGGCATCGACTTTACTTATTCTGACAAATTGGAGACTTGCGATTTTGGTTCTTTCTATTATTCCGATAATAGGAATTGCATTTTTTTATATTTTTAAGAGAATCAGGCTTTTGTTTAAAAAAACTCAAGAGGCGATTGATTGGTTAAACAAAGTTATAAACGAAAGTATTCTGGGCTCAGCTCTTATTCGTTTACTTAATTCTAAAGAAAAAGAAAAAAATAAATTTTTGGATGCAAATACTGAGGCTAGAAATATTAGTTTAAAAATATTAGGTTTGTTTGCAAGTTTGATTCCTGTAATTACTTTTTGTATGAACTTTGCAACAATTTTAATTGTTCTTGTTGGTGGACGATATGTTATTTATGGAACGATGACTCTTGGAAGTTTCACTGCCTTTAATAGTTACTTGGCGATTTTAATTTTTCCAATAATGATTTTGGGTTTTATGAGTAATGTCATTGCTTCTGCTACGGCATCATACGGTCGTATTTCAGAGGTACTTTTTGCATCAACGGAAAAGAAAAACGGAGCTATTAAATCAGTTTTGAGCGGGAAAATAGAGATGGATAAAGTAAATCTATCTTTTGGTCAGAAAAAAGTTTTAAAAAATGTTTCTTTTTCGATAAAACCTGGAACAAAAAATGCGATTATAGGCCCAACTGGTTCTGGGAAAACACAGCTCCTTTATGTTCTTACTGGGCTTTTGGAGTCAAATTCCGGAGAAATTTTATTTGATAATACAAATATCCACGATTTTAATAAAGAAAATTTTCACAATCAAATTGGTTTTGTTTTTCAGGACAGTTCGATTTTTAATGTAACACTAAAAGAAAATATTGCGTTTGGTAATAATGTTACAGATGAATATTTAAATCTTTCAATCAAAGCTTCTGAGTTGGAAAGTTTTATAGACTCGTTCCCAGATAAATTAAATACAGTTGTTTCCGAAAGAGGTTCTAGTTTATCAGGCGGTCAAAAACAGCGAATAATGTTAGCACGAGCACTTTCACTTAACCCAAAAATTCTTTTGCTTGATGACTTTACAGCGCGTGTTGATACAAAAACTGAGCGTGCTATTTTGGAGAATGTTGAAAAAATGTATCCAAATATAACGCTAATTTCTGTTACTCAAAAAATTGCATCCGTTGAGCATTATGACCAAATTATTCTTTTGGACGATGGCGAAATTATTGCAGTCGGAAAGCATTTGGACCTTTTAAAAACATCTCCAGAATACATTCAGATTTATGAGTCACAGCAGAGCATTAGTCACTATGAAGAATAAAAAACATGAATTACTCATTATATAAAACTGATATTGCTAAAGAAAAAGAAAAAAAGGTTCTTGTGACTGCTTGGCGAAGATTGATACCTCTTCTTGCAAAAGAAGGTAATGCTATGACTATTGCTTTGATTGCGATCGTTTTGAATTCTGCGACGGTTCTTATCTCTCCTTTTTTGATTGGAAAAATTATTGATTGGTATATTGTGAGTCATGATTTTCATGGAGTTTTGGTTTTTTCTGGAATACTTGGATTAATCAATATTATTGGTTTGTTTACGAGTTACACCCAAGTAAAAAAAATGGGAGGTATTGGTAGACGTGTCCTTTTTAATTTGAGAAATGCAATTTTTAAAAAGTTACAAGAGTTACCAGTTGCTTTTTTTAATCAAAACAAAGCAGGTGATTTGATTTCTCGTATCAATAACGACACAGACAAATTGAATCAATTTTTTTCTCAAGCCTTGGTTCAATTTGTTGGTAATGTTATTTTGATATTAGGTGCAGGTGTTTTTATTTTAATATTAAATTTTAAATTGGGCTTAGTTGCTATTCTCCCCGCAGTTTTTGCGCTCATTATTACAAACCTTATTTCGCCTTGGGTAAAAAGAACCAGTGTAAAAAGTCTAAGAACATTAGGTGGAATGAGTGGTGAAATTCAAGAAAGCATAAATAATTTTAAAGTTGTTATTGCGTTTAATCGTTTGGATTATTTCAAAAATAAGTTTAAGGAAGTAAATGATTTAAATTATGAAGCTTCAGTTTCGGCTGGGGTTGCAAGTAATATTTTTAACCCACTATATGTTTTTGTTTCCATTGTTGCTCAGATTGTTGTTTTAGCCTACGGTGTATACTTGATTTCAGCTGGTCAATTTACAATCGGTCTACTTATTGGTTTTTTGCTTTACGTTGGTAGTTTTTATACGCCACTCCGTCAGCTTGCTTCGGTTTGGTCTTCTCTCCAATTGGCGCTTGCTGGGTTGGATAGAATTTCAGAAGTTTTAGCTCTTGAATCAAATGTAGGGGTCTCTGAAAATAATGAAAAAGTTTCATTGGAGTCTCC
>CAYSZI010000061.1:0-5200 GCA_964435545.1 uncultured Candidatus Saccharibacteria bacterium | reverse complement strand
TCACTCCAGTTGCGTTCTGCGACTGGTGTAAAAATAACATCAGTAAAATATGAAGTAAGTCCAATTACTACAAGAATTAGAATAAAAGGATTTAGAAAAGATTTTACAAGTTGCACATACCATGCGGGAGGTTTCTCGTGAGCAATTTCATTTTTGCCGTATTTTTTTAGACGATGTTCGGCGTCTTCTGATGTTAAGCCTTCGAGTGAAGAATTTAATTCGGCAAGAATTGTGGCACCAGATTTCTGTCCGTATAAAAGTAAATCGTTTACAATTTCGGGGGAACTTGATTCTGGTGTACTCGAAACGCCACGTTCAACAATTCCAATAATATGTTTTTTTAGAAATTTTTTAGACATGATATTTAATTTTTCCTAAAGGAAAATTGAGACGATTGCTGCAACTCCGGATATTGCCATGATTCCGATGATAAACCAACCGAGAAAGTTAATAATTTTACTATTTTTTCTTTCGCCCATGACTTTGTGGTCTGAACTTATTTTTGTAATAAAAAATAAAATTACAGGCGCAACGATACCGTTTGCAACCGCAGAATATATCAACATCTTTATTGGGTCAATATGTACAAGGTTTGCAATAAGTCCTATTACCATGGAAACGATAATTACTCCATAAAATGAACGAGCTTGTTTGAGTTTGAGATACAATCCGTGCTTCCACCCAAAACTTTCAGATATGGCATATGCTGTTGAGCCAGCAAGAATTGGAACCGCCAAAAGTCCTGTTCCTATAATGCCGATTGCAAAAAGAATATATGTAAATTCTCCGCCAAATGGACGAATTGCGAGTGCTGCTTGATCCGCGGATGCAATATTTGTAACCCCGTTTGCAAAAAGTGTCGCGGCACATGCTGCGATTATAAAAAACATAATCATGTTTGAAAAAAACATTCCCGACCAAACATCTATTCGCATGTTTCTAATTTCTTTTGGCGTTACATCATTTTTGCGTTCCTCGATAGTGTTTTCTCCTTTTAGTATTTTTTCTTCAACTTCTTGTGATGTTTGCCAAAAGAAAAGGTAAGGGGAGATTGTTGTTCCTAAAATTCCGCAAAGTAAAAATATTTGGTCTTTAGAAAAAGTGAGAGATGGAATCAATGTGTGTCTGAATGCTTGACCCCAATCCATATGAACCGCGAATGCTGTAAGAACATACGAGAAAAGTGCGAGAGTGAGATATTTTAAAATTTTTGCGTATCTCGCGTATGTTGTAAAAATTTGAAGAAGTAAAATTATTATTGCAAAAAAAGCTACAAGTAATTCAAAACTAAAATTTGGAAAAAGAAGTTTTGTACTTGCCGACATTGCACCGAGGTCTGCCGATATGTTTAGAGTGTTTGCAACAAAAAGGAGTATTGTTATAAATCGCAAAACATTTGTTGAGTAGTGTCTGCGAATATTTGAGGCGAGACCTTCTCCTGTAATTATGCCAATGCGAGCACACATTTCTTGGACAACTGCCATAAATGGGAAGGTGAATAACGAGAGCCAGAGTAATTGAAATCCATATGCCGAGCCAGCTTGAGAATATGTTGCGATTCCAGAAGGATCATCATCTGCTGCGCCTGTTGTGAGTCCCGGGCCCAATGTATCAAAATATTCTTCAGCCAATTTAAAAGGTTTTTTGCTGATTATCTTTTTCTCCTCTTTTTCTACTATTTCGATAGTTTCTTCCAGAATTTCAGATGGAGCTTCAAAAATTTCTTCAGTAGTCTTTTTTATATTTAGCATGGCGCGTTATTAATTATTTTTTATAATGTCTATATATGATACGCCAATTTTTTTAAAAAAGATACAATATATTATGGTTAAAAATAAATGTTGCGTTTCAGTTTACACTGAAACGCAACTTGTATTTTATTGAGATATTTATTTTATTTTTTTATACTTAGAATAATTTCCTTAAGTTTTTCCTCTGTGAATTTTTTAAACTTAATTGAATTTATTTTAAGATAAGGTTTCGTTGGTTTAATATCTAGTTTTTTATTTAAAAGGCAATCTTTTAATAAATTAGTATCCATTTCTCCTAAGAGTATGGATTTTTCGTAGATTTCAATTTTACCAGCAGCATTTTTTTTCAGCTTGGCCCCACCACAAATTTTAATTTCTTTTAAATTGTTTAGTCTCAAATAAGCTAATGCTATTTGAGGATGGAGTTTGATTAATGTACTGTTTCCCACAACAAGTAGGTTTTCTTTTTTTGTTTTCACTAAAATCACTTTTATTCCTTCCGGGTATTTTTCTAATAGCCCGTCGAAATTTTCTATGATTTTTTCATCCATCAGAAAAGGAATTATTTCTGAGTTTTCTTTGTGGAGGTCTAGTACTAAGTCGACCTCGTTTAAAAAAATTTGATTCATGATCTTTGTTTTTTAAAAATATTAACATAATTTTTAAAAAACACAAGAGTAAAAGAAAAAACAGCCTATGGCTGTTTTTTCTTTTACTCTTGTGTTTTCTTGATTATGAAAGGTGTTTTGAAACGAGTTTTGTCATTTCAAACATGCTTACAGTTTTCTTTCCTCCAAAAACTTTTAGAAGATTTGCATCAGCATTGATGTTTCTTTTATTTTTTTCGTCTTGAAGATTATTTTTCTTGATGTAAACCCAGATTTTCTTAACGACTTCGGAACGAGGCATTGGGCCTTTTCCAACAACTTCAGCTAATTCAGCGCTGATTGTCATTGGTTTCATAAATGCAGAATTTGCTTTTTTTGCTACAGTTTTTGTTACCATATTATTTTATTAATTACCTATTATTAATAGCACGTAGGGGTATTATAGCATCTTTTGGGTATTAGCAAGCTCTTTTGCGTCTTGGGCAAGGCTTTGGCTAAAAATTTACAAAATATTTTTTTGCGACACTTATGTAACCATGTTATGATTTTTGTATGATAAAAGCAGTGAAAATTATCACTTGGGTATATATTGGTTATGCCGTCGCTAGTTTTTTAGTGTTAATTTTCCTTTCAAAAATTGGTTACAATTATTTACCTGCGGTTTTGAAGAGGGTATATGTAAATTTATGTCACTATAGTTTTTGTATAGAAGGACTGTCCTTAACAAAAACGCAAATAAGTGCAATTTTTTATTCGGAAGTTTTACCAGTTCTTACAATTTTTGGTTTTTTGCAGTACACGTTGTATAAAAATTCATGGGTTACATACCGTATATCTCTAACAATTTTTCTTTTTATCTTACTTAGTCAGCTTGTGGATGGTTCTGTAAATATTTCGTCATTCGTTTTTCCGGTACTTCTTTTAACAAATCCAGTACGTAGGCATTTTAAAAAACCAGCGCATGAAAAATTTCCATGGCGTAAGGTTTTAGGGCTTAAGCGATAGGATTTTGCATTTAAAACGAAAAAAGTTATACTGCATTTGGTTTGAAATAGGGCAGGGCTAGGGTGGAAATTTGCTTCGCAAATTTCCACCCACAATATACGGAGGCGTGGATGAGTGGTTTAAATCAACGGTTTACTAAACCGTCGTCCCTTTAAAGGACCGTGAGTTCGAATCTCACCGCCTCCGCCATTGACAGGTAGCACGAGATGCTACCTAATAATTGGTAAACAAAAAGAACGACAATTGTCGTTCTTTTTGTTTACGATTTCTGAATAGTAAGAAGTCGTATTCTTGGTACTAAAGTCACTCTATTGTCTTTGACTATATTAAAACCTAGTGGATTTATAATTTTTTCTAAATCCTTTATCGAATAAAATCTCTCAAAATGATATGGTTCTGGGCACCCCTTCCAGGGCATCAGGAGTTTTACCACTTTCCATCTATGTCACAAACCACGAAACATGATTTTGCACATGAATCACAATTCTGTATTTAATCTGACAACACAATTACTTGCTTGTCGTAAAAAGTGGTAAGCAGTATCCCTTATAACAGCGACACTCTCATGAAAACCATAGTCGTCATGATTCTGATCGTAGATTTCTCATAAGAGAAAGAGTTCGGCGACAGCAATCCGTAAACTGCTATGCACGAGCCTAGACTCAATTAATAGTATATCAAAAATATAAAAATTTTTCGAGGTCAAAAATCAAAAAAGAAAAAGGGATACCACAAGTGGTATCCCTTAAAAAAATTCGAACGCAAGGATCAAGAAAGCAAAAGATTCAAACGTTCAAAGTACAAGTATCAGTTCTGCGGAACAAACCCCGACACCGAGCCACAGCGAGCGTAGGCATAGGACACACCGCTGGTGCCGAACCTCAACTCGCCGCCACCGAAGCTGAAGATAGGAGCCCCCGAGAACACGCCACGGGCATCAGGAGCGAACTCATCACCTGCACAGTCTGTATCCAGTTCTTCCCAACGAACGTAGCGTTCGGGGTGAACCAGAGCCATACAGCCGATAGCGAATGCACCTAAGCCGAATTCGTTGCTTGCAAAGGTTTCCCTTGCTCTGCGAACGGACTTGCCACGGTGACGCATACCGTACTGTACTGCGATGATCAGGATGTCGCCTTGTTGTTCGGCTTCCAGGTGTTCCAGGAAGTCAACGGTGCGGGCATGCTGACGCAGTTTGCTTGGTACGATTTCACCGTTGCGGTAGTTTGTAAAGCTACGGCTGTCTAATTTCGTGTGTACCAATTTCACTACTTCGCAATACTGCTCGGCTTTGTCCGTAATTGCAGGAAACTGCTTTGTGGCAACCGCAGACACTTTCGGGATAGCGAACCATCCTTCAGAGCCTTCGGGAAGCGTAGGCAGGTTTTTTGCAAACTCCAATGTCTGTGTCGGATCAAGTCCGAACATGGTGGCGATGGTTTTTACCTGTTCTGCAATCGGTTTCGGACCATTGTACTCTTTGGGGTAGGTGTAGTTTGAGGACACCACCTCATTGGCGTACTGGTTTGTAGTCGAATGCTTTTGAATCAGTTGCAGAAGTTCTGTTGTGAACTCGCCACCTCTGTTTTCATTTAAGCGTTGCGCTTGCTCTTCTGTGAGCTGTGCTTTGTTGTAAGCACCACGGAATAAATCCGTAGTCTGACGACCCTTGGGGTCATCTGACGTGATCAACTTTTTTGTCGTCATCATCTTTCCTTTTTTGATTTGAAAAGAACTGGGTCCCGACACCCAAGTCCTCGATTGTTTAGATAGAGGTCGGGTAGAAAAAGTTACCTTTGAATTAGTACACCAAGTAAAATTGGTATATGAGAAAAA
>CAYSZI010000060.1:0-5262 GCA_964435545.1 uncultured Candidatus Saccharibacteria bacterium | reverse complement strand
GTGAGCGTGTCCGAACTCCAACACAATTGCCTATGTGAGTGGAGACGTTCACCACGATATGTGGGAACGCTTACCTATATCTCTATAGGTAAAACAAGTATATCACCTATAGCGCAAAATCACAAAACCCACCTTGCGGTGGGTTTTGTGTAGGCAATTGTTTGTAATAATTCATTGGAGAACTATACTCACATTTCGATTATAACAAATATAAAAAAATACACAATAAAAAAACTACTCCAGAAAATGAAGTAGTTTGTATGTTATTTTTATTGTTTTTGATTTATGGACTAATTCCATATTTCTCAACAATATGATTGTTTTCAGAAATAAATTCAAGAATATAAATTCCCGGCGAAATATTATTTGGAATTTTTTTTCTTTCATCAAATAAGGAGTTAAATGTTTTTATTTTTTGTCCTGTTAATGAAAAAATATTAACTACACCTTCAGGATTTTCATTTAATTCTTGGATGGGTATTACAGATGTAACATTAGAAACCCACACCCATGAAGTGTCAGAAAAAACGAAGTTGGAGTAAGCATCAAATTCCCAACTCAATATATGATACCCTCCCCATGTTGGAGTATGGTATCCAGTATCAACTACTCCGCTATTACATAAGTAATCATAGGCAGTTGACTGAATTTCCGAGTCATTAAAAAATAACGCGGAAACTGTATGAATTGTGCGCCCAGGTAAATCCTGGTAGTAAAAGCTATAGTTAATATGATGGTAACAATCGTTACTAATCGACAACGCAGTCAAAACAAGATCGCACGACGATGTTTTTTGCTTTACCACCCCTTCTTTTACCAACCGGTCGTAGGTTGGTGAGTACGCAATCTTAAGCGTATGGGATTCGGATTGTGCGCGAGCGGCACCAATCATTGCGAACAGCAACACGGCTGTTACCAAAGAGAACTTTTTCATTATTATTTTTTTTAAAAAACTGTGAACTATTTTTTTCATTCATATACTAACATATATTTCATTAAAAGTCAATCAAAAAACGCCAAACAACACACAATAGAAAAATGCCCTAATTAGGGCATTTTTCTCATATTCAATGTTCCGATCTATAAGCCGAATTCTGTATCCTTTGATTACTCAAAGGTGATAATCATTTATCTGGGATTGGGATTGCTCCCAACCTCTAGCGATTCTTCCGGCGCCGAGCCGAAGGCTCGGCGCAAGACACGATCTTGCACGCGCGTACGGATTTTGCCGTTTCACTTCCTGTATTACTACAAGAATTCGCCCCGCAAAAAAGCAAAGCTTTTTTGCGGGGCGCCCTTTGGCTTTCGCCTCAAGGCGTCACTGCTCGCACCGCTATTTTTGCAAATGATGGGCGTTACCCACTACGTTTAATTTTGTGCGAATTTTTTGAAGAAAATATTTTTTTCAAAAAATTCGCACAAAACTGCGTGTTCGGACTTTCCTCCCCAAAATAAATTTGGAGTGATTATCCAATCGGAACAAATCCACTATACAACATAATTATCAACATAGCAAATACACACAGATATTGCCGTTTTTCATTTCCTATTTCAATCAAAAAAAGTTACAATATATATAGCTTATAAAAATTAATTTACAAAAATGAAAAAAATTATTTTCTCAAACAAAAATGTTTTTTATGGTATTTTTTCAATATTAATAATTTTGTTTTCTACAATACCAGCAAAAACAAACGCATTAAATCCCCCACCATTACCAATTCCACCTGTAGCCACAACCGACTCAGCAGTTCCAAGCATAAATACTGCTGTGATTTCAGGTACTTATGAAAGCAAAGACAGTGAACAAATTTCAACAAAATTTCTTTGGGGAACAACAAGTTCAAGTTTAACAAACGATACCGGATATACTGTTCAAACATCAAAATCTGGCAGTTTTAACGCAACACTCACAGGCTTAACACCAAATACAACATACTATTATAGAGCCGTAACAAAAGTACCAATGGGTGGAACAAATTATCCCCTCGCTCAAACACTGTCATTTACTACCCTTCCAAACCCCGTAATTCCAAATGTCTCAACACTCGATGCCTCACCAACAACAAACTCTGCAACAATTAACGGACATTTTAGTACTTCGGGATCAGACCCAGTATCAACAAAATTTTTATGGGGGAAAAGTTCGAGTAGTTTGATATATAGCACAACTTTTGTTGAACAAAGTAGTAATCATGATGATTTCTCTGTAAACATAACAGGACTAACTCCTAGCACTTTGTATTATTATAAAGCTATCGCAAAAAGTTCCGGTGGAACAAACAGCACTGCTCAAGTAAAATCTTTTACCACAGACCCAGCTCCGCTTCCATGTAATTTAAATTATTTCAAAAGCGACGCAACCGACGGCAAAGCAAATGTTTGGGATGTAGTTAATCTTTACTGGAGTCAAACAAATTGTACAACTCTTGCTCTTTCAGCTTCAGATGGAAGTTTTTCAAACACACCAGTTACAGGAAAAACATCTATTGATAGTACCGCACTAACAGGAACAACCTCTTTTGTTTTGACAGGTACCGATGCTTACGGAAACATGTCGCAACTTCACCTCACAATTACGATTGATAAAAACCCAAATATTCCTTGCAATATAAATTCATTTACAGTTAATTATTCCAGTTTTATACAACTCTACAACGGTTCTTTTGCAACAATTAGATGGGATACAAGTTCTGGTTGTAACAACATAACAATTTCTGGAAATAACGGAACAAATTATACAAACCTCACAAATGCATCAAGTAGACAATTTGGACCATTCAACACCAATGTAAAATACACCTTAACTGCATACGATTTTGCTGGGAATTTTCAACAAAAAGAACTCGCAGTAAATGTTTACGGAAATAACGACAATAATAATGACAATAGTAACGACTGCACAATAACATCATTTGTTCCATCATCATCTTCAATAAATAGCGGAGACACTGTTAACCTTTCATGGTCAACAACTGGATCCTGTACAAATGTTTCAATTTTTGGAACAAGTAACTCAATACCATACAGCTACAACCTTCCACCAAACGGATCAATAAAATCAAACGCACTTTTTGGAACAATGACGTTCAATATAACAGCGAACGGAAATACTTCTGCGACATATACTCCAATTACAGTTAATGTAATAGGAGGACCATATCCATACAACAACGGAAGTACTGGAAAAAATGCAATAACATCTGTCGCAACAAACATCGGAGCTTACTCAGTTAAACTAAACGGAGTTTTTGTTGGTGCTTCATATCCAATCTCTGCTTGGTTTGAATATGGAACAGACACCGATGTAACATCTTCAACTCCCCCACAAAACTTCCCAGCTGGCTCAACAATGGCATTTTATGACACGATCACAACAAACCCAACAATAACTTATTATTACCGAGCAGTTGTTCAAATAAACGGAGTTATTTCTCGCGGAGATATTATGACAGTAATAACAAAAGACACTTCGTATAAAACAACATATGTAGTAAGTAGCAGTACACCAACACCAAACCCATCAGGAGTAACTGTAATCGCAAGCACGAGCACTGGTGTGGTACTCTCAATAACAAATCCAAGTGACAAAATATACATTGGTGACACAATCGATTATAAAATAAGTTATACAAACGGAACAGATAAAAAAATTTCAAACGCTGTTTTAAATATCGTTCTACCTCAAGGATTTACACTGGTGCAAACAACTCGTGGACAATCAACTTCTCCAACAATGGTAACTGCAAATATTGGAACGCTAGATCCAGGACAAACAGACTCAATATTCATGCAAGCAAAAGTTGAAAATACTGTATCTATCTCAAGTACCCTTGTAACAAATGGAACAATTTCATTTACTTACCCAAATGGTTCAAGTGACAGCTCTGTGGGCTACGTACTCAATCACGCAGGTGGAGTTGCATCACTTGGAGGATTTGCGCTTGGTGCAGGATTTTTCCCAACAACAATCCTTGGATGGATTGTTACAATACTTATAATACTCGCAGTTATTCTCACAATCAGAAGAATATCAAAAGGACGACACGGTGGTGCGGCGTTGCATCATTAAAAATTATACGCACAAAAAAATCCGCTAAAGCGGATTTTTTTGTGCGTATAATTTTTAAAACAAAATCTTATCTCCAACATTCAAATTATTAAACTTATAGAATCCAGCTTGAACTTCCAAAACATATTGAATCGGAACTCTTGGAGAAAAAGAAAATGGGAAAGTTCTTGGGTCTATATTTTCATTTACGCTAACAATTTTTTTATCTTGATCAACCCAAATCATATCAAGCGGATAATTCATATCCTTCATCCAAAAATATGGTCTCGTTGGCGTATCAAAAACAAACAACATTCCTTGCTTTGGACCAAGTGGAGGCGTACCAGACAATCCCTTTTCTCTTTTTGCTGGTGTGTCTGCAATAGAAATATCAATAACATGCTTACCAATAACCATAGGCCTATCAAAAAGAATTGTAGAGGTTGCGATTTGTGTATTTTGACCAATATCCGAATTCCCTTTATGAAAAATAAATGGCAAAACAAGAATTATAATCACAATAATAAAAGAAAAAACTGTTGTTATATTTTTTGAAATTTTCATACCGCGACATTATAGCAAAAAAAGAGATAGTATTGCTACTATTTAAAATAGATTTTACTAAAAAAATTGCCAAAAACAAACATAGCACAAAAAATCACCTAATATTTTAGATGTTATTTTTTGCTTTTGTATATTTGAGTGATGCGCTATATTTTGTTCCGTTAGTATTCGTATTTTGATTGTCTTTCCAATCTGTCCGATAGTTGTAGGTGCCTACCAAACCTTTTTGTGCTCAATTGAGGCACAAAAAATCGACGCACTAAATTTCTCGGTCCTAATAAATTAGGATGAGAAACAGAATTCAATTTGAAGTAATCCACGAGCAGCTTCCGCTACCCGTGCCTTGTTACGACTTACTCCCTGTCACCGATCTTACCGTAGGCCCCACGAATGTGGAGATTTCGGGTACTACCGGCTCCCTTGAGTTGACGGGCGGTGAGTACAAGACTCGAGAACGTATTCACCGCAGTTTGCTGACCTGCGATTACTAGCAATTCCAACTTCATGAGGTCGAGTTGCAGACCTCAATCCGAACTGACGCGCATTTTTAGGATTGGCTCCACCTTACGGTTTGCAGCCCATTGTATGCGCGATTGTATTATGTGTGTAGCCCAGGGTATCAGAGGGACATGCTGACCTGGCGTCAT
>CAYSZI010000059.1:0-5297 GCA_964435545.1 uncultured Candidatus Saccharibacteria bacterium | reverse complement strand
ACATTTTTTGTGTTGCTGCGTTAAATTTTGTAACGAAATCTCCGATGTTTACACCAGCTTGACCAAGTGCAGGTCCAAGTGGTGGAGCAGGAGTAGCCTTTCCGGCTGGTACCTGCAATTTAACTTTTTTGAGTAGTTTTTTTGCCATAGTTTTTTTAATTAATTATTATTTTTGAAAATTAGGTCCCAGTAGAAGCCAGGAAACTAACAAACGTTATATTACCAGAAAACAGATAAAAAACAAGACTTGGCCGGATAAGCAAATTTGCTTATCCGGCCAAGTGTTAATTACATTTTTTTGATTTGTAAGAAATCGAGTTCTACTGGGGTTTCGCGACCGAACATTGAAACGAGAACTCTGACTTTTCCGCGGTCTTGGTCGACCTCAGAAACCTTTCCTTCGAGCTCTTTAAATGGTCCGTCTGCGATAACAATAAGGTCTCCGATAGACAAATTGATTGTGTGTTTTGCTGTCTGAGTATCGCCCATTGTTTTAAAGAGAGCAGCAACTTCTTTTTGATCAAGAGGAACTGGATTAACACCAGCACCAACGAATCCTGTAACGCGTGGCGTGTTTCGTACAACATACCAAGAATCATCTGTAACAATCATGTCCACAAGAACATATCCAGGGTAAACTTTTTCTTCTTGTTCAACACGCTTTCCACCTTTTATTTTAATTTTCTTTTCCATTGGAACGACAACATTAAAAATCTTGTCTTGCATTCCAAGTGATTCAATACGCTGTTTTAAATTTCGAGCAACAGCATTTTCGTACCCAGCGTATGTGTGGATGGCGTACCAACTGCGTTCCCCTTTTATTTCTTGTTTTGACATATGATTTTTCGAAATCATGTCGCGTAACGTCGATTGAAACGCGACACTATTTACAAATTGATTAGTAATAATTTAACCAATAACGATTAAAATCCCAAAAGTTTTCCTAATCCGAATTGAAATACTCGGTCAAGCGCACCTAAAAAGTAAGCAACAAACAAAGAAATAACAATAACCGCGATAGAAAAACCGATTGCTATATTGCGCTTTGGCCAATTTACGTGTTTAAATTCTGCACGAGTTTCTTTGAGGTATGTAGCGATATTCATATAATTATTTGTTTAAAATCCTAATTAAAAAGCCCTTGCGGGGCTTGTATTTCTTATATTACAGGAAGATGGAGTGAATGTCAAAGAATAGGAAAACGGGCATCCGCCAAAGGCGGATGCCCGTTTTCCACAAAAAAAACTTAATACACCTCGTAAGTTATAATAACATTTGAAACATACTTACTCTGGCCAGCTGGCATTGAATTCGAGTCAGCTGCCTCTGGCGCATCACCTCCTAATCCAGCCATATTTGCCTTTGCTGAATACATAACAGGCGTTGGGTTACTCTGATCGTTAAAGCGGATTATCTTTCCCAAATGCAAGCCTAGCTGTCCTGCAAGAACAACTGCTTTTTGTTTTGCATCATCGATCGCTTTTTGTTTCGCAAGTGCTTTTACAGCATCCGGATTATCAACTGAAAAATTTGGACCCACAATTCCAGAAACACCCACAGCTGTCAATCCTTCTACGATTTTTCCAACGATATTTGTATCTCGGATTTTTACTGTAACACTTTGATTTACGTCATAATCTATAATCTCTGGAGTAGCTGGCTGTTTAGGGCAAGGTTTTTTATTGCCCTCAACACATGGAGTACTATATTCTGGATAAGTGCTGTAATTCACGGTTTGAATATCTTTTTTGTCTATACTTGATCCTTCGAGAAAACTGAGTGATTTATTGATTCGGTCAATTACAAGATTTTGTGCAATTTGAGCAGTCTTACCTTTTGCTTCAACAGCGTAACTAATTGTCGAGACATCTGGTATTGCATATGAATCACCTTCTCCAGCAGAATCAATCGTCATCGCCTCTTTTGGAGAAACACCAATCGTTCCAAAAGTTTTTACTTGATTGATAAATTTCATTCCGAAATAAACCGCGACAACAAAAACAAGAAGCATCAACATCTTTCCCATACGTTCTGAGTCCTCTTTATTGAAAAGATTTTGCATATTTTTTTGATTAAAAATTATTTATTGTGAGTAAAAGAAAGAAGTTCAACATCAAAAACTAGAGTTGAGTTTCCTGGAATTGGACCATAATCATTTGGTCCATAAGCGAGCGAAGATGGAATAACCAAATGACGCTTTTCACCAACCTTCATTCCTGTAACACCCTTGTCCCATCCAGGGATTACTTGACCAGTACCTAGAGTAAATTTTAGTGGTTCAACATGACCAAACGAAGCCTGGACATTTGAATCAAAAACTTTTCCATTAGTAAATGCACCTGTGTAATTCACAGAAACAATATCACCTGCTACAGTAACATCTCCTTTACCTTCAGCTACTGTAGTAATTTGTAAATCGCCTGCTGGAACCGTAGTGTTGTTTGTCATTGTTTGATCTTGATTATCTTTTTTTATAGAACGACCTGAAACGTAAATAATAGAACCAATTATAATAAGACAAAGAACAAGCAAACCAAGAAGCATTATTGTTTTTTTCATATAAATAAATATATCATATTAATCTAATAATCAAACAGTTAATTATCCTTTTTACCAAAAGGACGCCAAGCAAAAATGTAAATTGCACCAATCAAAATTGCAGCAAAAGATACAATTCCTACTTTTTTACTAAAATCATTCGAAACCCCAGAATCAACAACACTAGCACCAAGACTTGTATTCTGTTCTTGAGAAGAAGCAACAATGGTTTCAGTCGAAACCTCAGCAACACTGGATGTTGCAACATTTAAATCTGTATTACTTGCAGGTGCTAAAATAGTTTTAGAAATTATTGGTTTTGTTGTTGTGGCCACTTGGATATTTTTTTCTTGAGCAACTGGTTCTGAAATTACCACATTAACAATTGAAAAATTATTATCTATAACATTTTTGCTATTTCCGTCTAAAACCAAAGATGTTCCATCTATTTGAATTTTTGCATCACTACTCGAAGCAATTCCCGTAAAAGTTATAGTGCCAAAAAGAGTTTTTGAGCTTATTCCTGGGTTTGGATAACCAGCCGATTTTATTAAAATTCCATTTTTATTATCTAATAAGTCATAACCAGACACAGAAATTGGCATCCATCCCGAAGCAATATTAAACGAACTCTCCTGTATCGTATCGGCTGGATAGTCCACCTTTACCTTTGCAGTATAATTTTTTCCTCCGTTTGGATTGATATAAATATTTACAGAAAAAGATTTGTTTTTAACAACAGAAACACTTACTGGTTCTAAAACAATTGAACTTGATGCATACACAAAAACAGGCATACCCAAAAATACTGAAACGTATATTATAGTAAAAATTGTAATTATTTTATTTTTCATTTTTTAAATACTCCAATGCGCCATAAGATAATTAAAATCAAAAATATCTACTGTGGCGTCATTATTAAAATCGGCCGGTTTATAATTTTCTCCCCAGTGAGCAAAGACTATATTAATATCAAATATATCAATCTTTCCGTCATTATTCAGATCTCCATAAAGAGCCGTTGAGGTTGTTATTTGAATAGATGGAGCATAATAACTACCTCCACCTCCGCCGCTTGAATAAACCGGAGCAGGTATATTATTTATAACATAAACAAACGTTACCACACCAGAAGACTGCCCAAAATTATCACAAGCAATCGCGTTAATTGTTTCCGAAGAATCAATCAAAATTGCATTGTTATATTTGTTTGAAGTTAAACAAGTGGATGTTGCTCCGTTGGTTGTATAATAAATATCTGAATTTTCGCTGTTTGAAAATGTGACACTTTGAGGCGAATTGTATGTACCAGGCAAAATCGAAGCAATTGGATTAGATGGTGGCACGGGAGCCAAATTTACAAAGTTTACAGAAATACTTGTTGTCGTTGAATTATTTCCTGCAGTAAAAGTTATTATACCGCTTGTAGCAGATGTTCCCGTCGTGGTGGCCTCTCCTGCATTTAACATTATTGATTGATCTGTTGTTGTTCCAGTATCCGAAGAAAAATTTATAACTGTTGAATTATCAGATGAAACTAAATTTCCAAATTGATCTCTTGCTGAAACTTTTAACAAAGTTGAACTACCCACAGTAGATGTTACCGCGTCAGAAATAAAACTAAAACTCGTTGTTGTACCAGCAACCAAATTTATATTTACAGTCGAGGTTGCGCTATAACTTGTTCCGTCATATGCAACAAAATCAAACGAGTCACTACCAAGCTCTTTACCGTGTGGATTGTATGTAATCTGGCCATCCGTTGAAGTTGAAGATAAATCTCCTTTAGATGGATTTTTTACCACATTGAAAGTCAAAGGGTTTCCATATGTACTTGTCCCCGTTAAATTAATCTTAAAACTTGAATCTACAAAATTCGATTGCAAATTTATCATATCAGCAACCGGAGGGTCATGTGGAATTTCATAATCAAATGCAACATTTAGATACTCATTATCTGTGATTACTCTATAATATGATTTCAAAGGAGCACCTCGATAAACCAAAAATCTTATTTTTAAATTATTAAACTGGTCTGGCTTAAATAAAGTTGAGGAGGCATCTATAGTTGCCAATATTCCGCTACCGCAACCATAATGAATTGGTGTTGGAGTCGGAAAACTAACATACTTTTCTCCATCATAAATTTCAAACTTTGTTCCACTCGCCAAAAAATAATCTAAGTAATAATTTGCATAAATTTTTACATTTCTTATTTTTGTGCTTGTGGAAAAATTTAAATTCGGATACGAAAATTCAATATATTTAGATTCATCAAAAGCTGAAACCCCTGCCGGCCAACCTACTGAGCTATAATAAGGCGAATATTGCCAATTGTTTTCATCACAAGCTGGCATTTCTTGGGTTTGTAAACCATTTATGTATCCATGTTCTGGATCGGATATATCAAAATTGTTTCCATTAAGAACATCATATATATGCGATGGATTTGTACTAGTAGGCACAAATGTCGCACGAGTAATTTTTGGGGCAAAGAAAACAAATACGGTAATAATAAATATTGAAACTTTAACAAACCCAAATTTGTTACTCATATAAAATTACTTGCACAAATTATCAAACCTTGTAATTATTTTGCCATCTTGCAAAAACACCAGAAGGAAGATTTTTCTCTGCCCCACCGGGTATAACCAATTCGCCAGACTCGATTATTCCACCAAAATTTTGAGTAATATCTTTTAAGTTATTTTCTAAAGTAATAGGAGAATAGCCAGCGGTATAACCGTTTATTACAATTG
>CAYSZI010000058.1:0-5578 GCA_964435545.1 uncultured Candidatus Saccharibacteria bacterium | reverse complement strand
CCCTTATAAAAAAGTACACTTCGTATACCTTTTCTGGTGCGCGTGCCAGGATTCGAACCTGGGACCCCCCGAGTATCAGTCGAATGCTCTACCAACTGAGCTACACGCGCATATTGTAAACACTCTAAAATACGACCACAGTCCGCGGCCGTAGAGAGAAAATATAGCAAATTAGAGCCAAAAGTGCAATTTTATAAGCTCTTAAGAAGATCCGACAATGAAAGCGCCCCATGGAGATAAAATCTCCGCGGGGCGTCTTTTTCATGGACTGGTTCAGTGCCAGAATTTGAGCGACTTCCATGAGTAGCTCGGCACATTGTGGAGGACATTGCCATCGACGTAGAACAACCCGACGACACCAGCAAGGACTGCTCCGATCACCACCACCCAAAAAACTACGGGGTGACGGTCTGACCAGGTGGCACTTCTGCGTGTGTTTTTCATAATTTCAGGAATGTTTTGGTTTGAGCCGCTAAGAAGCAACCCGATTGACTGAAGGATCCAAAAAATGGACCCTTTATGTGGACGTGGAAAGGTCTCATGCTTTCTTTTCATAGGTTTTCAAACTTTCTTGTTTCTCTGACCGTTTATCATCATACCACGGCTCGTTCTATAAGTCAATAGAACATCACACACCTGGAAAGTAGTCAAGAACAGTGGATAAATCTACCCTCAGACCCTTCACTCCCCTAATGGGAGTGCTATAATACCACCATGACTAATGTTGAATTTAATGACGAGACTAATCTCTCGCAAAAAAAAATTATGTATTCAAAAATCGCATCTAGCGCTCAGCCGCCAGCTCTTGTTGTCTCCTTGATTAAACACAAGATCGTCAAGAATGAGAAACAAGCACTTTGGGTCCTTATTGGAGTTATCATTATTTGCGTAGCTGTATCATTTTATCTTTTCCGCTCAGTAAGTGGTGGGAACGTAAAGACCCCATCTGCCGATGATATCACTGCCCACCTAAACGCACTCAATAACGGCATAAAATAATTTCCATGACTACATCATATTTCAAAAAAAGCTACGCCGCCCAAAAAGGTTTTACATTGATAGAACTTATGGTTGTTATTGCAATCATTGGTTTGCTTTCATCAGTCGTCTTAGCGAGCCTTACAAGCGCTCGCGCGGGTGCACGAGATGCGCAGCGTCAGGAAGAAGCAATCCAGATGAGAAACGCTCTTGCATTATACCAGCTTGATAACAATGGTTTTCCAACATGTCCTGGTACTACCGATTTAGTAGGAGCCAGCTGTACCGGGGCAGCTCTCAGCTCAACCCTAAGCACACCTCTCGCCATGGCGAATGAAGGTACTTCTCCTACATCAAACTGGTGGGACTTTGCTCTTGGCAAGATCGCACATGCAGCCTCAAAATACATAGGTGCTATTCCAACTGATCCAACAAATAATTCCGCAACTGGTTATGTGTTTGGGTACACGACAAGCCCAGCAAATACTTCGGCGCCCTATACTGATATCAATGGAAATTCCATCTCAACTGGTCTAGCTCAACAAGCCAGCTTCTACTACCAGTCGGAGACTGGGACCAAGAAAACAGGTAGCTCATACCTCGAAGGTATCGTTATAGGCCAACAAAATTTCGGAACTTATGGCGGAACAAATGGTTGGGTCCCAGCTATCAACAGCATCCATCAGATCACAACGGGTACCGTAAACCCTTAATCGACCATATCTTCATATGTCCGCCGCTCTTATCCGTACCACACGCTATTTTATTCGTTATTCTATCGTGGGGGTTATAGGTACGGGAATAGATGTTGGTATTCTATACGTGCTTGTCGACCATCTGGCTACTCCTCTTAGATTTGCAGTCGCAATTGCTTTCGTAGCAGCCGTTACGAGTAATTTTATCCTCAATAAAAAATGGACATTTGAGGATGTTTCAACTAAAAAAACAACCCAGTACCTCGTCTTTCTCAGTGTATCCCTACTAGGGCTCAGTATTACCTTTTTTCTCATGTGGTTTTTTGTAGTCGAGCAGCATCTATGGTATATCTGGGCGAAACTACTTACGTCATGTATAGTCATGGTATTCAACTTTAGTGCAAATAACTTGATTACCTTCCGAGAAAAGAAGGTTATATAAAATGATCTCGATAATAATACCCGTATACAACGAGCGTCTGCGAATCCCTCGTACGCTTGAAAAAGTCACCGAATTTGTAAAAAAAAATGAACTCGTTTCTGAAGTTATTTTTGTCGACGACGGGTCAACTGACGACACCGCTACGCTTATTGAGGCTGCCGTAAGCCAAAACCCGTTTATCAAAATAATTCGCCAAACAAGAAATACAGGAAAAGGTGCAGCAATAAAAAAGGGTGTGCTCTCAGCTCGTGCGTGTGACCATATTTTGTACACAGATACCGACCTTTCAACACCACTTGAGGAGCTCACTCGACTACTGGCGAGAATGGAAAATGCTGATGTAGTCATCGGCTCACGCTACATGAATGACAGCACTCTCGATATCGGATTATCTCACAAGCGCCATCTCGTCAGCACTGTATTCAACGTAATCCGCAGGCTCATCCTACTCCCTTCTATACACGACAGTCAGTGTGGCTTCAAAATATTTACATACACTGCTGCACAACAAATATTCCCATTACAAACACTGTCGGGTTTTGCTTTTGATATGGAGCTGCTCGTGATTGCAAATGAGCAGCATATGGCAATAAAAGAGATTGGAGTTACATGGACAGATGACAACCAGGGCAAGCTACGTGTGATCCCCACTTCCCTACAGATGCTTCGCGACATGATCAAGATACGTTCAAACGTCTTTTTCGGAAAATACAGAAATAGTAAGTGACCCCAGAAATAACAACTGCGAGAATTGATATTCCGTAGCCCACGTATACGTAGCCAGGGGTCGTAAAATCGATCTCGAAGGTGCTTGTCGCGTAGGTGAGCATGTACCCTGGAGTAGCGAGATACACAGGAACACCATCTGTACGTCGCCAAGCCGGAAAATAACTACTCTTGATAAGGACCGGGACTGGGGTGGTGGATGTACCATTTAGCTGAACAACTATTTTATTATCATCAAGTACTGTACCACTTACTGATATCTGACTTTGGGATACTGGTGGATTTATTAATTTAATTTTATTAAAAAGTTCTGCCATCTGATCACGAAGAGGGTTTGGATTTAATACAGTCGGCTGCAGATGATCAATAAACGTAATATGATATTTATTTGTTGTGCTACTCATCATGTATAAACTATATAATTTTCCAGAAAGTGGGTTACGGTCTGCAACTACGATTAGATTATTTTGCTTAGAGTACGCGACAAGTCGTTCAAACGCAGTATCAAAATCATGATATATGTAAGTTGAAACGAATGTTGTCGATGCACTCGTAAGCTCAGGTGATGTGTCGAGATATCGATCAGTTGGGTAAATAAAAGTAATATTTTTATCATTATTAAAAAGGACCTCCTCTTGAATACGTGACCAGTCATAATCAGTAATATTACGATCTTTAAATGTTAGACTTCCGTAAAAAAGAAGTGGTGCATTTGGCACAATATTTGCCCTTGGGACTACATTCCTCAGTGAATAGAGGGTCCAACTACCAAAATTCTTGTCGAGAATAATCCTTGGATCAGTTACAATTATATCCTTGATCTTTTTTGACCGAATAAGAAATGACTGGATTCCCATTTGTTCTGCTCTATCAAGATTTGCCGATATATTTTGATCTGTAAATGTTGTATCCTGTGCTAAATAACTTTTAAAACCAAAAAGCTCGTGTTCATTTGAAAGCGAATTGCGGACAGGGGTCATATACACAGAGTTGATTGATGACTCTCGTAGATTAACTACAGCTGCCCCTTCCCCAATCTGACTCAAGACATCACTATAAACAAAACTAGTCGGTCCATCCTTAATCAAATGGGTTTCAACCATAAACATGCCAAGATCTTTGTGTTCAGTAAAGTAATCAATGATGGATTGGAAATTATCTTGTTTAAACGTCAAAGAATATCCACCGACCTTAACAAAGCTATATGTACCAAGACCCATGAACACAACAACAACAGTCACAATAAATACAATGATTCTATACTTCTGTATTTTCAGAATTTTTATAACATCTTCATAAACTAATCCTGTTACCACAGGAAACAAAAATGAAATCACTGCGAACCATCGATTGACATGGATTGGCAAACCCGTCTCGCCCAACAATGTCGGAATGTACATGAAACATATTCCAACAATTATTACCAAGGAAAGCTGGGTCACAGTTTTCTTTTTTACCTGTAAGGATACGAGAAAAGTTATTATCGCGAGAAATGGAAATAACCCCATAATTGTCATGAACTGCCAAAAAGTTGGAAGTTCATACGGTGACACAGAAGTAAAATAGGTATACGTATAGTAAAGTGGCGTTGACCAAAATGCGGTAGCAGCTAAGGGTAATAAACCGGTTAGAAAATATATACTGAAATTTCGTCCTAATAGAATTACTTTTTGTCTAAGATGTGCAGTCTCCTTTATGGAGTAAAAAACAGAAAGTAAATATATGGTCGTAAAAATAATAAGTACAACTATGTCGTTATGTGCATTTGATAAAAATGTCAGAAAAAGAAAAAAACCAGCAAAATATCGTGATTTAACATCATGTTCAATCTTTAGAAAAAAATGAAGCCAGAGTATGAGCATTATAAAACTAAGAAGCTGGGTGACCATCCCCGTATTAAGCGTGGCGCCAATATTTACACCTGAATTACCCATTATTGGAAAATAAGAGCAAAGTAGGAAGACAGAAAAAATACCCGTGAGCCATAATGACCATTTATCTTTTATTCGATTCGCAACAAAAAAGACAAGCAGGCCAGGAATAGCTAACTGCAAAATGGTAACTATTATTTTAAAAAGTGTAATGTACGAGAAAAATGGCAATATTTTGTAAATAATTGCCATAACAAAAAAGAACAGGGGCGGATAGAATTGTGGGAACGGCATTCCGGCATACCACTTTGTTGTCCACCCCCATGTACTCGGAAAGATATGATCTGCGTAGTACTGCCCTACTGAGGCCATTCCCTGCCCATCCCAGCCCTGTATAAACGGACTATACCAATACAAAAAGAATGATGGCAAGTTGATGACAAGGACGGCGATAGCGCAAACGATTGAGATAAACCACCAGGAATTGAGCTTGCTGAATTTCATGAGTAGCGACATTATACTCAATTTATATGACGCCGCGCAACAACAAAAAACCACCCTCGCGGGTGGCTTTCGTTATACCTAAAGTTATGTAAATAAATACTATTTTTTATTTTGTTCCGTTCACCGGAGAGTACCTCTTAAGATGGTACCCTCCTGTGTCCTTTATCTCGCGGACTGAGTGTTCACTTTTTTAAAAGTAGTAGAACAATACACTTTATTTCGAGCCTTTGAGAGCTGAAATTGACTTATCATCTTGCGACAATAAGTAATCGACTCGGTCAGATAGTGTTGCGGCCGAAGCCAACAACAAAATCGAGATTCAATTTGAAATAATCCACGAGCAGCTTCCGCTACCCGTGCCT
>CAYSZI010000057.1:0-5758 GCA_964435545.1 uncultured Candidatus Saccharibacteria bacterium | reverse complement strand
TCATACGCGATGACAGAGTATTTCCTTCGGTCGTAATTTGTCGTCTTTTGTCCTATCATTTCAATTTCTTCACCAATTTCATAAACTGATCATTTCTATCGTATTCATTCACAAACATTCCAAATGATGCAAAACCGGGACTGAAGAGTACAATGTCACCTTTTTCTGCAGATTTATATGCGGTCATAAGCGCATCCTTCAAACTTTCTGCACGATAAAAATCTTCGTTTGTAATTTTGTCGCTTCCAGAACCGGGGAGAAGAATTACTGTGTGTGCGCATTCTTCGACTGTTTTTAGTAATAGAGTGGTATCAAGTTTTTTATCTGCTCCGCCCATAATCAAAACAATTTGTTTTTTCGGAAAAGATTTTAGGGCAACAACTGTTGCTTCTGGGGTTGTAGAATTATTATCGTTGTAAATTTTTATTCCTTTGATATTTTTTACAAATTGCAAACGTCCTTCAACTGCCTTAAAACTCTCTACACCTGATTTTATTTTTGTAAGCGGGATTTTAAGTGCCTTAACTGCGTTTATTGCCAATGCAATATTTTCAATATTATGTTCGCCGACAATTTGCGGTTTCCAATTTTTTGGCATATCTACTGGTTTTGAAATGACAAGAATTCCTTTATGTTGCCCTGAAATTTTATTTTGCAAATTTTCTCCGGCCACAAGTATATCGCCTTCTTTTTGGTATTTATAAACCAGCTCTTTATCAGAAAAATAATCAGCAAGATTATTTTTGTAATAATTCATGTGGTCGAGTCCAAAATTTGTAAACACCGAAATATTTGGTGATATTTTTGATTCGCCAAATCCTTGAAGTTGCCAGCTTGAAAGTTCTAAAACAAGAATGTCGCTTTTTTTTATTTTTGGGAGAAGTGAAAGTGTTGCAACTCCGCGAATATTTCCGCCAAGGTGAACTTTTTTTCCAGCTTTTTTGAGAATATGATAAATCAAACTTGTTACAGTTGTTTTTCCGCGAGTGCCCGTGACGCCAACCACGGTAACTTTTTCAGGAAGAAACGAAACCAAAAGCTCATCATCCATACGAATCGGTATACCATTTTTTCTTGCCTCAGCAATATATATTGAATCAAGAGGAACACCCTGGTTTTTTAAAACCATATCGCATGTTTGAAAATCCTCAAGTCTATGTTCACCCAAAACAAATTTTATATTTTTATATTTTTTTAAAACACTAACCGAGGTTTTTAACTGCTCTTTCGTTTTCATATCGGTGACGATAATATCTGCTCCGCATTTAGCCAAAAAAACCGTGTCTCCAAGACCTTTTCCAAGAAGCCCTAAGCCCATTACTGTTATTTTTTTGCCCTTAAAATACGCCTTTGCTTTATCCATAAGGCAACTATACCACAAAGCTTAATCGACATAAAAGCATGCTGTCAAAACAAATATTTCTTGCCTGCGGAACTCGTTGTCTTTTTGAATTCCAGAATTTTGCAAAACACCCTTTTAAGGGTACTCACGGAGCACGACGGTGCGAGTGTGAGCCAATTTTTCAGCAGAAAAATATGGCGGTACCCGAGAAAGGGTGTTTTGCAAAATTCTGTAATTCAAAAATCCGAACTCGAACAGTCCTCGGCTGCGAAATATTTGTTTTGACAGCATGCTTTTTAGACTTATTTCTCGATTGAGATTTTTTGGATTGCGATTTTTTTTCCAAACCATTTTTCAGCAAGTTTTTTCATTGTTTCGGTGATATCTGTTACAAAAAATTCGCGGGTGTTGTTTTTTGAAAGTTTACTTTCGATTTCTGGATGTCGAGACAAATAATCTTTTGTTTTCTTTGGAACGATGTCGTTTTGAGAAAGTACGACAACATTCTTTGGTAAATTTTTCTGAAATTCTTTTTTTGCAATTCCGTAATGAGTACACCCCAAAAGCAATGCTTCAATCTTTTTTTCTTTAAAAAATTTCAAATAATCTTTCACAGCTATCGGCAAAAATTTCTTGTCACCATTTTCGATAAGAGGCACGAGTAGTGGAGTTGCGAGCGAAAAAAGTTTCGCATGTTTGGCTCGCTTTTTAAATTCATTTTCGTATGCTTTTGAAGAAATAGTTGCATTTGTTGCCACAAGCCCAACTCTCGAGTATTTTTCGCATGATTCAGTAAGCGGAACAATCATACCCAAAACTTTTTTATCAGGATATGCTGTTGGCAAATATTTTTGCTGCAATTCCCGCAGAGCTTCAGCCGATGCAGTATTACATGCCACGATTATAAGTGCGCAATCTTTTGAAAATAAAAAATCGACACCTTCTTTTAAAAACTGATAGATAACCTCATGCGAACGTGAGCCGTAAGGAAGACGCTTGGTATCACCAAGATATACATAATCATATTGCGGCAACTTTTTTGCAAGCGCTTTTAAAGTAAAAAGTCCCCCAAGTCCCGAATCAAATACTCCGATTTTCATTGCTTGAATATATCACAAAACAAAAGTGAACGAAATAATCTGCAAAACATACATTTAAAAACACTCTCGGACGGCGACGGCCGGAGAGTGAGGCAAAATTTCAGCAGAAATTTATGCCGGTGTTTTTAAATGTATGTTTTGCAGATTATTTAAAATATTAAGAATTTTTGCGTTGATTTTGTAAGCGCGCGTAAACCTTTTTTTTCAACAACATATGTGTCTTCGATTCTTATTCCAAGTTTATTTGGAATATAAATTCCAGGTTCGATTGTCACAACCATATTTTCTAAAAATATGTCTTCTTCTCTTTTAAAATATATTCTTGGTTTTTCGTGAATTCGCTTTCCTACTCCGTGACCCAAAGTATGAATAAAATATTTGCTGTAAAAGCCGAGTGCTTTGCGTGCGGCGGCGTCAGCCGCCGCACATTTTGTATTTATTTTTGTATTTTTCTCACCCGCCTTTTTTGATTCAAAAATTAATTTATACAATTCTTTGTCTTTTTCTTTTGGCTTACCAACAAAAATTGTGCGAGTCATATCTGAACAATATCCATTTATTCGTACCCCAAAATCCAAAATTACAAAACCTTCCAATTTTTCTTTTGTAGGTTTTGGGTGAATAGAATTTCCGGCTCGCACACCCGAAGTAACAATAGGCGGAAACGCCTCTCGCAACCCACGATTTTTTATTTCTTTTTTTATATAAAGATAAAGTTCGCGTTCAGTTTTAAAACAAAAACTCTCGATAATTTTTTTAAAAATCTCGTCGGTTATTTCACAAGCCCTCGTAATATTTTCTATTTCGGATTTATTTTTTATCAGCATCAGAATCAACAATATTTATTTTTTCTTTCTTTTTAAATCCCCAATTCCATGATGGCTTCTCACCGGTAACGTAACAGATTATTATCAAAAAAATTGTAAGAACGTATGTTTCTGGGAAAAATTGCAAAGCCAAGTCTGGCATTGAATTTACATGATTGTTCACAAAAATCGAATTCAAAACAAGTGCAAAAACATACATCAGTAAAATTACCCACCCTTGCCAAGTACAAGGATACCAACCCCAACCAAATCTTTTTGCCTTAAACCATAAATAATTCTTTTTTTCCATATGCGTACATATTAGCAAAAAAAATATTACTTTGCTCTTGAAACATCACGCTTTGAAAAAAGCTGCATTGTCCAATCAAATGCAATCCTAAATCTTTTTGAAGTCGACAAAAACTTGAAAAGATAAATTGTGCGCCAGATAAACCAAGCAAGTTTTCCATAAACATGCACACCAAACATCACACCCGAGGCTTCACCTCTTCCAAGTGAAACAAATTCACCTTTTGAAAAATATGAAAAAGGAATTAGTTCTTTCCCTTCAATCGAATTTTTAATATTTTTTCCAAGATGACCCCCTTGCATAACAGCAACCTGCGCAAGCATTGGCAATCCGCGCTCACTTGCTTCATCAAAGTGCGAAATGTCACCCACAGCAAAAACATCTTTAAAGCCTTTTACATTAAAATTTTTATCTGTAATAATTCTTCCACTTTTATCTTTCTGCAATTCACCTCCCGTTACAGAAATGTCGTTTGGTTTTACTCCAGCAGACCAAATAACCATATTTGAAATCAATTTTGTATCATCAGCAAAAATAATAGACGAAGATGTAACTTCTTTTACTTTTGCATTCAACATTACTTTTACTCCATCTTTTTGCAAAATTTTTAGTGCATACGCACGAGTCTTTGGGTCAAAAACAGCAAGCAATTCTGGTGCGGAATTTACCAAGGTTATAGAAATATCATTACATTTTATTTTTTCTGCATAATATTTTCTTAGAGTAAAATTACATAATTCTGCAATTTCGGCAGAAACTTCTACTCCTGTTGCTCCACCTCCAACAATCACAAAAGAAAGCATTGCCTTTCTTTTTTCAGAATCATTTTCACGCGAAGCCTCTTCAAATGTATCAATTATTTTATCTCTAATTTTTATTGCATCACCGAGGCTTTTCAAGACCAAAGAATTTTCTTGCGCTCCAGGTGTTCCAAAAAAATTCGTTGTAGCCCCTGTTGCGACGACCAAAATATCATATGGAATATTTCCATTGCTTGTTATAATTTCTTTTTTTGAAACATCGACAGACATAACATCTGCCTCTAAAAAATTTATAGATTTTTTGTATATTATTTTTCGAATTGATTCAACAATCTGACTATTTCCAAGACCGCCTGTTGCAACCTCGTGCAACATTGGTGTAAAAAGAAAATAATTTGTGCGGTTTATTATCGTAACAGAAACTTTTTCTCCACAATTTTCATAAACTGAAAGTGCCCCATACATCCCAGCAAATCCTCCCCCTAAAACAACTACCTTTTTTTGTGATTCCATTTTGTATTAATTAATATAATAATTCTGTAATTCAGATATGACATTATACCGTACCTACCTATATATACGTTAAATAACACATAAAAGTTCCAAATTTAAACAAATAACGACCTACTTATATAGAATGTCAAAAGTCTCGTTGTCTTTATTAAAATTGATTTTATCAATAGTTCTTCCGTTTTTTATTTCATCCATAATCATTTTTGCAGCTTTTTTAATATCAATTTTTTTATCTACGTTTTTGTCAGATAATTTAACCTCTTTAAAAGTAAGAGACTTTTTATTTTTTGCCACGCCAACAATAAATCCAACATCCACTCCTTCATCATCAGAACCAGATTTTTTATAATTAAATCTCAAACCCAATCCATCTTCATGTTTTAGAATTGATGGACTAGTATATTCTCCCTCTTCAAATTGTTCGTATAACAAATTGGATAAATCTTGCGCAACATTACGAAAATCTTTATTTTCTAGATTTGGATTATTAAGTGCCTTATCTTTTACATTATTTTGAGCGTCTCTTTCAAAAAACGAAATATCTTTTTTGTTAAACTCAATATTAAAGATTTCTTTTCCTGGGTCTGGCGTCCAAAGATTCTCAATTTCATTTTTTATTAATGGTATATCAAATGGCTTTCCTTCCTTAAGAATATTTGTTAAGTTCAACTTTCCATTTTCGCTCAATATTTCAAATGATACCTTTTCAAAAACACCATTTTCATTTTTTAATTTTACTTCCACTCGCAACTTATTTTTATTTTCAGGTATAAAAACAATATCTTTCGCATCTTCTGCTTCCTGGCTCAAAAAACTAGAAACCATATCCATAATATTTTCAGCACGTGTCTCGTAAGACTCGTTTGTCACACTTACACCATTTTTCTCAAGATCGTTTTGTTTTTCTTCAGCAAGGATATTAATAT
>CAYSZI010000056.1:0-5931 GCA_964435545.1 uncultured Candidatus Saccharibacteria bacterium | reverse complement strand
ACAATACAAAAAAAGCAAACAGCATGGTTGAAAGACTAAAAAATGCTGGCGAAACTCAAAAGAAACATTCTCTCGAAAATAATGGTGCTTCAACAGAGCAAGTAGAGAAGCTTGTTGAGGGTACAACCGAGGCTTTTCATGAAGATACACAAAATAAAGTAAGCCAATTAAAATCTTCAAACGAATTAACAGGTGAGGAATCAAATGAACTAACGTCCGAAACATCTAAAATTGATGCTCAGGTTGTTGAATTGACCGAAAAAACAAAGCAAGAGTTAGCACAAAACTCATCAAGTGAAAATCCTGGTGTTGATTTGCCATATAACGAGTTTGCTGGAATAGAAAATTCCATAAATGAGCCAGTACAAATGGTTGAAAATAATAAATCCATTGAGAGCGCAACAGTCATAAATCAAGCCCCAGCAGACAAAGTAATAGAGCAAAATGTTAATGAGCCTATTGGTTCACATGTAGACAATGACAGGGCAAAGGATAATGAAATTGCTACGGTTGTTGAGGGTAATTCTGAAAATAAACAGGAGCAAAAAAAGTTTAAGAGAATCATAATCGCTGGTGACGAGTTAAGTATATTGAAAGAAAGGTATAAAAATAATCGTTTTGATGGATCTGGCGAAAAAGCTAACGAAGAATATAAAAAGTATCTTGAGCTCGAAGGTGATAATGATTATGGAGGTATGGATACATATACTGGTTCAAAACTTCATGATGATGAACGGATTGAAATAAAAAATACAACAAACGAAAAAATCAAGCAATTGAATCTTTCGTATGAAAATGTGGTAAATGAAATAAATAAGACTATCCAAGAAAAAGATAAATTTTACAATGATAATCTTGTTGGTATAACAAGAGTTAACGCAAACGAGGAAACCCGAAAACTCCAAGATGAGGGGTACAAAAAAATAGATGATAAGATCGAGGCTTTGATGGAAAAAAGAAGAGAAGCAGATGATTTAAGAAGAGAAGAATTTCGAAATCAAAAAAATGGAATTACTCAAAACTTAGATAATGCCCCAGTTGTTGAAGCAAGCGTAGACAACAAAAATGACGCAAATACAGTTATAAATCAAGCACCTGAAAAACAACCAGATGTTATTTCCGCTATAAAACCAGTGGAAAAAAATAGTACAGAATTAGCATCCAATATCCAGAATCAAACTACTACTTCAAGACCAGAAAATTATTATCCTGCTCCTGGAAAACAGCCAGATCCTACTGTTGCTGCTGTAAAACAGGAAGAGTATTATACAGATCCAACAAACAATACTCAAAATCAAGCTACTGAAATAAAGCCAGAAACCAAGGTTTTAAATATTAAGACTCCTGAAAAAGCTGTCGCTAATACAGAAAAAGCCAAGAGCGAGTCTTGGTATTCTAAGGTTGGAAGTTCAATAAAAAGTCGTTATGAAAAAATAACGAGTTGGTTTAGTAAAGTTGGCGAAAAAGAGGAAGGTAAGGATACTCCAGGTAATTTGGATGATAAAAAGAAAGATCTTGCAACCAGAAGAGAAGAATTGCAAAAACAAATGGATCAATTGGAGGCAGAAGAAAATGCTGCAGCTCTTGAGGATGTTAAAAAGTTTTTCAAGGCAATGCTTAGCCCACTAACAAGTTTGATTAAATGGTGTAAGGATAAATGGAATAATCGAACAGAAAAGGCAAAACAAAAGCGTGAACAAAAAATAAATCGTAAAAAAGAAGAGGCTCTTCAGTATATTTTGGATAATTCAAAACCAGAAGACAAGGAAAGAATAAAAGGAATACTCGATGGAGCAAAAAGTAAAATGAATACTATTAGCCAGCTTGATTCAAAAGTAAGCTTTGAACAAAAAACTGAAGTAAAAAATGAGGCTGTTGCTCAAAATAATGTAGAAAATACTGCGACAATTGTAAATCCACCAGTAGTAGAAACAGGAGGTACTGCAACTACAGTAAATGTTCAACAAGGAGAAAATAAACCAAACAAACAAGAAAAAGTTGCGGAGGCTATTCTTCAATCTGATTGGGATAATTACGTTGATACTGGTGTAATTTCTGAAGAAACTTTGAAATCAATCGAAAGTAAAAAAGAAAAAGGCGAGACTCTTTCAGAAAGAGAAATAGCTTTGTTTGACCATCGAGAAGACATCAAGAATGAAATTAAAACAAGAGAAGCTAGATTGGCTGAGGCTGAAAAAGTAAAACAAGAGGCGGCCGATAAGCGAAAACAAAGAGAGGAAGAAGCAAAAAAGGTGAGTGAAGCTAATGTTGAAAATGCTAAACCACTTGAAAAAGTTGGAGATAATACAGCAGAAAATAATACAACAGTAAATTCTGCTCCACAGGCTGCGGTTGAAGATGCTGTTAAATCAAACGAACCAGTAGATATGAATGAAGTATCAAATGAATATGGTGATACTATAAATGATGCCATAGAGAGTAATAAAAACTTAGTTGAGGATATGAATGAATCTCAAGAAAAATCACCAGAAGAATTGGCTAAGATGGAAGAAAACAAAGAAGAGCTCAATATGCTTACGGAGCAACTCAATGATTGGAGTGCAAAACTAGATCAAGGTAGTAATTCTGCTCCAAAGGCTATCGAGGTTACAGTTGCAGCTCTTACCGAGAGCTATAAAAAGAATAATATGGAGGTTCCACAATCTGTTCTTGATCTTGCAAAGAAAGCCGCAGATCTCAAAGCAAAAAAAGCAGAAGAGAAAAAGAATAATCAAAAAGGACAAACAATTGATCTTAATAGTCAAGATAATGCAATTGCTGCATAATAATATTTATGGATATACAAGAACTTAGACAATTTATTGAGGCCTCAGATTTTTCTCCAGAAACAAAGCAGAAAGTTGCTGTAATTTTGGCAGGTAAGGCAATTTTGGATTACGATACATATGCAAGTATAAAAGATATTTTGCAACAAGAACTAGATAATGATTTTGAGAGTGCAGGTGTTGATGTTTCTGAGGATCCAGAGGTTAAGCAAGCTGAAGCAGAGTATCAAGCAGAGCTTGAAGATATAAATAAAGAAATTGAAGAAGACGGAGCATATATAGATCAAGAAATGCAAAAAATCGAGGAAATTAAACAGAGAATTGATAAAATTGATAGTGATATCAAAGCTAAGGGTGAATAAGATTGTTTTTAAATAAAACTGCCCCGCAAATGTAAACATTTGCGGGGCAGTTTTTCTGCTATTCACAAAAAATATTTGTGCTATCATATATGCATATGGAACCACTTCAACAAAAAAAAGAAGAAGCGACTTCAGCTCCTTTGCAAAACCCAACACCAGAAATAAATCATACCGTTGCTTCAAATCCAGACGGAACTGAAATACCTCAACCTCAAGCTCCACAAATGCGCACTTTTTCAGTAGATCTTGCTGATGAACTTCGTAAACACCAAGGTGCTGCAATGAAAAATGCCATCATGGAAAATGAGCGTAAGTCTAAAGAACAAGAAGTATTATCAAGTAATCCAAGAAAGAATTCATTATTTGCATTCGCTGGAGTTTTTTTAGTTATCGTAGCAATCTGTGTTGCTGTTGGTGTTTTTTTGTATCAAAAGAAAATAAACACACCTATTCCTATTGAAAAACCAACAGTCCCCGTATCTATAATTAAATCTGAGGATTTAAAAATTGTAAATATTACTGGTAAAAATGCTAATGAGGTGATGTATGCAATAAAAAACGCTGCAAAAGAATCAACAACTCAAACAGGGATGATTGATAATCTTTATGTAACACAAGGTACAAGTACCAGGGAGACACGTTTGCCCTCAAGTTTGTTTCTTTCGACAATCGGGGCTCATGTGACACCAGAATTTTCTGGTGCATTAAACCAAGACTATATGTTGGGAATATATTCATATGTTCAACCAAACTTGTTTATTATCTTTCGTGGAACTCAACACGATTTCTTGTTGACCGGTATGCTCCAATGGGAACCATATATGACAGGTGATCTTGCTCCACTCTTTGGTATAGATACTTCTGGAAATAGTGCGTCTTTGTTAAATACTCCATATACTGAAACAATGATTGAAAATCACGACACGAGAGCAATTATTGATGTAAATAAAAAGCCCGTGCTATTCTATTCATTCCTTGATGAAAATACAATAATAATCACAAACGATGCAAAAACTTTAACAGAGGCGGTACGACGTATTAGTTTATAGTTTTGCTTTTCAAAAAAATATTATTTCTGCTATTATTTACTTATGAAAATACACTACGAAAAAAAATTAGAAGAGGAGAAAAATAAAATAACCGAAGAGTTAAAAAGTATGGGTCGTTTTGATAGCGAAAGCGGAGTATGGACGACACAATCAGACGTAAGCGAAAATGATGCCGATGATAACGATAATGCAGACAGATACGAAGAGTTTGAAGAAAAAAGTTCATTAATGATTCCACTTGAAAAAAGATTAAATGAAGTAGAATTGGCTCTAAAAAAATTGGAAGATGGTACGTTTGGAAAATGTAAAGTTTGCAATGGTGAAATTGAAAAAGAAAGACTCGATGCAAACCCTGCAGCGGAAACTTGTTTGAGACATTTATAAAATTTTTAAAATAGAAACGCGAACTTTCGAAGAAAGTTCGCGTTTCAAAATAATATCATGTCGTTTGCAAGAGTTTTTTCAGCACAAATAGATTTGCTGTCAGGAAAAATAATTTCTGTTGAAATTGATACTGCTCGTGGTCTAAATAATTTTACAATCGTTGGTCTCGGAGATAGGTCTGTAGGAGAGGCACGAGATCGTGTTGGTTCGGCTTTAAAAAATTCAGGATATGAATCACCTAAAACAAAAAATCAAAAAACAGTTGTTTCGCTTTCGCCAGCAGATATAAAAAAAGAAGGTTCTCATTTTGATGTTTCAATTGCTCTTGGTTATCTAATAGCCGAGGGTTTTGAAAGTGAATACAATTTAGATAAAACACTTTTTGTTGGCGAGCTTGGTCTGGATGGAACATTGCGTAGTGTTCGAGGAATTTTACCAATCACGATTATCGCAAAACAAGAAGGCTTTAAAGAAATTTTTGTTCCAGAAAGTAATGCCGAGGAAGCATCTATTATTGAAGGACTCGATATATATCCTGTAAAAAAACTAAGTGAAATTATTGACCATCTAGAAAAAACAAAAAAAGAAAATGAGGGAATTCATAAAAATAAAATAAAGAAATTTGAGAGAAAAAATAAAGAAGAAACAAATAATTTAAATAAAGAAAACGATTTTTCCGATATCGTTGGGCAAGAAAGTGCAAAAAGAGGATTGATGATTGCCGCTGCGGGAGGACACAATATTATTATGTACGGCCCGCCAGGAACAGGAAAAACAATGCTTGCTCGTGCGCTTGTGGGTATTTTGCCAAAACTATCGCAAGAAGAATCAATTGAAGTTTCGACTATTCATTCGATTGTTGGAAATACGAACAGAGATTTATTTTGTAGTACTCCTCCTTTTCGTTCACCGCATCATACAGCATCGTATGTTTCGGTAATTGGTGGAGGAACTTTCCCAAAGCCTGGCGAGGTTACTCTTGCACATAAGGGAGTATTGTTTAGTGATGAATTTCCAGAATTCGATAGGCGAGTTATTGAATCACTTCGTGAGCCACTTGAAGAAAAATTTGTTTCAATTTCACGAGCAAAGGGTACAGCTGTTTTTCCTGCTGATTTTTTATTTGTTGCGGCAATGAACCCATGCCCATGTGGATACAAAGGTTCAAAAATCAAACAATGTATTTGTACGAGTGCAGACATGATCAGATACAAACGAAAACTTTCCGGACCGCTTTTAGATAGAATTGATATTGCTATTTATGTTGGTGAAATTAATTACGAAAAATTAAATAAAGCAAAGGAAAAGCCTGAGTCTGAGGAAATAAGAAAAAAAATAATTAGCGCGCGC
>CAYSZI010000055.1:2294-6349 GCA_964435545.1 uncultured Candidatus Saccharibacteria bacterium | reverse complement strand
GCGATGATAATGAGCAAACTTCCACCAGATGCATTGGAAGAATTTGAAGAAAAACTCGACAACGGATCTGACGACGAAATCCAGAATTTTATAAAAAGTTATATTCCAGACTTGAAAGAAAGAGCTGCTTTTGAATTGGTCTCATTTAAAAATATGTATTTAAGCTAAACATATGAAATTCGGCGAACAAACACCAAGTGCTCCTAAAAAAACAGAAAATCAAAATGACCACGGCCACGGTGGTGGAGATGACCATGGACATGGAGGAGGTCACGAAAAAAAAGGAGGAAACAAACCGCCGGTTGAAAAAGAAGTTTCTAAATTTAGAAAAGACGCAGAAGAAGAGAGAAAAAAAATAGACCCGTTTAAAGGCAAAACAGATATCCCTTTGGACGAACGAAAAAATGTTATAAATGGTCTTGCTGGAAAGGCGAGACGTTATGCTTTGGATTCTGGGCGTTATGAGTATCTAATGAAAAAAAAACAAGCTCTTGAAAGTCTTGATTTTTCAACTGAAGCAAGTAAAAAAGAACTTAACTCAATCAATAATGAAATCAAATTGGCAACTGTAGCAGTTACCAATTTGTCAGACTACAAGCATGCACTTGGAGCTGTTGGAATGTCTCAAAAAGAGGTTATTGAAAACCTTGCACATGAAAACGCGCATGCGAATGAAGCAGAGGCTTTGGCAAGTAGAGGAACAAATGGAAATAAAGGTGAAAATGTAGCCTTTTCACATTATAGTGTTGTTGTTCAGAAGGATAAAAATGGTAATTATAGTTACTTGCCTCAAGCTCACCACTATTATGATATTCTTGATAAAAAAAGAGCACGATATGTTAATCGAAGAATAGCAGGTGCCCCAGATGAACACGGTAAGTATAGTAATCTTACTGGTGTACCTATTAAGACATCGCCTTCTGATAAAAAAGCAGTGGCTGAGTTTGACGCCTTGGATAAAAAGGAAGGTAAATATCATGACCCATTTGATGATTCACATGATGATGAACATAATCATCATGATGGCCATGATGACCCTCATCACAATGATCCACATTCTGGGGGAAATACTCCACCAGCAGGAGGAGGACACAATACTCCACCAGGAAACACACCTCCTGGAAATACGCCTCCAGGAAATCATACTCCACCACCAGCCGGAGGTGGAAATACGCCTCCAGGCGGAGGGGGAAATACTCCACCACCAGGAAAGAAAGTAGCAAACGCAAATGAATACAGTGCCGTTGCTGGCGTTGTTGATGCAACAGACCTTGCCGAAAAACGCGCACGGGATCTTGCCGATCATCACATGACAGAATCAAAAGAGGATCGCAGCCAGAATTTTTTAACCAAATGGGCCACAAGAATGTGGAAACACAATATTTTTGAATCTTTTTATAGACAAAAAGAATATCTAAGAAATAAAAATGAAATTTTTGGATCAAAAAATCTTTACGGAAACATATCGGCACATAATAGTGCGATGGATTCAATAATAAGTCGTTTTACAAGTGAGCACCGAGCAGATATGTTGCGCGATGGTGAATCTTCGACACCTCCAACTTCAGTTCCAGAAATAAATGCACTAGTAAAAAGATACATGCAGGGCTCTGTTAATGATTCAGATTTTGAACAAGAAAAAACAGCCATTATAACAAGACTTGAAGCACAGTATACAAGCCGAGATAGATTATTTGCCGATAATCTTTTGCAAATTGCAAAAGGCTTTAAACAAAAATACGAGCACTCCGATAAGATTACAGACGCCGATGTCGATGTAAAATTGGTTCTCGGAAAAGCAAAAGAAAGTTTGAATACTGAGGCAAAACTAAATACTTTTGATAGATGTTGGGATAAATTCAAAAAAACAAAAGTTGGACAAATCATTGGAAACGAAGCTGCGGTTTCGCTTGTTGGTGCTGGAGCATATTCACTTGGAAAATTCTTTGGAATAAAAGCACTTCGAAGCAAACTTGGACAAGCCTTTACTTTTGGAGGTACAGCTGCGGCTTTGGCTGGAGTTACATATCACAATGAATCAACGCGTTTAAAAAAGGAACGCGCCCAGCACATGCGTGAGCGGGCAAAAGGCATGGAGTTTAATGAAAACGATATGGTTCGTCGTGATGAAATGAAGCGCAATGATTATGAGGCACGCGGATCAAAAGAAATAATAAGCAACCTTGAGTTAGGTTTGGAAAAATTTAAACAGAAAAAATCTTTTACTCCATCAGAAATGCAGTCATTGCAAGATTTAATTGTTGATGTGGATGCGCGTATTAAACTTGGAGGTGAAAGAAAGATTGATTTGATTAATTATTCACATGAAGTTCAAGCAGAAAAAGAATGTGCCACAATTTATAACTTGCGCTGGAAAATAAAAGCTGAAATGGAAAAAACAGATCCAGTTTTTATGAGCAATCTTTCAAATCTCACTCAAACACAAATGTGTACTTTGGTTGGAAAAACCGGAGGTATTGATGAACAAGATAAAGCATTTACTAAAATGCGTCGTCGAAAAGTTTGGAAAAAAGTTGCATCCACCGTGCTTATTGGTGGAGTTGTTGGTGCTGTTGGGCAAGAATTGGTACATACTATTTGGACAGGAGATGAAGACAGTATTATAACTGGAATGACAAAGCATTTTAATGCAAATGATCACCACCCTACCGATTTAACAAAAGATGCAACTATGTTTGAAAGTTTGCGCCGTCATTTGATGGGCGATACACCAAGGTTGCCAGATGGAAACATGACTAATGATTTAATTGCTGGCAATCATGTTCACCTTCCAGAGGGCACAAGTATTATTGATCACCATGACGGAACATACGATATTGTTCGTGGTGAGGACACGATACTTAAAGGTGGCAAGTTAATGTTTAACAACAACGGCGATCTTACAGACGAAAGTAAATTACTTCTTGCAAAAAATGATATTTTCACAAATCAATCATTTACAGGCGGAATAATAAAAGAAACCCCTGCAGATTATGCAAAAGGGCTTGGAAATAATTTACACAAAATACATCGTGAGCTTTGGTACGACAACAACACAACAGAATTTGATAAAAACGAGCTTGGTGGTTGGTGGGGTGGTGAACACAATACCGGTCTTGATACAAAAGGAAATTATATTTTCAATATGTCCCACATGACGAGTGAGGGGTCGTATCATGATGCAGATGGTATAACAGCAGATGTTGATGCACCTGCGGAAATAAAAGCCCATGGATTAAAAATGTTATTCTCTGTTTCAAGGGATACACAACACAATGTTTTTGAAGTTCCTATCGACGAACATGGAAATGCCATTATTGAAAAAGGTAGTGAGTTGGCAAAGCATCTATTTGTAAATGTTCATGATGACGGGGCTGGTAATGCGCTTATTCCAAAAGACAGCGAACTTGCAAAACAATTGTTGCTTACAGATAAAACAGTTCACCTTGATGGAGCTGGTAATTTAGTTATTCCAAAAGGTAGCGATTACGCAAAACAATTACTATTTCATATTGAAGATACAAATGTTCATGCAGCATTTATTGGAAAATTTGCCGAAGTTGCACAACAAACTGGTGTTTCGGAAAAAGATGGCGGAGAAATTTTCCGCATCTTGGCAACACATATCGGTCATGGAAGAGATGCGATTTCAACAGATACAACAGTTTCAAATATAAATTTCCATTTGCCAGACACAACAAACCCAGACTTTATTCCGTTTACAGATATACGAGCACGCCGACCACTCGAGCGCGGTACTATGCCGGAAGAGAAAATTCCAGTTATTCCAGAGGATGATAAAACTGAACCAAAGGATTATCCATATTATCCATACGGAGGTGGTGATCCAAGTATTGAATATCCTAAAGACTTCTCCCCGCGCTTAAAGAAAAATCCAAATGCAATCCTCGATCCACTAGAAGAATCAAAGTGGTATTTCGAAGACCAAAAGCGACGTAATCCAGGATATGTAGAAGGAGAACTTCAAAACCTAGATAATCAAAACCCCGAACCCCTAGGTAAAAACGTAAAAAGCGTAGTCTGTCTAGCTGTAG
>CAYSZI010000055.1:0-2194 GCA_964435545.1 uncultured Candidatus Saccharibacteria bacterium | reverse complement strand
GAGAAATATCCAACATTCCATGCTTCGATGAGATTTTGGCAGTTTATGGAGGCCGTTATGAGAAAGGAAACCGGAATGGTTGGAACACAAGGAAGAAATACTGTAATAAGAGGTGCGAGTTATGCAGCTGTTGGAGGAAACAGAACAAAGAATTTCTGGGCAGATATTGAGTTTGGTCAAATGTTTGATGATGCAAGAGGAAGAAATTCTGTTTCTTATGACAACAAAGACTGGGTCATGGTTGACCCTCGTCGTGAAATAGACAAGTTTAAAAGTGGTGAAGCCATTGCTTGGACATGGAATGATTTTAATACAAGAAGTGTTCGAGGACCAAACAGTTCCATTTCAATCCCAGAAGGTCTTGATGTTAACGAACTCGCAACTCTCTCAGAAAACGATCCAAAAGTTGTTCAATTTAAACAACGTCTTCAAGAAGAAGTTCAACAAATTGTTAGATTTGGAGAATTGGCCGATGGTTATTTACCTGCAAATGGTGTAGCAAAAAGAGTACCTTTAAATATGAAGGATATTATTTTGAAGACATCAGAATATCTTGGAGTAAAAATTGAAGCAAAATATCAAGTTGACGAAAACGGGAGACAGAAGAAAAACGACAAAGGTAATCCAGTTCTTGATATTGAAATCACAGATACTAAAAAACTACGCGAAGGTTTGAAAAAATATTCGGAAGAAAACCGTAAGGCTATAAAAGTAAAAGATAGTCCGCTTAATACTTATGGATCGCCAGTTGAATATAACGGTAGTTCGTTTACTACTGTGGTTCCAGATCAAGCAGAACCTTTGAATGCAAATTCTGAATACATTGATTTAATAAAAAGTTTGCCAAATCAAAATTTAAAAATTAGAGGATTTTCGGGATTGAATCTTGGAAACGAAGTTTTTGTTATATCAAATAGTGGAGAATTTATGAAGGCAAAGGTTGTTGAAAAACCTGGAATAGCTGGAACAAAATTGCTAACTCTTGATTATGAAGATGGCTCAAGAAAAGGAATGGAATTTGATAATGATTTCAAAAACAATGCAGTCTACATAAAAGAAGATCTTGAAAAAGCTCAAATCAATCCAAACTGGGTTGAAGATGAAATGAAGAATTTTGATTATTCTGAAATTTTAGAAAAAATCGAAAAGATGCCAAAAGGTTCGCTTAAAGCAAAAAAGATTTCTGATTTGGAAGACAAAGCAAAAGTCTTTATTAAAGGAGAAATAAATGGCTTTGCAAACGTTGCAAAAAATACAAAGACAAATCATATTCAATTCGTTTATGAATCTGATCCAAAAAGGGTTAAAAGAAATCTAAATGCAAGTAAAAATGTTGTGTATCTTGCTGAAGATTATCAAAAAGTATTAGAAGATTCACTCAAGAAAAAATTAGTTGCACGAGCACCTACACCAGATGTTCCTTCTCCAGAAACGCTTAAATTGGCAGAGGTTGTAAAAAATCTTCCGAAGGATTCGTTTAGAATAAAAGGTTATGGAGAACTTGGTCTCAATAATAACGTGTTGGTTGTTTACAAAGATGGTAAATCAGTGAATGCTACTATTGCTGAAAAACCTGGAACAAAATCTTATACATTTGTTTACAACGAAGGCCAAAAGAAAGGCAAATGGTTTGATCCTGATTTCAAAGAGGAATCGGTATATTTAATTGATGATATTGAAAAAGCAGCTGTTGATCCAAAATGGGACGAAAATGCAATCAGAAATTTTGATAATTCAGAGATTATAAAAAATATCGATAGTTTCCCAAAGGGTTTACTCGTTCCAAAAAAGATCAGTACTTTAGCAAATGATGATACTGTGTTTATAAAAGGCGACATGAGTGGCTTGGCAAAAGTTGTAAAAAACGCGGCAACAAACCAAGTTAGATATATGTATGAGTCAGATCCAAAAAAGAATCATAGAAGAGATGTCGATTATACAAAAAATGTCGTTTTTTCAAAGGCTGATTATGATGAAGCTTTAAAGAAAAATTTGGACTTGATCGAAAAACAGAAAAATAAATCTGTTAAAAAAAAAATAATAAACCCTAGTGAAGTAGTGCCTGTTGTAAATTTTAACGAACGTTATTTCCCTGATGTTCAAAATTTATATAAATTTTTACAAAAAAATAATATTGAAATAAATTCAATACCTGAAGACAAATTGCGTTCGGGTCAGGTTCTTTATACTACAG
>CAYSZI010000054.1:0-6388 GCA_964435545.1 uncultured Candidatus Saccharibacteria bacterium | reverse complement strand
GTATAGACCTGGTCGACAAGTGGTAAGTCAAAGCTCTGCAAAAGCTTCATCGCGGGTTCGATTCCCGCCCAGGTCTCAATGCAAGCAATTTGCTTGCGAAATTGCCCGAGTGGCGTAATGGTAGCCGCGTTCGACTTAAGATCGAATTTCGTAAGAAGTGTGGGTTCGAGTCCCACCTCGGGCACAATTAAATTTAATTTTTTTGTTTGATTGATAATAAGATTTTTTACTGTTAAAATATATACATGCCTAATATGTTTGAAAACATGATGCAGAGACGCGAAGCGCGAGCGAGAAGTCCTGAATTTCAAGAGGCGATGGAAAAAGAAAAAACCGAATTCAAAGAAGTTTTGGATGGTTTTAAACATTACGCATACGAATCTATTTTTTCGGTTTTCAAAAATACTTTATTGTATCAAGGAAGATTAATTAGAAGTGTTTTTGATCGAGATTATCATTTTGTAAAAGATTATATTCCTGATTATTTTAAACTAACTTTTGGTGGAAATTTGAAGAAAAATTTAAAAGATGTTAACCCAGAAAGAGATTTTGAAAAACACGAAAAAGACCAAGAAAAAATAGCTCAAATTGAAGAGGAGATTTTAGAAACTATTACAAACATGAATGGTTTAAGAAACCCCAATGATATTGCACGAGCAGAAGAACGCGTTAGACAACTAGAAAGACAAAAGGAGGAAGTTGATATTGATCAATCAATAAACCTGATTGTGTCACAATTAGAACACCTTGAGCTTCCTAGAGACCAGGCCGAGTATAACGAAAAAGCTGAAAGATTGCACGAGTTAGAAAAATTAAAGAAATTTCCAAACAAGACTTTTTTGGGAGAAATTAAAAGAATGTTTTCTGGTCCAGAAAATCACGAGAACAGTACGGTTTATAATGTTTTTGCTACCACAGCAAAACTTGCTCATCTTACAGGAAAGGCTAGCAAGATAGGGTTTAGAAAATTATTTGCAGTATAATATTTATATGGAAGAAGAAATTAGAAAATATATTGATGAATATTTGGATCAAGTTGAACTCAAAACCCCTGAGCTTCTTTTGCAAAAAGAAAAGGCTGATAAAATAATTTTCGATTCGAAAAAGGAATTTGATGAAGTTGTCGCCATGTTTGATAAAAAATTTGAAGCAAACGAAATTAGTGAAAAAGAATATCTTGATTCTTTTCGTTTGGAAAAATCAAGAATACTAAGTGAGACAAAGGAAAAAATTGATGATTTTGTTGTGTCTTTACCAAAACACGAATAAAAAAATAACCCCGATTTTACGGGGTTATTTTTTTATTCCATGAGTAGTTTGTTGATTTCTTCCCGAGCTTGTTCTCCGTGGTCGGCTACAACTTGGAGTGTGGGTATAGCACGAGAACGAATTTTTTCTTTTAAAACACTACGAAGTTCACCTAGGTTTCTTGTGACGAAATCGAGTGCAGCTTTTTCTTTTTCAGGAGGGAATACAGATACACAAAGTGTTGCACCATTTCCTCGCTTTGTTAAGATTGTTCTTGTTATTGTTATAAGTGCAGTTCGATTGCCTTCGCGCTCAAAAAACATCGAGGCTTCTCGTGTTATCGCTGTCGCTAATTTTTCGTTGTGGTCTCTCATATTTTTAATTACTCAAATTTTTTACTAATTGCTTCTAAGACATCTCCTGGTGCAATATCTATTCTCACCTCTATCAATGTTCCGCACTGCACTCCTTCTGATACACATTTTGTTTTGTTTTTGTTTTGCTCTAATCCGACAATTTTTCCGATTCCTATTTCGTTTTCGCGACGCATTATTCTGATTTCGTTTCCAGTATTTATTTCTCCCGACAAAACCAATCCGCCTACCACTTGTCTGTCTTTTGTTTTATTAAAAACTTTTTGAACCTTAAGTGATCCTGAAACAACTGTGGTCTCAACTCTTGGTCTTCGAGACTCAATCAATTCTTGTAAATATTCTGACAATTTATAGATAATAGAAAAGTTTTCGATTTTTACATGTGCTTGTTCGTTTGCTTCGCGTGCACGAGGTTCGAGTTTTATGTTGAACCCCACGATGATTGAATCGGAGTCAATCGATGCAGTTCGGATATCATTTTCTCCGATATTTCCAACACCACACGAGAGTACATGCCAGATGATTGTAGGCATTTCTAATTTTCTTATTTCTGACAAAACTGCCTCTGCTCCACCTGCTGTATCTGCGCGAATAATTATTGGAATGTTTTTTATTATCTCACTTTGTTTTTTATATTCAATATTTTTTTCGTGAGGCTTTTTGTCGTCACTTTTCATCGACTCCTCTAGCTCATTTTTTGTTGCGTAGCATTGAAATATTTGACCAACCTCTGGCATTTCACTCCATCCGACAATTCCAACAGGTTCTGAAAGAGTTGTTTCGCTCGTTGGTTTTAAACGGTAATCTTCCATTATTCTTGTTCCTGCTGTTGCTTTGCCAACTCTAATAAACATTCCTTTTTTGAGTGTGCCATCTTTTACTATTAGCGTTGCGGTTACTCCTCTTTTTGCATCAAGATGTGATTCAATAACAATTCCCTCAGCTTTAATTTCTGGGTTGCCTGTAAGTTCTGTTATTTCTGCAACTAAAAGAATAAGTTCCAAAAGTTTGTCTATGCCGGTGCCTTTTTTTGCTGAAATTTCTGCAAAAGAAATATCTCCGCCAAATCCTTCAAGATAAATTCCTTTTTCGGCAAGATCCATTTTTACTTTTTCAACATTTGCGTTTGGTTTATCAATTTTGTTTATTGCAACAACATAAGGAAGTCGGTATTCCATAATTGTTTTCCATGCTTCGAGGGTTTGAGCTTTTACTGAATCTTCTGCAGATACAACTAAAATCGCAATGTCGGCAACCTGGGCACCACGAGAACGCATTCCAACAAAGGCTTGGTGTCCTGGCGTATCTAGAAAAGTTATTTTACGACTTTCTCCTTCGGCGTCTTTGTGTACAACCTCGTATGCTGAAAGACGTTGAGTTATTCCTCCGGCTTCACCATCAACAACATTTGTTTTGCGGATATAATCAAGAAGCGTGGATTTTCCATGATCGATATGTCCCATCACAACAACAACTGGTGGTCGCTGTATATTTTTTTGTGTTGAATTTTCTTTTGGCATTATTTTTATTCTTGCTCAATATTTTTTATATGGCTGCGGGTTTCTTTTTGAGCTTCTTCAATTACCAATTTTTCTTCGTCTGTTAATTCGATATCAGAAATACCGTCGATAATTGGTTTTGCAAAAACACTCATTCTTTCGCGAGAGTATAAACTTGAAAGTACTACGCCGTCACCATTTTCATTTATTATAGAAACAGCAAAGCTTTGATTTCCTCCAACATCCTTAAATGGATTAAAACGCATGATTTTTACACCGTGTCCGTGTTTGCTAATTCTCCCAGAAAGTACTTCGAGTTCTTCGTCATGGGATTTACCTTTTACTTTAAGATGTTCTACATGATTTACGAGTTCGTTCATCAATCCCTCCAATGTATCAGTTTTTGAGCCTCGGAATAATTTTTTTAGGCGAAAAGACACTTTTATGATAAAAAAGAGGCATAAAGCTAGGAGGACAAAAATCACAATAAAGAGTATAGAGTTTGTGCTCATACAGTGCCGAGTATATACTATATAGAGTAAAAATTCAATCATTTTCATATATGTCAAATAATTCATCAAAAAGTATAAAACGTATTTATCTAGATTATGCATCAGGTGCGCCTGTTTTGCCGTCTGTTTTAAAGGTTGTTCAAAAAAACAACGCCGAGTTTTTTGGCAATCCAAGTTCGATACACAAAGATGGAGCGCACGCGAAGCGCGCGCTTCAAACCGCCCGCCAAGAAATCGCAAAGCATCTAGATGCTCATGCTGAAGAAATTATTTTTACTGGTAGTGGAACCGAGGCAAATGCATTGGCATTATTTGGAATTTCAAATTATGCAAAAAAACTCCCAGATTTTGTTGGTAAAAAACCACACATAATAACTACAAATATTGAACATCCTTCTATTTTAGAAAACTGCAAAAAATTGGAAGAACAAGGTTTTGATGTTACTTATCTTTCTGTTGAAAAAAACGGACAAATTTCGTTGAAACAAATAAAAGAATCAATTCGTACAGAAACAATTTTAATTTCTGTTGCTTATGTAAACAATGAAATTGGAACAATTTTTCCAGTAAAAGAAATTGCAAAAATAATTCGTTTGTACAAAAAACAAAATTATTCGATCGAAAAAAATATTTACCCATTGCTTCATATTGATGCATGCCAAGCCATTTCGTATTTAGATACTGGAGTAGAAAGACTTGGTGTTGATTTGATGAGTTGGAATGGTTCAAAAATCGGCAGTACTCGCGGTATTGGATGTTTGTATGTTCGTCGTGGTTCTCCAATCGAGTCTGTTTACAGCGGCGGCGGTCAAGAATTTGGATTGCGTTCAGGTACAGAAAACTTAGCTGGAATAATAGGATTGTCATTAGCCATGAGTGAGTCAAGAAAAAAATCTGAAAAAGAAAATAAAAGATTGTTGGCTATTAGAGATTTTTTTATTTTGAAAATTAAAAAACAGTTTCCCCTCGTTCGTATAAATGGTGATTTAGGTTTACGAGTTTCAAATAATATAAATATTTCTTTTCAAAATTTTTCGAGCGAACTTCTGGTTCTTGAGCTCGATGCAAAGGGGATTAGCGTATCTGCTGGAAGTGCGTGTGGAAGTGTTTCAAAAAATAGCTCGCATGTATTAGAGGCTTTGTATGGAAAAGATGATGAAAAAAAATGGGGAACAATTAGAATTTCCCTAGGAGTAGATACAAAAACTCCAGACATAAATTTATTGTTGAAAACTCTTTGTATTATTTTTGAAAAATATAGGAAAGAGGGTATAATATAAATATGGAAAAAGAAGACAAACCAGTTGAAATAAATGATTTAAATAAAACTCAATTAATATTGCTTGCAATATTATTGTCGTTTGTTGTTTCTATCGCAACGGGAATTGTGACAGCTACCTTGCTCCAACAAGCACCTCCAGCTGTAACTCAAACAATCAACCGTGTTGTCCAGCAAACAATCGAAAAAGTTGCACCAGATTATACTCCAGGAAAAACACAAACAGTTGTTGTTAAAGAAGATGAGCTTGTTGTTGACGCTGTTAGTAAGACTCGAGCAAATCTTTATAAGATTTTTGAAACAACAGATGCAAAGGATTCATTAAATGAAGCGTATTCAGTTGGTGATGGAATTTTTGTTTCAAAATATGATGGTTTGGATAAAACAAAAACATATTTTGTTAAAGATGGAGATGTTTCAGTTCCATTGAAAATTATTTCAGCTCCCATAAACGGTCTCGTTGTTTTGACAACTGATACTTCAGACAAAACAGCAAAAGATTTTTCAAAATCATCTTTTGGAAAGGATTCAGATGTAAAAGCAGGACAAACAACAATCGCAATTTCAGGAGATTATATAAATAAAGATACAGTTCAAAATATTTCTGAGAAGACAACAAAAGACAAGGACGGTAATGTTATCGATAAATGGGTCCAGGTTTTGTTGGGCAATCAAATTCCATCAAACTTAATTGGTTTTCCGGTGTCTGATTTGGATGGAACAATTATTGGATTTGTTTCCTCTGTTACAAATGAGGATGGTTCAGTAAAAACACAAATAATCGGTATCGACAAAATTAGTAAAATGATTAATGACGCACAGAAAAATCCATTAACTTCATTATCGGCTTCAGTTTTAGATGCGACAGAGCCAGCTACTAATACTGTAAAACTACAATAGTTTGACAATCAATTTAATAATGTTATATTAATTTTGGTGCAAAAATACTCTGAATTCAAACAGGATCTATTTACTAGTTATAACTCATAAATAAAATGCCACCATTTAATCACTTTACAACTAAAGCAAAGGAAGCAATAAGACGAGCTCATGAGCTTGCAATAGAGCGTGGCCAAAATCATGTTTCTTCAGTACATTTACTTGCGGCACTTCTTACACAAGAAGAATCAATGGTTATTTCAATTTTAGAAAAGCTTGATGTTGATACAATGCTTTTAGTAGATAATGTTTTAGAAACCATAGAGGCTCCAGAAGGAGGAAAAACACTTTCGCCTTCCTATCAAATATATTTAACCCCAGATCTTGCTCAAGCGATTGATCAATCATCAAAAATCGCAGCACAATTAAAAGACGAATTTGTTTCAACAGAACATTTGTTTTTAGCGCTGCTTGAAGTTCCTGGTGACACACGCGAAATTTTGACACGATTTCGTTTAACAAAGGAATTGGTTGAAAAAACTTTAGAAGATTTTAAAAATAATAATTTTACCGAAAACGATTCTCCAAAGAAAATGA
>CAYSZI010000053.1:0-6403 GCA_964435545.1 uncultured Candidatus Saccharibacteria bacterium | reverse complement strand
ATCTGGAACTATTGGAATACCATTAGAAAAAACGTATAAAACTCAATCGGTACTGGCAACACAAGACGGGCAAAATATTTTGGTTTACTCTGCTAAATACCCAAAACTTTCATATGGCGATAGTATTTCTGTAACTGGAACTTTGCAAAAACCAAAAAATTTCTTGACCGATCAGGGGAATGAATTTGATTATATTTCGTATTTATACAAAGACGATATTGTATATGTTGTATCAAACGGAAAGGCGACAATTACTTCACATAAAAATGGAATCTCTGTAATTAGCCCACTTCTTATTTTAAAAAATTGGTTTGTAAAAGGTTACCAAAGAATTTTGCCACCAGATGAAGCAGATTTGATGGGTGGTCTTACGCTTGGAACAAAGGAAAATATTAGCAAAGAATTTAGAAATAGCTTGGTCGAGACAAGCACTATTCATATCATAGCTTTGTCTGGTTACAACGTGACAATCGTCGCAAATTTTTTACGCGGAGTACTTTCGCATATTCCTCTTGTTGGTTCTAGGGGTGCACTTATTGGCGGGGGAATTGGAATAATATTTTTTGTAATGATGACGGGGATGCAGTCTTCGGCGATTCGTGCAGGAATCATGGCACTTATTGCACTTTTTGGCAGAGGTACAGGGCGAACATACGATGCATTTCGCGCGCTTGTTTTTGCTGGGTTTATTATGATTTTATGGAATCCAAAATATTTGGCTTGTGATGTTTCATTTCAACTTTCATTTTTGGCGACTTTTGGAATGATTTTTTTAACACCATTATTTTTTGATTTATTTAAAAAAGTTCCAGAAAATGTTTTTGGAAAAATTCCACTTCGTGAACTTATGTCGACAACGCTCGGCGCTCAAACCGCCGTTGTGTCTTTTATAATTTACAAAATGGGAGTGCTTTCACTAATCGCTCTCCCAGCAAATATTTTGGTTTTACCCGCAATACCATTTGCGATGGGGATAGGGTCGCTTGCAGGACTTATTGGAAATTTTTCAAATATTATTGCAACACCTTTTGCGTTTGTTACACATTTACTTTTGCAGTATATAATAATTCTCGTAAACTTTTTTGCTCAAATACCTTTCGCGTACGTGGCATTTCATAATGTTTCAATAATTGTTTGTTTAATGCTTTACGGATTAATAATATTTTGGATTTATAAAAAAAGAAAAATATTTTTAGAATAGTGTGATTTTTAAAACAGCATGGGTCATTGTTTTCTTGCCTGCGGAACTCGTTGTCTTTTTGAATTATAAAATTTTGCAAATACCCTTTTGAGGGTACTCACGGAGCGCGGCGGCGCGAGTGTGAGCCAATTTTTCAGCAGAAAAATATGGCGGTACCCGAGAAAGGGTGTTTGAAAATTTTGTAATTCAAAAATCCGAACTCGAACAGTCCTCGGCGGCGAAAACAATTGTAGGTGCGGTTTTTTAAAATCTTTCAGCTATAACTTCCCAGTTTAGATTTTCAAAAAAATCTTCGATGTATTGTTTTTTGCCAGATGGTTGATAGTCGGCAACATATGAATGTTCCCACATGTCGAGAGCGAGGATTGGTTTGGTATTTTGGAGTTGTCCGAGGTGTTGTTCGTCGAGCCAGTGAATGATGAGATGGTCTGATTCTTCGTCGTATGAAAGCATTGTCCATCCGATTCCGCGAGTCATTGCGACTGTTTTCATTTTGACCAAGAAATTTTCAAATGAACCAAATTCAGAATTGATTGCTTCTAGAAGCGTACTTTCTGGGGAAAGTGTTTTTGTTCCGTTTTCGAATTGAGAAAAATATAATTCATGATTTCTCATTCCATTGAATTCAAAAGAAAAACGTCGATTGAGTTCTCCGATTTCGTACGCATTTTTTGTTGTATCAGATGAAAGTTCTTTGATTTGATTTTGCACATGGTTTGAAAACTTTACATACCCAGCATAAAGCTTGATATGTTCCTCAATGTTTTTTGAAGAGATACCTTTTAGGGCGGGGATATTAAATGTTTTTGGTGTGAAATAGTCCATGTTTATTTTTTTTGTTTAAATTTTGTGCGACTGTTTCATTATACTTTTTTAGAGAAAATATGCGAGAACTGCCCCGCGATGCGAAGCATCGCGGGGCAGTTTTTAGTTTAAGAATTATTTAATAATCCCAGCTTTTTTGAGCGCTTTGAAGGCTCCGAGTTTTGTGATTGTTCGTAGTCCTCTTGCTGAAACTGGAAGTATAAAAGTCTTATCAAGCTCAGAGACAAAAATCTTTGTCTTGTGAATGTTTGGTTGCTTTCGTACCATACCAGTTGGGTTAAACTTGGTAGCACGAGTACGGTTGGAGTAACCTCCAGCCATAATTGAACCTTTTTTAGTTATTGCGCATTTTTTAGCCATATAATTTATATACAATGCAATATAGTCATTTGCGTTACGCATGTTATCATATAGATACATACTATGCAAGGCATCAATACAATTTTTTATGTTATCGTTCTTATTATGTCGGTTGTGGTTCATGAGGTAGCTCATGGGCTCGTTGCTGATTCTCAGGGTGATCCAACAGCTCGTTATGCTGGAAGACTCACGTTGAATCCAATAAAACATCTAGATATGATGGGTTCTATTATATTGCCGTTATTATTAATTATTTTTAATGCAGGGTTCGTTGTCGGTTGGGCAAAACCAGTTCCATATATTGAAGGAAATTTGCGCAACAAAAAATGGGGGTCTGTCCTAGTTGCTTCTGCGGGTATTATTTCAAATTTTGCAATCGCCGCATTTTTTGGAATTGCCTCACGTTTGATACCAATCGCCGCTTCTGTTAAACAATCGATTGTTATGCTTGTTTTGTCTAATGACAACAATGGCTTGGGTGACGTTTTGTCTTCTGGAATATTTCCAAAAATATTTTTGATTTTTATAATCATTATTTTTATAAATATCGTTCTTGGAATTTTTAACCTTATTCCAATTCCACCGCTTGATGGTTCAAAGATATTATTTGGTATGTTGCCAGGTAAATATCTTTCTCGTGAATTGCGAGCAAAAATCGAATATTTCTCAATACCGCTTCTTTTAATTTTTATTATTTTTGTCTGGCCTTTAATTTTTCCGCTTATCGGATTTTTATTTAGTTTGCTTACGGGTATCTAAAATATGCGTTTAAGATCTTTTTTCTTTTACATAATTATTTTTATCGGATTAATTATTCCGGTTTTTACCTTTGCTACGACAGGGGAGATCAACTTAGCAAATCGATTTTCTTGGCTTTGTGTTCCAGAAAATTCAAACGAGGATTGTCATGATCATACTTTGGTAAACTGGAGAATAAATCCACCCAATGCCGATACTGCACCTGTGTCTGTTTCTGATACTGGTTTGTCTGGTTGGATTTTTTCGTCTACGTTGGGATGGATTCATCTTGCTCCGACTACAGGTTCTTGGGGTTTGGGTACTAATAATCTTGGGGTACAAAACACAACAGGAGGTATCCTTTCGAGTTTTGCGTGGTCAAGTGCTGGAAGTTGGGTTAATTTTAATCCTTCATCTGCAGTATCTGCAGCTATAGATAGTCACGGTGTCCAGATCGATCCAGCGACAGGGTATTTTTCTGGATGGGCGTGGATACAAAATTATGGTTGGATGCTTTTTGATTGTTCTGATCCAACATCAACGTCTTCTGCTTGCGTAAGTACGACATGGAGACCAACTACAGTTACTACGGGCGGTGGAACCACCGGTGGGGAAATAAGTGTACCAACATCAAGCCCAGACCCAGCAACTCCTTATACATCAACAACCACAATTTCTTTGTATTCTTCGACAGCTTCAACAACGATTCATTATATTATTAATCCTTCTGGGAGTACGCTGCCAGCATGTTCTGATCTTCAATATTATGATCCAATAACAGCAACTTCGTCGATTGTAATTAAGGCAATTGCCTGTGATTCGACGGGCGGTTATTCTTCGCCCGCAACATTTAATTACACGATAAATATTCCAATTATTGTTGCACCTCCAACAGCAAATCCTGACCCCGCAGTCGTTGGGACTTTTTCAACGGCGACATCTGTGACACTTTTAGCTCAAGCCGGAACGACAATAAATTATTTAATAAATCCAGCGGATGGCACTCTTCCTGATTGTTCATCTGTAACATACGTTTCTCCAATTTTAGTCGCTAGCTCGGAAACAATAAAAGCCGTTGCTTGTGATTCTAGTGGAAATATTTCGATACCAGCAGTATTTAGTTATGTGATTGTTACAGTATCAGACCCTATCGCAAGCCCGCCAGTTGATGTTTCGTATACTTCCACAACAACAGTGACTCTAACTTCAACAAGTTCTGTTGGAACTCCAAGTATTTACTATACAAACAACGGAACTAACCCGTCGTGTCCAAATCCGCCACTTTATACCGATGGTGTCGGGACTGTTTTTTCTGCATCGTTTGAAATTACTGCACCAGAAACAATCAAAGCAATAAGTTGTAACGGAACATCGCATTCAAATTTAAAAACTTTTGCATACAACGTAAATATTACAAGTTCACCACCAGCTCTTTCGGCTCCACAATCAAGTTTGTCATCCGGAACTTACACAGGTGATCAATCTGTTTTTCTTTCATCTTTAAATTCAACAAGCATTCATTACATAGTTACTGCTGATGCAACAAGCACTGACCCAGATTGTTCTTCAGGTTTAACAAGTTTTCCAATTACAGTTAGTGTTTCTGAAACAATCAAAGCAATTGCGTGTAATTCGAGTTCTTTTTCGAGTATCGCGAGTTTTTCGTATGTTATAAATCCATCAACCAATACAGATAATGGGGGAGGTGGCACGAGTACCTCGACTGCAACGACAACAACAATCGGTCTTGATCTATCAAAAGTAAATACTGAAACTTCTTTTGTTACGATCGCAACAACTTCTTCGCCTGTTGTTAATAATGTAATTGCTGTTGCAAATACAGGAATCACAAATGTTTCTCGTTCGGTAAAAAAGACAGCTGTGTTTGCTCAGCAAATTTTTTCTTCACCAACCAATGCTGCAAAAATTGAAGTTATTACAACAACAGGTGCTGTCGCGGGAACTGCTTCAGGAATTCTTTTTTCATCGTTTTCTCTCGCCGACTTGTTGCTGATACCACTTCGTTTATGGTCGCTTCTTATGGGAGCGCTTGGTCTTGCAAAACGCAAGAAGCCATGGGGGACAGTGTACGATAGTGTTACAAAGCAACCTCTCGACCCTGCGTATGTTGTTTTGAAATCAATCGAAGGTGAAGATGTTGCAACAGCAATTACCGACCTTGATGGACGTTACGGATTCGTTGTACCAAAGCCAGGAAATTATTCTCTGTTTGTTCATAAAACAAACTACGTATTTCCTTCGCAAAAATTGGTTGGTCAAGACCACGACGAACTTTACCGTGACTTGTATTTCGGTGAACACTTTTCAATTACGGAATCTGGAGAATTCGTTGCAAAAAATGTTCCGATGGATCCAGAAAAATTCGACTGGAATGAATTTGCAAAAAAGTCTCAACACTTGATGAAATTTTATTCCAATCGCGAAAAGTGGCTTTCTCGAATTTCAAATTTCTTTTTCGTTGCTGGATTTTCTATTTCTGCACTGGCTCTTGTTTTTTCGGTTACAAAAACAAACATTATAATTTTTTCACTTTACGTAGTACTTCTTTTCGTTCGAACATTTGGTTTGCGCTCGCGTCCATTTGGAAATATTGTTTCAAAAGACTCAGGAAAGCCTGTTGCGTTTGCGATTATTCGTATTTCACAGAAGGCAACGGGTGTGGAAGTTATGCACCGTGTTGCTGATTCGACAGGACGATATTACTGTCTTTTGCCAAATGGAAATTACGAGATTCGTATCGACCAAAAACTCATCGACGGATCATACAAAACGATTGCAGAAAAAATTCCTGCTGTTGTTTCCAAGGGTTATTTGTCAGAGAAATTTATTGTTGAAAATATTTCAATAACCGAAGAGGAATTACCAAAACCAGAAATAAAAGCTTAGGATTTGCATTTTTTATAGAATTTATGTATAGTAGTGACCGAAGTTACTTTGCTTCAGAGTTGCAGTAGCTTTTTAATTTTATACAAAAAATGCCAACAATAAACCAACTATCAAAAAAAGGCCGTAAGAAGGTCGTACAAAAATCAAGAACCACAGCATTATCTCGTGGTTTTAATGCGATCAAAAATCGTCCAGTTTTTTATCCAGCTCCATTCAAGCGTGGTGTTTGTACAAAAGTTAGTACAACTACTCCAAAGAAACCAAACTCAGCTCTCCGTAAGATTGCTCGTGTTCGTTTGACCAACGGAATGGAAGTTACTGCATATATTCCAGGTGAAGGACACAATCTTCAAGAACACTCAGTTGTAATGC
>CAYSZI010000052.1:0-6531 GCA_964435545.1 uncultured Candidatus Saccharibacteria bacterium | reverse complement strand
ATATTTAGGTTGGTAATATACAAGAATGGTGTACTAAATTTGGGGTCCGGGCCAACTATATTATTAAAAGTTTAAATACTTTTAAATAAGTTAATTATCAGCGTCTAAATTTGCTAATTTCGATGCGAATTTTACGTTTAAAATCTGCTAGGGTACAAGGATTCGAACCTCGATTAAAGGCTTCAAAGGCCTCTGTCCTACCATTAGACGATACCCTAATATTTAAAATACATATATGGTATATACGTATTTTGTGAAAAACTTATATCACGCTTTATAGCTTAACGCTTTTTTGGCAAAAAAACAACTGTTTTGCTATTCGCTACCCAAGACCTTTATCAAGGCGAGTTCTATTGGGAGTGAATCAATCACGGCATAGCGTTGCATATTTACTGCATCTAAAAATGCGAGTAGTGTTTTTGATGTCATCTGCGGCGAATTCATTTGCGCGATTTTTTGTATAAAATCTTGTTCTTCTTTTGAAAGTCCAGAAAGTTCTGATTTTGCTATTGAGGGCGCGACTTTTATAAGTAAAATTCTGCGAAGTGTATACAAAACTAACTCGAGAAATGTTTTCATGGAAATATTTATTTCTTTTGCCTTTTCGAGAGTTGTGAGTGCATCTGATATTACACCCCTTGCGATTGCTTCAATAAAATCATGAACAATCACAGACGATGGAGCACCAGTAATTTTTGCAACGTCTTCTTCTGAAATTTTATTTCCGCAAGTAGAAATTACTTTTTGCAAAATTCCAAGCGCGTCGCGAAACCCACCTTCGGCTAAAACTGCAATCAATTCCCCTGCACCCTCACCCAAATTTACTTTTTCAGATTTTGCAATGCGTTCAATAAAAGTGCGAAGTACTGCCTCGCCTGGTTTTTTGAATACGAAGCACTGACAACGAGACACTATTGTTTCTGGAACTTTTTCGACTTCGGTTGTTGCAAGAATAAACACAACATGAGATGGTGGCTCTTCGAGAGTTTTAAGAAGTGCATTAAACGCTGCTTTTGAAAGCATATGAACCTCGTCGATAATATATACTTTGTATTTTGAATCAAAAGGAAGTGTACCTACGTTTTCGCGAAGCTCACGAACGTCGTCCACACCGTTGTTTGAAGCAGCATCTATTTCATAAGTATCATTTGTACTCGTACCTAAAACCGTCGCCATAATACGAGCAGTAGTGGTCTTTCCTGTTCCGCGGCTTCCAGAAAAAAGATACGCATGAGCGATTTTGTTGTTTTTCAATGCGCCCTCTATTGCACTGGCAATATGTTCCTGACCAATAAGGTCGGCAAGATTTTCTGGGCGGTATTTTCTATATAGTGCTGTATGTTCCATAAAATGAGTATAGCAAAATTATCGTGTCTTTAAAAACTCAGTTACAATTTCTTCGACTTGGCCTGCGTTTTCAGATTCCATAAGTTTTTCTCGAAGTTCTTTGGCTCCATCAAACCCCTGTACATATGCTTTGTAATGTTTTTTCATAACAGCAAAACTTTTTATTCCACCCAATTCTTTTTCAAAAAGTTTTGTATGCTCTACCATCGCAGTCATTTTTTCCTCCAAAGAAACTTCCTTTTTATCTTGATCAAAAAGCCAGGGGTTTCCAAAAATCGCACGACCAAGCATCACTCCATCACAACCAGCTTCCTTTGCTTTTTGTTTTGCATCTTCAATATCTACAACATCTCCATTTCCAATTATAATTGTGTTTGGACTTATTTTATTTCGAAGTTCAACAACTTCTTTCACATACTCCCAGCGAGCTGGAACTTTTGACATCTCCTTACGAGTACGGCAATGCACTGTTAGCGCTGCAATATTTTCAGCGAGCAATTCTGGAATCCATTTATCTATTTCAATTTTGTTGTAACCAACGCGAGTTTTTACAGAAATTGGCAAGTCAGGAGCACCGCGTTTTGCAGCTCTTATTATTGCGCGAGCCAACTCTGGAAATTTTATCATCGCAGCACCAGAACATTGTTTTTCGATTGAACGATCTGGGCAACCCATATTTATATCTATTCCATCAAAACCAAGTTCTGCGCAAAGTCGTGCAGCGCCTTCCATTTTTTCGATATGCGAACCAAAAAGCTGTGCCACGATCGGATGTTCATCTTTTGAATACCCAAGATCATGCTTTAATGCTTCCCTGCCTTTGCTCATAAGCCCGTCAGCAGAAACAAACTCTGTCCAAAAAACATCTGGCCCGCCATTCTTTTTTCCATGGCGGGAATATTTTTCGATTATTTTTCTAAACGCAACATCAGTAACATCTGCCATGGGAGCCAGACAAAAAAATGGTTTATCTAATTTTTCCCAAAAATTATTTTTCATTGCTATTGTTCTTTTGTTGAAATCGAAGAGTCGTTAAATTTGTAATAAACTTTGTTTGTAAACCTCAAATCAAAATACTGCAAGCTTGCCTTGTTTGCGCTCACCTGACTAGAAAGTTCGGTTTTTCCAAGCGCGGTTTTTAGATTTGAAAACAAAACTCCGTAATCATCATTTTTGTTAAATTCTACATATGCAGTGTTTGTTCCATCCAAATCAAGTACGAAAAAATAATTGTCATTAGTCCCGATTCGTACTGCACTTATCTGAAAGCCCAAACCAATTACATTATGAGCAAAGGTCAACAGATTGTCGTATATTTTTTCGTCTACAAAACTTCGTCCGATTATATCAGAACTCGAAGCAATACTTCCACCAAAAAATTTAAGATACACATTTCCAGAATAATACGGAGCGGTATCAATTATTTTTCCCGCTTTGTCGGCAAAATAACATTTAGCACTCATATCTGGGTTTTCGTTGTCATCACCACACCACAAAGCTGTTCCACGCTCTTCTGTAACAGAAATAGACAAAGTCGTCTTGTTTACCAACGAAACATTGATTGAATTAAATCGTGGAAAATCTTTTTTAAGAGAATTATATATTTCTTGTTTTGGATAGAAAAATATATTTGTTTTTGGTATCAGATAAAAATATTTTCCAGAAAGATTTTTTTGAATACTTGAGACAATCAAATCTGTATCAATAATTTCATTTCCCGAAACTTTTATAGAATAAATCTGAACTCGTCTATCTCTCAAAAAAATTATAGAACCGACAACTAATGCGCAAAAAGCAACGGCGCAAAAAATTTTGAAGTACCTGTGAATTTTTTTTCGCTTATGCAAAAGCTTTTGCATGTCAGGCACGTCCTTGATATGACTTTTCAGCAAAGTTGGTTCGGCTTTTTTCTTCATAATATTATTCCTTCAAATAGTAAAGGAATTATCCTATATAATCTTTTCCAATGTACGGGCGAAGCACTTCAGGAATTCGAATACGTCCGTCGGCTTCTTGGTAGTTTTCCATAATCGCGATAAGCATGCGTCCTATTGCAGCAACTGTTGCGTCGTTCATATGAACAGGCTCAATCTTTCCGTCTGCTCTTTTTACACGAGTGTTTAATCTTCGAGATTGAAATCCGGCAGTCAAATCGGCACTATGTGTTTCTCGGTATTTGTTTTGACCAGGCATCCAAGTTTCAATATCGTATTGTCTTGAATCAGGAAATCCCATGTCTCCCGAACAAACCAAAACAACTTGATATGGCAATCCAAATTGTTGTAAAAGATATTCTTGTATTGCAACTAGGAAATTTTGTTCTTGCATAGAATTTTCTGGTAAAGAAAATATTTCCATTTCGAGTTTATCAAATTGATGTTGTCTCAATATACCTTTCATATCTTTTCCATATGAACCAGCCTCTCTTCGAAAAGCAGTTGAATACCCCACGTGTCGTATTGGCAATTCTTCTTCAGAAAAAGTTTTGTCCATATACATTGAACCCATTGTATGTTCTGCACTACCAATAAGCATTAGATCATCATTTGGAAAAAGATAATGCTCTTCGGGTGTCATAAATCTAGCCATTTTCAATTGAACGACTGGTTTTATAAACACTGGAGGAACAACGGGAATAAATTCTTTGATGTTTATTTTCAAACCAGCACTATCGGCAATTTCTTGTAATTTATTTTTGTTTGTAAGAAATTGTAAGCAAAATTGAAGTATTGCAAATTGCATCAAGACGAGATCACCTTTTAGATAACAAAACCTAGAGCTCGCAACAGTTGCGGCTGTTTCTGTATCAATAACCCCAAGTGCAATACCAAGTTCATCGTGTTCCTTTGGGTTAAAATCGAATTTTGGTTTTTCTCCCCAACTTCTAACAACAACGTTTCCAGTATCGTCAGGTCCTTCTGGTGTATCAGGCGAAGGAATATTTGGAACACGTATCATCATTTTTTGCCAATCATCGATTAGTTTTTTGAGTTCTTCTTCTTTTGTTGTTAGATTTTCTTTGAGAGGTCGAATATCTGCAATCAATTGTTCGCGTTCGATAGGATTGGAAAGCGTTGGCATTTTGTCTGAAATTCTTTTTTGTTCCGCACGCATGTTTTCAACCTCCAATAATGTAGCTTTTCGCTTGTCATCGAGTGCAATCAATTCATCGAGGTCAATCTTCACAAATTTCTTGCGAATAGCGTCCTTGACTAAATCTTGATTTTCTCGGATAAATTTTATATCTAACATACTAATCTTATATTAGCACATCTGATATAATAATAAAGTATGGATTTTCGTATCGAAAAAATCGAACGTTCCGATTTTCCTCCTCAGTTGCTTGAAATTCCACAAATACCAGAATCACTATATTCTGTGGGTGCAAAACTCGACCCATCCGCTTTTTATTTATGTGTAGTCGGTTCTAGAAATAACACTTCTTATGGAAAAATTGCGTGCGAAAAATTGATTTCAGGACTCGCAGGTTTTCCGATTGTTATAGTTTCTGGCCTCGCCCTTGGAATAGATAGCATCGCACATAAATCTGCAATCAAGAATGGATTAAAAACTATTGCATTTCCTGGCTCCGGACTTTCCGAAAAAGTTTTATACCCCGCTTCAAATTTATCTCTTGCAAAAGAAATTTTAGCTTCGGGAGGAACACTCATTTCAGAATCAGAACCAAACTTCAAAGCAACCATTTGGAGTTTTCCAAGAAGAAATCGATTGATGGCCGGACTCTGTCACGCAACACTCATAATTGAGGCAACAGAAAAATCTGGAACGCTAATCACGGCAAGAATGGCGCTCGATTATAATCGTGAAGTATTTGCAGTACCCGGACCAATAAATTCACCGGCATCAATTGGTGCTAATGAATTGATACGGCAGGGCGCAACACCTGTATTTGAAAGCAAGCACATTTTAGAATTTTTCAAATTAAACAAAGAAACCGAAAATTCTCAAAATACACTGCCGCTTAATTTGTCGGACGATGAAATTGCAATTTTAGAATTACTTGTTGAACCACGCTCACGCGACGATATAATATCAGAATTCGATGTGCCGGCTCATGAAATAAATATTTTGCTTTCTGCCATGGAAATTAAAGGACTCATAAAAGAAGAATTTGGAGAGATCCAAAGAATTTGACCTACAACTTTTGATGTTGTACCATTTATGTGAAGCACTAAAGCTTTTTAACATCATGGAAAAGATAAAATATTTTTTACTCGCAATCGGAGTAATCGTGGCAATATATCAATTTGCCTTGCTCGTAATTTTATTGATCAAAAGAAACAACAAAAAAACTGCAGAACAGGAAAAAAGAAGGAAAGAATTTATCGAAAGTTCAAAGGATAATTTTGACCCTCTGATAAACTATTTAATTCTTCTTCCCCAAAGCAATTACTCGGAGAAGGACTCAAATCGAGTTCATGAAATCAGAAAATTATTGAAAGACATGCTCGAAAGAATCGAACAAATCGAAAAAGGTGAATTTTCAAAAGATGCTATAAGTAATTTAAATTACCAAGCAATTGAAATATCAAATCATTTCGATCCCACAATTCAACAGTTCATATTGCTTTTCGAGTACAAAACTTTAACGGTTCAGCAAGAAAAGCTAAGAGAAGAGATGTTTGACATAATTTTTTCTGGCCTACCGGAAAAATTAAAACAAAATCTTGATTTTCAAAATAGTATTTCGGAAATGACAGAAACTGCAATAAACTTTCTTGAAAATGCAAAAAGAGAGCCCCTACTGAAAAAACATTCCGAATTCAGATTGCGAGTAAAAAAAATAAAGGAAATCATTAAACGTTTGAACATACAATGTTTAAATAACTTTAACGACAGACTTTGTAATCTTGAACCTAAATAGGAATTTACAAAAAATAATCAAATTAAACTCGAGTAAAATCGGGTTTTTTATTTTTTGACAATTTTGGTAAACAGTGTTAATCTTTAAAAAAACACAATCATGCTAGCAGCAATTTTAGCAATTTTGCTGTCATTACTGCCAGCAAGATTTAGAAAAAAAATTTTTGATTTATTGTCAAAATTAAAAAGCAAAATATTTAAGAATCGTCCCAAAAACAAAAAATAATCAACCAAACCCGTCTATATTAGAAATAACATAGACTTTTTGCACCTGGCGTAAAAGCAAATAATATAGTATGT
>CAYSZI010000051.1:0-6540 GCA_964435545.1 uncultured Candidatus Saccharibacteria bacterium | reverse complement strand
CTGTTTTGGCATTTTTAGATTATAGTAAACATATTATAATTTTATACTAAAATAGTAAAGCTTTATTTATGGAAAAAATTAAATTTAATAAAATAGTTATATGGGGTCTTAGAAATAGATATCACACACATAGATATATACATAAGGCTTTTTTTAATAATATAAAGAAGCTCGGGTATAAGGTTGTGTGGGTTGAGGACGATAAAAAAAATTTTGACGTTATAAGACAAGGGGATTTGGTTATTTCGTCTGAGGTTGTAGGTAAAATGGTTCCTGAAAAATTTGTATGGGAAGATTACAACCTTCCTGTCAAGGAAGGGGTATATTATTGTTTACATAATTATAAAGATGTTTTTAAAAATAGAATTAATAAGAAATTTTTGGTTAACCTTCAGGTTTATCAAAATACAGCAAATGAGTCTGATTGCCAGATTGGTCCTGTAACTTTTTTTGATTCAAAAACAAGTAATCTTTTTCAACCATGGGGGACAGATTTATTGGTTAGTGAGTTTAAGAAGCCTGTATTTCATAAGAATAAGTATGTTTTTTGGATAGGAAGCATATGGAATGATAAAAATAATCACGGTAATATAGAAGTAATTAGTGAACTTAAAAAAGCACTAAAAAACAGAGGTTTATTTTTTATTAGACTACGCTTTGTTCCAGATTTTTTAAATAGGTTTTTTATTCGAATATCTAGAATTTCTCCAGCTATTTCTGGGAGATATCAAGTTGATATAAATTATCTTCCGTGTCGTATGTTTAAAAATATTTCCTACGGGCAGCTTGGTTTCTCCAATGTAAAAAAATTTAATGATTTATTGGTTGGTGCAAATATTTATTCTGAAAATATTGATGAAATGATTGAAAAAGTATTAAATTTATCTGAGCAAGAATATAAAAATCTTGTGCTTAAACAACAAGAAGTTATAAGTAAATATACCTACAAAGAAGCTTTAGAAAATATTATGAGTGCTTTTAATTTGATAAAGGACTAATTCCGTCAAACACATTTTCCCATTGTTGCAGTGTGTTTGTAGTGTGTTTTTCTCCCCAAGCTTTAATTTTTTCTCTCTGGGCTCTAAAGTCAGTATTGTTTATTTTTTCTACTAGGTCATTCCACGAATCAAAATAAACAAGAACATCGGAGTTCTCTGCGCAATACCATTCTGCAATTTTTAATCTGTCCCAGTTGAAAAGTATTGAATCGTAATAATTCTGAAACCAGAAATTTTTTTTAAATATTTTCCCTAAAAGTAGTATGTTCTGTATAATACTTATTCTTAATAGGAATTTACGTGAGGGAATGAAATACGGTATACCCGCTTGGAGATTTTCGAAAAATAGCCAAGTTGACCATGCATATGGGATATGAATAATACCCTTAAAATCTGCAATGTCGCTTGTGCCACCATGCCTATTTTTGAATCTATACGCTGGAATGCCTAATTTTTTACATTTAGCTTCTAAGTCAACAAAAATAGTGTCATTGTGGTAATTTTTAATAAAAAACAGTTCTTTTTTCTCTGGTATGCTTTTAGGTATTACATAATTAATACTATTATCTAGTTTTTTACCAATTGGTTTTATTATAAAATTTTCTACATTAATGTTTTTTCTTCTCGTGTGGTAACAATCAAATTCAGTGTTTGGTATTATTTTAACACGTGGGTGAGAGAGGGATTTTCTGAGTAGGCTGTAGTAGTCTTTGTCAGGGAAGCCAACACTGTTGTTTTTTTTATCACAAAAATCAAATCTATTACAAATCCAGACAATCAAAAAACCCTTAAATTCGTCCATGTTTTGTAAAAAGATTCTAGAAAGCGGCGCTGTATCTGAGGTTATAACAACATCATATGAGTTATATATGTCCTTCTTTTCTTGCCACGAAGAATTGGCTAAATCGTGGCTAATATTGTATCCTTTGTCATAATATACTGATGTTATGTTGTGTCCAAGTTTTGTTGTTATATACTCTATGTCCGCCAAGCACCCAGAGTGATGTGTTAGATGTAAGATTTTCATAAATTTGATTGTTTAATGGTATAATACTCAGGCATTTGTACTGTACTTATTTGTTAATAATTTATATGATAACATATACTAATGTAATATGAGTATACTAAAAATATCCTCCCCGGGTGGTGGTTTTTTTTCTTGCTGTTCACAAATGTTGGAGCAGGTTGTTGTGTTTTTTAATGAAAAAAAACATTTGCCCGATATTGTTGATAGCTCTGAATTATTTTCAAACTATAAACTTGAAAAAACAGAAAATTTAACGAGTCTTTATTTTAGCCTGAATGATAATTGTGTTGTAGATTATCAAAATAGTGTCGATTTTAATAACGACAAACAATTTACAAAATACGACCTTTTAGATTTTAATAAAATAATTCCTTTTGTTAAAAAATATTTTTCTCCAAGCGATAGGGTAAAAAAAATAGTATCGTCGTACGAAATAAAATATAATATAGATTATAACAATACCTGTGCTGTTTTGTATCGAGGTAACGATAAATACAGAGAAACGGGTATTGCTTCATATAAAGATTTTATTTTACCAGCAAAGAAAATTAAAAAAGAAAACCCAAAAGTAATTTTTTTAGTACAAACAGACGAAAGCGAATTTTTGGACGCTTTTTTAGAGGAATTTCCCGATAGTTTTTTTGTTAAAGAAATCCCAAGAATGAATAAAAAAGACTCTTGTATGTTTTATGAACTACCCAAAAAAGACCTACCCGAATTTGGTGCCAATTTTTTGGGTGTACTGATTGTTTTATCAAAATGCAAGTTTTTGATTACACATTCTGGTAATTGCGGAATGTGGTGTGTTTTATATAGAGGTAATTCTGATGGTGTATATCAATGGCTTAAACCAGCCAATAGTAATTTTTTGGATTCTTTTATTCGTTTTTATAAAAAAAGTATTAAGAAAATTAAAAATATATTTAATTTTTTATAACAACCAAGATTTCCTCTAGTGTTTTTTCTTTTAACATTTTTAATGTTAATGCATAAGTTACTATAGTTAGTATTATTGTTGTGTATATGTGAAAATTCAAAAACACACAAATTAATATTTCCATAGCTATTATTATGTTTGCGTAAAAAATATTCCAAAGTTTTGGTATTATACTGAAACTTACATACCTTTTTAGTAACTGCCAGTTTATCGTCATAATCAATAATTGAGCTATTGTTGTTGAAAGTGCTGCACCAACCGCTCCAATTTTTGGTATTAGTATTATGTTTAGAACAAGGTTTAATATTAATCCAATTGCGGTTGCTCTTACAAAAATTTTTTGTAGGTTTTTTGAAAAAATCATATTGCTCAAAACAAAATTCGGGAATGATGCAAGTATTGAAAACATGAGAATTCCGAGCGTTAATGAGCCTGATACATAAGATTGACCAAAAACCAGCAACATTATTTTTTGTCTAAGAATAAAACCTCCGACAACTAAAGGAATTCCTATTGTAAAAACAATAATCATAATTTTTTCAAAAATCATGGTTGATTTTTCGGTATTGGACTCGTTTTTTGATAAAATTGGAAACACAGAAGTTGAAATAAGCGAAGGTATTATTGTTGTAAAAGCAACAAGTCTTCCTGCGGCAGAATATAGCCCGACATCGATTGTAGATTTCATTTGACCAAGCATTATATTGTCTATGCTAAAAATAAAAGAAAAAAGTCCTATTATTATCAACGGCCAAGAAAAATCAAAAATTTTTTGAAGGCTCTTTTTTGAGAATTTCCAATCAATGTTTTTAATTTCATTACGTACTGACCAAAAAACAAAAATGCTTGAAATAATGCTTCCTGTGCAGTATGCGATTGCGAGGGATATTGGTTTGCTATTTTGACTTAATAAAATAATACCTAATAATGTTGTGATTGTGTTCATTAAAACGTTTGAAAACGCTTCATTTTCCATTTTCTCTAATGATCTATTGATTGAAAGAATGAAACTACGTATTGTGTCAGAAAAAATTAAAAGAGATAATATTGTTATTATATTTACGCTGAGTTTAATTTTTCCTAAATAGGGTCCGATTAGTATCGATGATATAAAAAAAATAGCTAGCATGCTTATTTTTAAAATAAAAGATGTTGCAAAGTGTTCGTTTTTGCTTATTTTATCTTTAGACATTTCTCTTGTGATAAAAGTGTTTATGCCAAAATCACCTAGGACATAAAAGAATGAAACAAATGCTAGTGCATATGAAAATACACCCCAGCCTTCAACACCAAGTTGTCTTGTTGCAAAAACTACAATCACGAGTTTTAGAAGTCTTCCTATTATCTCGCCAGTAAATAACCATATTGCGTTTTTCATTATGGTTTGTTTCGCACTAGTATTTTGAAAAAGAAATTTCTTTATTTTTTGCATGGTTTTAAACGCTTTTTATTTCGAAAAAATAAGTTTTATTGTTCGTATTATTATACCTGTATCTAGGATTATGTTTCGGTTTTTTATGTAATATAAATCATACTTAAATTTTTCCATTTGTTCGTTTACTGTGTTTGCGTATCTAAACATGATTTGTGCCCAGCCTGTGAGGCCCGGAGTGACTGTTTGGCGCATGAAATAGTGGGCGATGTCATTCTTTAGGCTCTCGGTGAATTCTGGTCGTTCTGGGCGTGGTCCAACAACAGACATTTCTCCGATCAAGATATTTATAAGTTGAGGTAATTCATCGAAGTGGGTTTTGCGAAGAAAATTTCCAATGCTTGTTGTACGGAGGTCATTTTTTTGCGCCCATACTGCTCCGTTTTTTTCTGCATTTTGGTACATTGAACGAAATTTATACAAGGTGAAAACTTTTCCATCTCTTCCTACACGTTTTTGTTTGTATATAGCGCCACCTTTTGATGTTAGTGGAACTAATACCAAAAAGATTATAAAAATTGGAGAAAAAATAATTATTCCAATGATTGCAAAGATTACATCAAAAACACGTTTGGTTGTTTCATAAAAACTTTTATCAGATTTTATTTCTTGAATAAACCATTCTTCTTTGATTTCAGAGAGGGGAATACAGCCCATCAATTCCTCATAAAACTCAATAAGAGTTGTTATTTCGACATGTTGTGCGAGTAGTTCGTATAATGTTTTTGCAATGTCTGGGTTTTTGAGATATGTGTTGTCAACCAAAACTATAATTCTATCTTTGTGTTCAAGAATTGTTGATTTAATTGTTTCGATGTTTGTATGTGTTTCTACTGTGTATCCAAGCTGTGGATGTTGCTGGCAGTGGTTTATTATTTCCTCAGACAATTTAGATGAGGAAAAAATCGCAATTGTTTTGTTGTTATTTCTAGATGATAATATTCTTGAAACAAGTAGTCTCCAAGTAGAATCAAGAATAAAGAATAATAAAGTGAATATTACTAAGTTTAATTTTGGTGTTAAGCTGAAAAAGCTTCCAAACAAATAAAACACACTTATCGAAAGGAAAAAATTAAGTAAAAGTGCAATGATAAACTTGCGAATGTTTTGAGTTGTTGTTCTCCAGCTGGTGTACGAATACATATCGAGGGCGTAGAAAACAAAAATCCACAAAACAAGAAGCATTCCAAAAGGTCCAATATGTACCCCAAATAACTCGCTAAACTGATAAGGTTCGTATCTTATTAGAACTGTAAGTGCTAAAGAGACTATAAAAATACCCATATCGCCAATAAAAACGATGCTTGATTTATGCTTTTTTAGAAAGTTTCTAAACATGGCTTTAGTATGCCAAATATTTGAAAAAAAGAAAGGTCTTGCTTTTAAAAAAATAGATATCGGTATATTATGTAAATATAAAATTTATGTATATTAAACATTTTGCAAAAATGTTCCTAGGGCTTATACTTATGGCTGTTATCGGCCTCGGTTTTTTAGTTGCGGTTAATCGTTATTATAAAAGAGATGCTTTGGCTGGAATAACACCAAGTAGTAATGTCAGCAAGGTTGCAACATCGAGTATTAAGTAATTATAAATAAGTATAAATGTAAATATGCCAGCTAAAACTAAAACCAAAATTAAAGCTAAAACAAAGAAAAAAAATAAAAAGACAAAAAAACTTGTTATGGTTAGCGGAGGCTTTGATCCAATACACGTTGGGCACCTACGAATGTTTCAAGAGGCAAAAAAACTAGGAGATGAATTACTCGTAGTTCTTAATTGTGATGCATGGTTAGAGCGTAAAAAAGGTAAAAATTTTATGTGTTCGGATGATCGTTCGGAGATAATAAAAGGATTTTCTTGTGTAGATAAGGTTTATGTTCTTGAAAGTGAAAGAAGTGATGTAGGCGAGGCTTTGGAATTGTTTAAGCCGGCAATTTTTGCAAACGGAGGAGATCGAAAAAATAAAAATGATATCCCCGAATTTGGGGTATGTGAGAAAAATGGAATAAAAATGGTTTTTAATGTAGGTGGTGGAAAAATCCGAAGTTCGTCTGAGTTGTTGGATGAATACTCAAAAAAGAAATAGTTTTGACTTTTTGGGTGGTTTGGGGTATTATGCTTTTGTCGTAAAGAATATAGGCG
>CAYSZI010000050.1:0-6565 GCA_964435545.1 uncultured Candidatus Saccharibacteria bacterium | reverse complement strand
GATACTCAATCCCAGAGTGCACCGCCGAACCAAGCAAAAGGCTTTCAGCTTTTGCTTCTGGAAGCTGTAAAAGATTTCTAAAATACCATTTCCATGGACATTCAAAAAAATTATTCAAAAGTGTCACAGAAACGTTCGCTTTTGAATATTCACCTGCGACAATATCTGCCAGTTCTTTAAACGTAACTTTATTTATTCCCTTTTGTCTCTGCACAAATATTTTTGGATTTTTTTCTATCAACTCGCCTTCTGATTCTAAAATATTATGTTTTTCAATTAAATTTTCTGGTAAATCTGCAAGAATTTTTGCCGCCTCAAGCTCACCACCGGTGTAAGAATGTCGTGAATACGAAAGCGTACAATTCGTTTTTGAGCGTGTTATTGCAACATAGAGCTCTCTTCGTGCGACCAACTCATCTTTTGCTTGTATAAGCGATTCTACGCGCTCTGGGAGGGCAAATCCACCGCGTTTACCTTTCATCAAACTGCCTTCATCAAGGTGTGCAACAAAAACATTTTCAAATTCCAAACCTTTTGAACCATGAAGTGTCAAAACCTGCACTCCAATTTTTCCAGAAAAAATCGCGAGTGGAATTTCGTGCCCGTAATGTTCAAGACGGTCGAGATGCGCAACAAATTCTGAAAGCGTAAGGTGTGGATTTTTTCCGACCAAAGATGAAATCAAATGAAGGTACGTACGAATAATTTCTACGCGACGAACAAGCACTTCATGATCTGTTGGATTTTCGAAAAATAAATCTTCGCCGATTTTTTGAACAAGTCCGTGAATTCCGAGCTCTTCCGATGACTTGAGCCAATCATGAAATTGTCCGCCAAAGCGTACAAGCGATTCAGTAGGCAGTTTTCCATCAGTTTTTTCAAACAAAGTTTCCAAATTTATTTTGCGCGTATTCTCACGCAAAAATTTGTGCCCCGTAAGCACTGGAATTCCAATCGTCGCATCAAGCAAAAGCCCTCCTAGTGACTCACTGTCATACGGGTTTGCAATAACATTCAAAATTCTGCGAATTGTAAGCGTTTCTGGTTGAGCAAAAAACGAAACCGTTCCCGAAATCGAAACAGGAATTCCCATGTCGAGCAAAATTCCTACAGCAGTGCGCACTTGGTAATTTTTTGGTACCAGTATCGCGCATTCGTTTGGCGAAATTCCGTTTTCGATAAGTTTTTTTATTTCCATTCCCGCAACAATAATTTCATTGCGAGGATAATCACATTCCTTTATCAAAACTTTATTTTCTTTTGATTTTGAATTGCTGTGCAACTTTCCTGTTGCAAGTTCACTTTTTAATAACGCTTCCGCTGTGTCTAAAATCGTCTGTGTTGAACGATAATTTTCAACGAGAGTAATTTCCTTTGCGCGACCAAAAAGTCTTCTAAAAGCGGTAAATTGCTCGATTGAAGCGCCTCCAAATCCGTAGATGAGCTGTCTGTCATCACCCACAACAAAAATATTTGGTTTTTCTGTATCACCCCACACCGCTTCAAGAAATGCGTTTTGCACTCCGCTTGAATCTTGATGTTCATCCACAAGCACGTACAAATAATTTACTTGAACAAAGGCTTTTGCTTCTTCAGAATTTTTCGCAAGCTGTACTGCATAAGTAAGCACGTCATCATAATCCATCGATGCACGATTTTTTTTCAATTTTTCATATTCTTCATAAAATTTTACAACTTCCTTTGTGCGCAAAAGACTTTCGATTTTGTTTTCGATTTCTTTTTTGAGTTCACCTTTGCGTGCACCACGAGAAGAAATATTTTCTGGATCATTTTGCAAATTTTCAATTTCTGCCTCGATTTGTATCAAAAAATTTTCAGGTGAAATATTTTCGCGTTTCAAAAGCGAAATCAAAGATTTTAAATCACTAAAATATCTCGCCGAATCCGAACGTGGTCGCAAATACTCCCACACACCGTCTTCCAATATTTCATCCACCAATCCGATTGCCTCAGTATCATCAAGCATCTCAGGCAACGATTCAAAACCAACAAAAGAATAGTATTTATCAATCAAATTTTTTGCAAAAGCATGGAATGTTGAAACGACGACTCGACTACCGCGCGAGCCCATAAGTTCGGCAAGGCGTTTGCGCATGGCATGTACGCCCGCATTTGTAAAAGTAAGACAAAGAACTCCATTGTCCGGCGTATCAGTTTTGTCCAAAATATTTGCGATTCGAAGTGCCAAAACTTGAGTCTTTCCAGTACCAGGACCAGCAACAACCATAACAGGTCCGTCAATAGAATCTACGGCCTCTTTTTGAGCTCTATTTAAATTTTTATATGCTTCCTCAAATTTTTCCATAACGGCATTGTAATACAAAAAACAAACATCATCCAATTTGGTTAAAATACAAAAAAATAGCCCAAACAAAAACTAAATGTTTCTATTTGGGTTATAAAATAATTAAATTGGTTATACTAAACACGACTCATACAAATCTCAAATTTGTTTGGATAATCCCGATGATGAACTTCTTGCAGAAGAATAGTAAAAAATTTAACTTTTTCACCCTCGGTTTTTGCAGCTGGAAAACCATTTGCTATACCTGAATTATTCGTGAATTTACACGAAGCGATTGTACAACCAAGTTTTTTCTTTAAAAAACCCTCTTTGAGTTTTTCCATAAATTCTTTTTTGTCCAAAATTTGTTCCGGCTCAATCATATAATGCTCGACATAACAGCCGAGGTTAAATGGGTCGGGAATAACTTTTATCCCTAAATCCTGCTCGAGAAAATTGAGCAAATCTTTGCATTCGTTTACCTGTACCATAAACACGTTTTTTTATTGGTTTTTGAAATTAACAATGACTCTTATTTTAACACAAAAAATCCACTAAATAAAGTGGATTTTTTGTAAAAAACAATAACTTTTTATACTATATTTCTTGGAACATTACCCTCTCCAAAATACAACTCTGGGTCTTTTACAATGTGATCAGAAATGTCTCTTACGAATTTTCTTAAAAATTCTGAAAAAAGCTGTGTTGATTTTATTTTTTCTGAGTCTTCAAAATAATCATACTCATACCCCATTTTTCCACCAGAAGCTTTATGAAATTCTTTATTATTTAAATCTTTAAATAATTCTTCGGTGTCTGGTTTAAATTCTAATCTTTCAAAATAAACTTCTTTATTTTTATAATATTCATAGAGCGAAATCATTTTTCCTCTTCGTAACTTGTTTTTTTCATCCGCTTCGTACATTTTTTTATATTCATCTCGTTGTTTTTGAGAAAGTGCACGACCTTCTTTAGTTTTGTCATTCGCCAATTTACTCAAAAGATGTAAAACATGGGATCTTTTTTCTCTCTGCTTTCCCGCATCATATTTTAAAGATGCATTATCTAAAACGATAGGTCTTTCCAAAAAATCAAGAGATTCCGTAACAATATCTTTCATGTGCCCGTCGGCAAAACATTCTGTTAAACTACGATAAGTATCAATAAATTTTTTTTCTTTCTCTGTTATTTTAATAACTTTTTCTATCGAATAATCTCCGTATATTTGTGCAAATTGACTTAAGCTTTTGTAATCATTTTCTTTATTTTCAACATCATTTTCTTTCACAATAGATTTAAATTGTTCCATAAATTTTACTTCATTAGATTATCACCGACTTTATAAGCCTCACCTGCGCCCATTGTAACAAATATATCTTTTTCGCTTAAATTTAGGTTTTTTATAAATTTTTCTGCCTCAGAAAAATTGGCAAAAGCCTTCGCTCCGATTACATTTTCAGCCACAGCTTCTGCGAGTTTTTCAGATGAAACGGTCGGATCAATCTCTTCTCGTGCAAAAAATATTGGCAAAAAATACACATGATCTGCTTCATTAAAAGCTGTTGTAAATTCTTTAAAAAATTCCTTTGTTCTTGAATACAAATGCGGTTGAAATAAAATTGTAATTTTTTTCTCTCCTCGTTTATAAATCTCACGAAGTGCTTGCAAGCTAGCCAAAATTTCTGTTGGATGATGTGCGTAATCATCGTAAACAATCATTCCGGATTTTGTTTCTCCTTTCATTTCCAAGCGTCGCCATGTTCCAGAAAATTTTGCGATTGCTTTTTTTGCATCAGTTTTTTCTATTTTTAAAATTTTTGCGACCGGGAGCGCTGCTGCTGCGTTTTTGCGATTGTGAACTCCCGCCACCAACAAATGCGGAACTTTGTCTAAATATTTTGTATAATCCACGATTTTTATTTTTCTATCAGCAATCACACGTGCCACACTTTCATCTTTTGGATCACACACCACGTATTCGCCAGTTTGACCGACAAAAGTCATAAACGCACTTTCGATATCTGCCAAATCTTTGTAGTAATCCATGTGATCTTTTTCAATGTTTGTTATCACACAAATTTTTGGTTTTATATTCAAAAAACTTCGTTCGTACTCGCACGCTTCCACGACAAAATATTCACTTTTTCCGACAATCAAATTTGATTTATATTCTTTAAGCAAACTGCCCACAATCACCGACGGGTCTTTTTTTGTTTCAATCAAAATTTTTGCAATCATGGCAGTTGTCGTTGTTTTCCCGTGAGTTCCACAAACCGCGATTGTGTATTTTCCAGCAGTCACAACATGCAACATTTCTGGATATGATTTTGCCGGAATTCCAGAAACAAAAATCTTTTCCATAAGTTTTGGATCATAATGCTTTATCGCAATTGTATATACAATCAAATCTGTATCTTTTGGTATCAAATCAAAACCTTGGCCAATAGAAATTTTTGCACCAAGCTCGGAAAGTTCTTTTGTCACTTCCCCCGAAGACATATCAGAGCCATAAACTTCCTTGCCTTCAATCAGCATCATGCGCGCAATCGCAGAAATACCAATACCTCCAATACCAACAAAGAAAACTTTTTTTACTTTTGAGAAATCTGGTTCCATATGTTATGTGAAGCTTACTACTGTTAAAAACCCTTTAGAGTCCTTGTCTCGACGATTTGAAGGCAAGGTCATATCGCTAAATGTATCACGAGTATCAAAAATTGTCTGCTCTGGCAAAATATCAGCAATTGCGTCTTTAAAACAAAAGGTGATTACCCCACCATTTTCTTTTATAAATTTTTCTGCACCGGGCTTCTTTATTAATGCGTCGTAACAAAAATCTTTTTTTATTTCAAAAGAATTAAGAAACGGACCAACATATATTGTGGTAGTTTCGGGATTAAAATACGCCAATGTTTTTTCGAGCAAACCCAGGCTATATCCTTGCCATCCAATATGAGCAATCGCAATCTTTTTTCCATCAGAAAAACACACCGGAGCACAATCGCGCGTCCTCATTCCAATTGATAAATTTTTGTTATAACAAACACTGGCATCTTTGTTTTCCAAAGACTCATTTCCTGTATATATTTCAATCAAATCCGCTTCTCGAGCGAGATCGAGAATTTTTATATCACCTTTTGGTATTTCTGGGTATGGATATATACCAACATTCATTTCGCCAACAACAACGGGAGTATTATTTTGTGTTGTTATTGTATTCATATCCATCAAATTCTTTTAGTGCATCCAAAACTTCTTTTACAGGCAATCCAAGAATATCATCATAATTACCTTCAAACCTTTCGAGTATTTTTTCTCCAGCATTTTGGATCGCATACGCTCCGGCTTTTTCTAGAATATCTCCGTTTTTAATATAATCATCAATCACCTCATCTGAATAATTCTTGAAGTATACTTTTGTTTCAACGGCACCATCAATAACCTTATTGTTTTTTGTATCAATCACAGCAAATCCAGTAAACACAGAATGTTGAACTCCTCGAAGCATTTGCAACATCTCCTTTGCTTTTTCTACTGTATGAGGCTTTCCCAGCACCTTATCTTTGTATGAAATAAAGACATCAGATCCGATAATAAGCGCGTCAGGATATGCTGAAACAAGCGATTCCGCCTTTCCTTTCGAAAGAAATTTTACCAACTCTGCTGGTGGCATCGGAAGCGTCATATCTTCTTCGTAGTTACTCGGACATATTTCAAATTCTAAACCAGTCTTTTCGAGCAATATTTTCCGTCGCGGCGAAGTTGAAGCCAGTATAATTTTTCTAGTCATAAGTTTATTTTAATTTTAATTGTTCTATTAACGTAGGGTACGAAAAATAAGCTCTGTAATTTATATTCTTGTCATATAATTCAATCATTTCAAAATTTTCTCGCTCAATAAGACTAAAATATTCTTTCTTCAAATAATTTTTCTTGAACGAGACATAATCAGAAACTGTAAAATCAGCATCGCCTCTCTCTTTTCGTGTACTATCAGGAATTCGAATCTTAAGAAGAATCAAATCTCCAGAAACAGTTTGGATTGGTGTAATTTTAAAAAGCGGACCTGTTGGTGTATTTTGAATAATCTCGCCTAAATCTTTGGCTAATTTTAAAAAAACACTATATTCAGAATCCGACTGACAAAAAATACATGCAAAATTTACTAGGGCAGATTTTTCTGTTGTATATTTATTTTTTAATTCACTTGAACCGTTAACAATTTGTTGTATTAATTTTTTAAAGTTTTCACTATCCATG
>CAYSZI010000049.1:0-6662 GCA_964435545.1 uncultured Candidatus Saccharibacteria bacterium | reverse complement strand
GTTGTAATGCTTCGTGGAGGTCGTGTTAAAGACCTTATCGGAGTTCGTTATCACATTGTTCGTGGACGTCTCGATACATCAGGAGTTGAAAAACGTCGCAAGGCTCGCTCACGTTACGGAAACAAGAGACCAAAAGCAGCAGCAGCAAAGAAATAATCTATTAATTTTTAAATAATTTACTAAAATGCGAAGACCAGTCAAAAAACGAAATATTCCAACAGCCGATATTATGTACGGTTCTGACAAGTTGGAAAAATTCATAAACAACATCATGGAGAGTGGTAAAAAAGACACTGCTCGAAATATTGTTTATGGAGCCTTTGAAATAATCAAGGTAAAATTGAGTAATCCAAATCCTCTTGAAGTCTTTGATGCCGCTGTAAAAAATGTTGGACCAGCAATCGAAGTTCGCTCAAGACGCGTTGGGGGAGCAAACTACCAAGTTCCTCGCGAAGTTCGCCCAGAACGAAGACAAGCTCTTGCTTACCGATGGATTATCGATGCAGCCCGCAGTAAGAAAGGAAAGCCTATGGCAGAAAAGCTCGCAGAAGAATTGATGCAAGCATTCAACAACGAAGGTATTGCAATCAAAAAACGCGACGATACAAAAAAGATGGCAGAATCAAACAAAGCGTTCGCACACCTTGCTTGGTAAAACAAAACTCAACACAAAAAAAATCCGCTCACGCGGATTTTTTTTGTGTTAATAACTTATTTTTCCAAAATGATATAATATTTTCAGTCGTTTTTATTACTGTTTTTAAATAAAAGTTTTTATGAAGAAATATTTATCGTTCTTTTTTGTTGTTGCATTTTTCCTTTTCGTTTCAGGCGATAAGGTAATAGCAGCAAAAGTTGCTCCGGTTACTGTTCCTGTTGTTCAAGTAGCAGGATATTCACCGTCAGGAATTGTTCCAGCGGGTACTAATGTTACTATTCAAGGTAACCTTGTTGATTTAGGTGGAGCACCTTCGGTTACAACAGGTTTTTCTTATGTTTCATTTCTTAATAATGCTCCTGCTCCTGTATATCCTGACAATAGTTCTCCTATAATAACTTCAACACCAATGTCAAAAGCAGGACTATTTTCTGCTCAAATTCCAAATGTTCAGTGTGGTGCAATGTATGTTTTTAAACCATTTGCAATAAATTCGGCAGGTAATTCTTTTTTTACTGTTAAAGATGGTGCGTTAATGAAATTTCCAACAGAACCATGTAGGCCAAGTAATAATCAACCTGCGATTGTTTCTTTTGTGATTGCACCAAGTAATATCACACAAAATTCTGCAACCTTAAATTTTAATGTTGATTCAATGGGTGGACAGTCATCGTTTGATCTTAGTCTTTTTGTTTTTCCTGTAATTAATCCGACGCAAGCAAATATGGTACGAATAAATACTCCTTCTTCTATATCAAAGATAGGACCATCTTCAATCCAAGCCACAAATCTTCAGTGTGGTACTCAATACGCTTACAAATATACAGGTGAAAGTACAAACAAATACATTGTTTCTAATATAAAATATACTGCATTTCTAACTTCACCATGTTCTCCTATGGCTGTTTCAACAGTTAATGCTACGAACATTACAGGTTCGAGTGCAACTCTAAATGGAAATCTCGTAAGTAAGGGGCAATGCGGACCAGCAAATACACCTGCAGCACAAAACTGTCCACAAGAATGGTATGTAAAAGTTGGATTTGATACATCTGTCGGCGTGATTGAAGCTGGTCCTGCTACAACAACAGGAGCTTTTTCTGCGACACTTACAAATCTTAATTGCGGAATGAGTTATAGTTTTGTCGCAAGAGTTGATAATGGTTTTGCACCACGAGTGTATAGTCAAAAAATACCATTTCAAACACTTCCTTGTGGTGTGAATGTATCTGCTGTAAACGTAACAAATATTACAACAAATAGTGCAACACTCAATGCAACTTTGGCTTCTATGGGAAATGCAAAAAGCGCAAAAGTTGGTTTTTCATTCAGTAATGATCCAAAACAAAAAGATGTTGGAACTATGTCAAAAACAGGAAGCTTTTCTCTTGATGTAAAAGATCTTGCTTGCGGAACACAATACGCATTTAAAGCATTTACAGATACAGGCTCGTTTTTACCATCTTCAAACGGTGTGACATTTAGCACACTTCCTTGTTCCTCCAGTTTTGGTAATATCCCCGCAGCTTTTTTGAATCAAACAATTATTAATCCAGTAAGTCCAAGTTCTATGAACCCCGCAAGATTGTCTGCGACATCGACACCTGTTTCATCTATCACTGTTAAACTAAATCCAATTGTTGATCCAAGTACTATTCAAAAACAAATAGACAGTTCTTTGAGAACGACGATTGATCCTACAACAGCTCCTGCTGGAACATCAACAACCGTAGTGCCAACAATAGCACCAATGGGAACATCAACACCTTTGGGTGGTTTGGTTTTAGACGCAGTTACTCCTGAGGTTTCTCAAATTCAAATTCAGCCAGAAGTTGATAATCAATTGAGTATGGCGATTAATACAAATAATCCTATGATTGATAACTCACCAGTTTCTTCAAGTGTCCAAAAAACAAATCAAGTTGCTACAGATGCAAACCTTTCTTATGGTTCAACAGGGGAAAAGGTAGCACAACTTCAAAAAATTCTTAATGAAAAAGGTTATTTGGTAAATGTTAAGCTTGGTGATTTTTATGGAATCGCAACGACAAAAGCTGTTAAGAAATTTCAAAAAGATAACGGAATAACTCAAACAGGAGTTGTTGGACCACTTACAAAAGCATTGCTCAATAAATAAAAAATAATAAAAAGAAAAATCCCGCCTTGCGGGATTTTTCTTTTTTATACCCAGTGTGAGTTATTAACAACAGGCAAAATGTGATGTGTTATAATTTATTAATCAATTATTAATTATTAATTATAAATTTCATATATCATGAAAAAATATCTGGTTTCTAGTTTGTTTGTTTTTATGTTTTTAGTTTTAGTTCCATTACAAAAGGCTCATGCTGCTGATTCTGTTACAACTAATGCTTCGACGGGTTCATTTGGTGGACAAGCAGTGTTTGTTGGTAATTTAAATTTAACATCAACAAGTGGATCGTACGATGTTGGTTTTAATTATGGAACAACTGCATCGTATGGCAATGTTACTCCAACCTCTGCCGCATCAGCTCCTATAAGTTTTACAAAAACAATAAATACAGATGCTTGTGGTCAGACTTATCACTATCAAGCTTTTGCAAAACACGGACTTGATACTCCTTTGACGGGTGCTGATATGACTACAACAATAATTTGTATGCCAAATTTGATGACAGAAAGTTATTCAAATGTAACTCAAACATCAGCTGATGTTTTATCAAAAATTTATAACACACCATCTTCGTTGGCTAACGCTAGTATGAGAGGGGTTGCGTACGGATTGGATCCAATGTCTCTTACGTTAATTTCTTCAGAAACTGGTAGTTTTGGAGACGGGGAATATACTCGTCACCTAACAGGCCTTACATGTAATACAAAATATTACGTTGAAGCAACAGCAACAAACCCCGCTGGCACTATAAAAGATAATGTTTGGTGGACTTCGTTTAAAACTCTTGCTTGTGGAGGAACCGGTGGAACAACTGGAACAACAGGTGTAAGTGCAGCAGGAATGACCGCTGCTAATAATTCAACATCTAATACCACACAAGCTGTTACAGCAAATGGTAATGGAACAACAAGTGCAACAGGTGTTGCAACAAACAATAATTCTGGATCAAGACTTGGTGGAATGCCAGTATCTCCTGTACCTATGCATGTAAAAACAGAGAAAGCAGGAAGTATAAAAGCTGACAGTGCATTACTTTTTGGATACCTTGATCAAACAGGTGGTTCTCAAAATGTAACATACAGTTTTGCTTATGGAACAAGTGCTGAAACAAATTCTGGAAAAGATTTGTATCCTCATGAAATAACTCCTACAGACAAAAATCCAATGTCAAAACCTGGTTTGTTTAGTGCAACTGCTTCATATTTAACATGTAATTCTGTTTATTATTACAAAGCTAAAGCAACAGATGCTAATGGTGTTTCTGTTTACGGAGATACATATTCAACATTTAAAACAGCATCTTGTCCTAAGGTTTCAGGAAATAATACTACAACAGGACGAGCAAGTATGGCTGGCTCATCAGCAGTTTCTCCAGCCCAAAAAATTTCAGTAGTTACAGGAAATGCATTGCCACCAGCAAACGCAATGGCTCTTGCTCAAAAAGTTTTGACTTCGTTAAATTATTTGGATTCAAGTTCAATGAATATTGGAAGCAATACATTTAGAACTTCTTTGAGAATATTCCAATACGATAATCGATTGCCAATGTCTGGAAAACTTGATGCAAAAACAGTTGATCTTTTGAATAAAAAATTAGGTAGTATGCCAGTTACCTCAGAAAATGATAACGGAAACGGTGGAAATACAGGAACTGGTTCAGATGAAAATAACGGAAATGGGGGAAATACAGGAAATAACCAAGGTGGAGGAAATGGAAATAAATCACCACTTGGAGGTTCAGTAATCGGAGCATTTGATGATTCTCAAGCAGATACTCTTTCAAATTCTCAATCATCAAAATATGTCTTTAATCAAAACTTATCATATGGTTCGACAGGACAAGACGTATCTGAACTCCAGAAGATTCTTTATACAAAAGGATATCTAAACGTTTCAGAACTCGGAGATTTTTATGGACTTGCAACAATGACTGCAGTCAAGAAATTCCAAACAGACAATGACATTCAATCAACAGGTAGTGTTGGCCCAATGACATTGAGTGTTTTGAATCAATAAAACCGTCTAAACCGAAAAAGCAAAAAACTCCCTTTGGGAGTTTTTTGCTTTTTCGGTTTTTTAGTGTCTTTATTTGCAAAAAAGACGAAAATTTTGTATAGTTTGAAAACTAGTGAGACTCGGTGTCTCCCTTTTTTAATAGTCATTAATTTAATACATTTAGTTTATGGATAGAGATTACCCCTTAGAAAAAGTGCGAAATTTTGGAATTATTGCCCACATTGATGCAGGTAAAACAACAACAACAGAACGCGTGTTGTTTTATACAGGTGTGTCGCACAAAATTGGAGAGGTTCACGAAGGGGAAGCCGTCATGGACTGGATGGAACAAGAGCGCGAACGTGGTATTACAATTACCGCGGCTGCGACAACTTGTTTTTGGACACCGACCTATGTTGTCGACAAAATCGATAAAACTAAAAAAACTCGTTTTAACATCATTGATACTCCTGGACACATCGACTTTACCGTAGAAGTGAAGCGTTCACTCCGTGTTCTCGACGGAGCAGTTGTTGTGTTTGATGGAGTTGCCGGAGTAGAGCCTCAATCAGAAACAAACTGGCGCTATGCTGACGAAGCAAAGGTTCCACGTATTTGTTTTATAAATAAACTCGATCGTACTGGTGCATCATTTGAAAAATCTTTTGCATCAATCCTTGACCGTTTAAACAAAAATGCTGTTCGTATGCAAATTCCTATTGGTCTTGAAGAAAATCATGATGGAATGATTGATTTGCTTACAATGGAAGCAGTATCATTTTCTGGAGATAAAGGTATCGTAGTTACACGAGGACCTATTCCAGAAGAATACAAAGCTGAAGCAGAAAAATTCCATGCAGAACTTATTGAAAAAATCGTTGAAAATGATGATGCTTTGATGACTGCATATCTTGATGGAAAAATCCCAGACGTTGCGACTTTGAAAAAAGTTCTTCGTAAAGCTGTTATTGAAAATAATATTTTCCCAGTATTCTGTGGAAGTGCTTTGAAAAACAGAGGAGTTCAATTGGTTCTTGATGCTGTTGTAGATTATCTTCCAAGTCCTATTGATATCAAAGCTGTAAGTGGAACAAATCCTGATAATGATGAAATTGTTGAACGTGGACCATCAGATTCAGAGCCATTCTCAGCCCTTGCTTTTAAGGTTGCATCAGACCCATTTGTCGGACAACTTATTTTCATTCGTGTATATTCTGGTACTCTTCAAGCTGGATCATATGTTTACAATCCACGTACTCGCAATAAAGAACGTATCGGACGTATTGTTCGTATGCATGCCAACGATCGTGAAGAAGTAAAAAAGGTTTTTGCTGGAGAAATTGCCGCTGTTGTTGGACTCAAAGATACTATTACATCAGATACTCTTTGTGATGAAGAAAACCCAATCGCTCTAGATAAGATTGTCTTCCCAGAACCAGTTATCTCAATGCGTATTGAACCAAAAACAAAAGCTGACCAAGAAAAAATGGGTATGGCACTTAGTCGTCTTTCACAAGAAGACCCAACTTTCCGTGTTACAACCGACCAAGAAACTGGAGAAACAATTATTGGTGGAATGGGAGAACTTCACCTTGAAATCATGGTTGATCGTATGAAGCGTGAATTTACTGTTGAAGCAAATGTTGGTAAACCACAAGTTGCGTATCGCGAAACAATTACATCTCCATCTGAAGCTGAAGGTAAGTACATCAAGCAAACTGGAGGTCGTGGAAACTACGGACACGTTCGTATTAAGATGAGTCCACTCAAACATTTGACTGCTGAAGAAATTGAAGATCTTCCAAAGAATACAAAACACGAAGCTCATTTTGAATTTGTTAATACAATTAAAGG
>CAYSZI010000048.1:0-6668 GCA_964435545.1 uncultured Candidatus Saccharibacteria bacterium | reverse complement strand
CTCAAAGGGGAAGTTTTTATTGATGATTTAAATAAAGATGTTTCAATTACTGCAAACAACAATTTTACAATTTCAGATTCTCTTGGACACTCATATGTTTCTGCAGATGCAAACAATCAATTGTACACATTCGGAAGTCCAGGAAATATCGTAGGTGGTGTTACAAGTAATGGAAATTATTTGAGTATCGATGATGCAAATTACATGACCAAAATTTTTGGAGCAACATCGTTGGCTTCCTCGAGTGCTATTGTTTATACTCCAGCAAGCAGTCCTCGAAATGATCTTATTGTCAGTGGTACTTATGATTCAACTTCAACGATTACGAGATATACGGTTACTATAACAGATAACAACGAAGAGTTTAATTACTCTACTACAACAGGTACTTTTATATATAACGAACCTGTTACTTTTAGTAATGGTGTAAGTACTTCAACGGGACTCCTCGGTTCTATTGGTGGTGGACTGGTCAGTATGACACATATTATTTATGCAAGCGGTCTTACTTCTGGAACTATTATAGGGTTATATTCAGGTGCGACGGCAACAATAACTGGCGAAGCTGGTTTTGGTTGGGATTCGTTTACTTGGACAGATGGTACTGTAACTGTTGCAACAACCTCTTATACTTATTTTTCTACTCCCGGACCATTAAATCACGGAGTAACTATTACACTTCCAAACACTCGCCCTCGCAGTGTGGGTGATACTTGGACTTGGACATACAATGCACGTGGATCGATGCTTGCTCTTGATGGTCAAAATCACTCATATACTTTGGGTGACGTTGATGGTGTTTACAACGGAGCAACTTTCAATATCGATGCAAACAATGCAAGTATAAACGCGCAGTCATTTAATTTATATTCACAAGCGGCAAGTGGAACCGGAGCATATTTAAATACCGGTTTAAGTTCAAGTACTGTTCCATTTAATGTTATCGATGGTAGTTATACCGGTAGTGTTGCGGGAAATATGACAGTATCTGTTACTGGTTTCCTTGCTCCTTCAGTAGGAACAACTGGATTTGGTTCAAATTTTACTGATTCAACAAGTACATCAGCACATTGTGTTCAATATAGTAATACCTATTCTGGTGGTGGTATATTTACGTATCAGACCACAGGATGGCATGCTGTTGCTGGACAACATCTTTATGCACGCAGCAGTACTTGTACTAGTTCTGTTTCAGCAACTTCTATATATTTACCATCCAGTATTCCTGTTATGTATAATTTATCAAGTACTTTTGCTGGTACTCAATACGGTGATTCTCCTAGTTCAACATCAACCAATGTTTACATTGGTTACCCTCTTAGTGGCCCATATACACATGGACCATCGGTTAAATGGTTTTCTAAAGAAGGGTTTGATTCTGGAAGTAGTTGGGTTATCAGTGTAGGTGGACCAAATAATTCGTACAATTTGTTTACATTAAATAATTCTGGAAATAGCGTGTTTAATGTTGCAGGTGATGGTTCTATTACGAGTTCAGATATTAACGGAAATAAATATTTCAATATTGATTCAAATAATAATCTTTTCCAGATGGGTGAAATTTCTGGTTCTGGAACAAGATTTGTTATAAATAGTGAAGCGTCTAGTGCAACTTCAGGGCGAGTTACTATTTATAACGGCGATCTAAGAGTTGATAGCGGAAGTTTGACCGTTCACTCTGCAAGCGGAAATTCTTGTACAATAACGGGAGCTTCTGCTTCAGGAACAACGATAACTACTGGAGGTGCATTGTATTGTTCTTCCGACGAAAGATTGAAAACAAATATTGTAGAACTTGCGTCTTCGACTTTGGATAAAGTAAATCAACTTCGTCCTGTAACATTCAATTGGAAGACTGACGCAAACGGAAGTCAAAATATCGGATTTATCGCGCAAGATGTGCAAAAAGTTTTCCCAGAATTTGTAACTATCGCAGATCCAGCAAATGGATATCTCGGAGTTAACTATGCAGGATTTGTTGCTCCAATCGTAAAAGCAATCCAAGAAATGGATTTGAAACTTGAGCCTTTGATGTCTCTTGATCCAACCGTAAATAATTCTCTTGCCTCGCTTATCAAAAAATATTTGGCAGATGCTCTAAACGGAATCGAAGAAATTTTTGCAAATAAAGTTCAAACAAAAGAATTGTGTCTCGATGATGTTTGTGTTACAAAAGTCCAGTTGCAACAATTGCTAAATCAAGCAAATGTTTCAGCTGCGATTATTGGTCCAGTTATTGGAATCGATACAGGAACTTCAACTTCAAGCGGGGGAACAAGTACCTCAACATCAACCTCGACTTCAACAACGACAACCACAGATACGGGTACTTCTACATCAACAATAACTATCGATACAGGAACCTCAACTTCAAGTAGGGGAACAAGTACTTCAACATCAACTTCGACTTCAACAACCACAGATACGGGTACTTCTACATCGGTAATTAGCACATTTGGTGTTCCAGTAATTCCTCCTCAAACATCCACAACCACAACAGTATCTACAACAACCGATACTTCAATACCAGCAACTCCAGCCCCTTCAGATAGCACAACCACAACTCCTTAATACAACAAATATTGTCTTGTGAAAAGGCTCGTTTTCTTGCTGAAAATATGCTAAAATCTTATTGGTAAAAATTTAATTTAATCCTTATATTATAAGGGCTTTTGAAATAACATGTCAGACGAAAAAACAAGAGGAAAAGAGGGAAAAGGTTCGTACGGAGCAGATAGTATTTCTGTTCTAGAAGGTCTTGAGCCAGTACGAAAGCGACCCGGAATGTATATTGGAGGCACTGGTGTTGAAGGTCTTCACCATTTGGTTTGGGAAATATTCGATAACTCACGCGACGAAGCGATGGGAGGATTTTGTAATGAAATTGAAGTTGTTCTTTTGCCAGACAACATGGTTCGCGTTGTAGACAATGGACGCGGAATCCCAGTCGACATACACCCAAAAACAAAAGTTTCTGCACTCGAAACTGTTATGATGGTTCTTCATGCTGGAGGAAAATTTGACGGAGAAAATTATAAATATTCTGGAGGATTGCACGGAGTGGGTGCTTCTGTTGTGAATGCACTTTCATCTTTTACAAAAGTTGTTGTTCATAAAGATGGGGGAATTTACACGCAAGAATATTCTCAAGGAAAAAAGAAAAATTCTGTAAAAAAAGTTGGTTCATCAAAACGACACGGTACTATTGTAATGTTCAAACCAGATACTGAAATTTTTAAAGAATTAGTTTTTTCTTTGGATACAATAATCAGTCATTTCCGAGGACAAGCATATCTTGTAAAAGGTTTGCGTATCCGCGTTATTGATGCAAGAAATTTTGCAGGCAAATTTGACCCAGAAGAGACATTTTGGTTTTCAGATTTGGGTATAGATTTACCAAATTATTCTTTCTATTTCGAAGGAGGACTTGTTTCTCTTGTTCGATATTACAACCAAAGTCAAAAACCAATTCACGATAATATTTTTTATGTAGAAAAAGAAGACGGCGAAACTCTTTGTGAAATTTCTTTGCAATATACAGACGACATGGGTTCAAAAATTGTTGCGTATGCAAACAACATTTACAATCCAGAAGGCGGAACACATATCACAGGTTTCAAAACTGCACTTACTCGTACTCTCAACAACTACGCTAAAAAAGAAAATTACGTAAAAGAAGCAGATGGTGCATTCACAGGTGATGATGTTCTCGAAGGTCTTACTGTTGTTGTTTCTGTAAAACTTCGCGAAATTCAATTTGAAGGACAAACAAAAGGAAAATTGGGTTCACCAGAAGCACAAGGTGCCGTGGCTTCAGTTTTTGGAGAAGCGTTTGCAATGTTTTTGGAAGAACATCCAGATGACGCAAAATCAATCGTAAATAAAGTTATTCTCGCAGTCCGCGCTCGCAAAGCTGCAAAGGCCGCAAAAGATTCAGTGCTTCGCAAGGGTGCAATGGAAGGAATGACTCTTCCTGGAAAACTCGCAGACTGTCAAACAAAATCTGCCGAAGAAGCTGAAGTGTTTATTGTGGAGGGAGATTCGGCTGGAGGTACTGCAAAAATGGGACGCGACAGACGCACTCAAGCAATTCTTCCACTCCGCGGAAAAATTCTAAACATCGAACGTGCACGTCTAGACAAAATGCTCGCATCAGAACAAATCAGAAACCTTGTTGTTGCTATGGGAACTGCAATCGGTGATACATTTGATATTTCAAAACTTCGTTATCACAAAATAATTATCGCAACAGATGCCGACGTGGATGGAGCGCACATTCGTACACTCATTCTCACACTCATGTATCGATATTTCCGACCACTTCTAGATGGAGGATATATTTATATTGCGCAACCACCACTATATAAAATCAAAAAAGGCAAAGAAGTTTTTTATGCATATACCGATGAAGAAAAACACAAAATCACGGGTGTGCAAGATGAAGACTTGGATGAAATGATTCGTCGTGCCGAAGAAGATGGAGGTGGTGAACAGGAAGGTGAAGAAGAAAAAGAAGAAGTTGCAGAAAAAGGTGCAAAAGCAAAAACTCCAAAAATGCATGTTCAACGATACAAAGGTCTTGGAGAAATGAATTCAGAAGAGCTTTGGGAAACGACAATGGATCCAAATAAACGCGTTTTGCGCCAAGTTCAAATCGGTGACGCAGCAGAAGCAGACCGTACATTTGATATGCTCATGGGTTCAGACGTTGCTCCACGCAAATCTTTCATTCAAACTCACGCACATACTGCAGATATTGATATTTAATTTGAATTATAAAACTTTTCGCAGATACACTTTTTTGCGGGTACTCACGGAGAACGACGGTTCGAGTGTGAGCCAATTTTTCAGCAGAAAAATATGGCGGTACCCGAAAAAAGTAATATCGAGAAAATTTTGTAATTCAAAATAAACTTACTTTATGATTTTTTTAGAAAAACCCAAAAACTTTGAAAAAGCAATTCATGTTGTCGGGTGTTTTCTTGAGTGTGATGGAAAAATATTGTTATTGCTTCGCGATAGCAAAAAAGACGGTGGTGACAGATGGGGAACTCCTGGAGGAAAAGTAGAAATCGATGATGTCGATTTTGAAAGTGCACTCATTCGAGAAGTTTTTGAAGAAACAGGAGTAAAAATTGAACGCAGAGATTTAGTAAATATTTGCGTTTATTATGTTATACATCCAAACAACAAAAAATTTATTTATACAAAATATTCAATCGTTTTGCCAAATAAACCAGATGTAATTTTAAGAGAAGAAGAACACAAAGAATTTACTTGGGCTACGCCGGAAGAATCGCTAAAAATGTCACTTATTATGCACGAAGATTTTATTGTAAAACACACTTATGGAATTAAATAAGCAAACAAGGAAATATTGGACAAGCGAAGATTTGCTCGAGCTCGAAAAAGCAGAAACAGTAAAACAAATGTTTAGTGTTGGTTTTCGTGTTTTAAATCGAATGCCACAACCGGTTTTTCAGGTGTGTGGCCCAATAAGCACAGGAGGAAAGGGAAATTTAATTGAAAATCTTATTGCTTTTAATGAAACAATTATTTTATTGCAAAACGAAAATAAAAATATTTTTGACCAGATGCCTTTCGAAGAACCAATGCAGAGAATAAAAATAGCAATGCCAAAAGGTGAGTATGCTACAGTTTTACTTTCAGACTTTTATTTACCACTTTTTGAATCCGGTTTGGTTAAGAAAATGTATTTTATGAAAGACTGGCAGTCTTCACATGGTGCGTGTTGGGAACACGAGCAAGCAAAAAGATTGGGTATTGAGATTGAATATTTATAAAATTATGCAAAAAAATAAATTGGCAATTGTTACTGGTAATCCTATGAAGTTTCGAGAATTATCCTCGAAGCTTTCAGATTTTTTTGAATGTGAACAAAGAGATTTTTCAAACTATCATGAAATTCAAGGTACTCCAGACGAGATTATAAATCATAAATTAAACGCGGCATTTCAAGAATTTAAAATGCCAGTACTTGTGGACGATGTGTCTTTTCATTTTGATATGTTAAATGGTTTTCCCGGACCTTATGCAAAAGATTTTTTTCATCATATTTCTCAATATGAGGTTGGGGAGAGATATACTGGTGAAAAAATTCAGGCTGCTTGTAGGCTTGGATTGCGTTTTTCAGAAAATGATTATTTTGTATTTCTTGGTTTGATACATGGAACCATTGTAAAAGCACGCCCCGAAGAAAAAAATATTGACCACTTTGACATCTGTGTAAAAATCGATGATTGTGATAAAAGAATGATGGACTTAACCCTCGAAGAAAAAAATAATTTATCTCATAGGGGTATTGCAATGAATAATTTGATTAATAAAATTAAGGATCTTATTTCCTAAATTGCGCAAATAAAAAACACCTCAAGTGAGGTGTTTTTTATTTAGAAAATATTGAAACAAAGCGTCCTTCTGATACTCTTTTTACAACTTCTTCTGGGGTGAATATTTTTCCATTCATGCAAACATAGATTCCGTTTTCTAAAGAATTTAATGACGATAGTGAATATCCTAAATTAAAAGGGGCGTCAGACGGTGAAAATCCGGTGATAGGAGTCATTGAACCTGTGAGTATGATAACCTGATCTTTTCTTTTTAGTTTAGCTTTTATGTATCTAGACGTGTCTGGCATTGTATAGGTT
>CAYSZI010000047.1:0-6677 GCA_964435545.1 uncultured Candidatus Saccharibacteria bacterium | reverse complement strand
TGGGGTTACGGCAAACCAAGACGAATATTTAGACTTTTTTGATAACGTTTTTCTTTTGAAATGCAGTGAAAAAACTTTTTTGGATAGAATCGATTCACGAACAGAGAATTCTTTTGGAAAGGAATCTTTTGAAAGAGAAAATATTTTAAATATTTATAAAAACTTCGAAGAAAATTTAATTCAAAAAGGTGTGATTGTGATTGATGCAGAAAAATCTATTTTAGAAATTGCTGATTTTATTGAAAATAACATTTTGAAATAATTGTTATCCACCATATTTTTAAGTAAAAAATGTTTTGAGTTGATATAATATTTTATAGTTGAGATTGTACTCATTTTTAGAATATATTTTATAAAACATTTTAGAATTAAAATTTATGGTTAAATACAAAAAGTTTTTGTTTTCGTCACTGTTTATCTTTGTGGTTTTGATCGTTGGTCAATTATTTGCCCCAAAAAATGTTTTGGCTGCACCGGTTTCTATGCCGCAACTATCTATAGATGATAGAGTACTAAATGATACAGGTCCTTCTAACACTGATGGATATACATCAAGACTCTTACTAGCTTTTGATGCTTCTTGTGATTCGTCTGCGAATCAAGTTTTATTTTATCGTGATGGTTCTGTTTTTGGGTCACCATCCCAGTGTGTTGATATAAATGGTTTATATGTAGCTACTTCAACACCGTATTATTTTGCAGAATCCCCTCATTTAATTGAGGGTGTACAATTAAGCGGAGGTCTTTTTTCTGCTACTTCTACTTTTAATATCGTAATTGATCGTACTCGACCAGGAAACGAAGATTCGGTTTTTATGTACAATTCAGATATTTATAAAAAAGGTGGTGTACCTGTGAGTATTGCTTCGTCTACTTCTTCTGGAGGTACATCAACAGATGAAGTTTGGTTTGCTCCTAATGGCACTGGAGTTTTTAATCCAGGATCTACTATGACAATGACAGATGGTGCTAGTTCAACATTAAACACTCCTACTCATTCTGGGACATACAAACTTTATGTTGTTGACTTGGCGGGAAACGTTTCGGGTGTGTCTACTCATAATTTGATTGTTGATAATACTCCACCATCAAATCAAGATAGTGTTTTTGGAACATCAACAACTGTTCGTGCTGGTGGTACAAATATTACTATTGATCCAACGACTTCTTCTTCAACTGATACTTTTTGGTTTGCTCCATCTGGTACTGCAACATCAGACGCGTCAATTTTTATTGCAACTTCAACAATGACTTCTGCAAGCGGTACTTCAACTTCGATTATTTCACCTGCAAGTCTTGGAACATATAGTTTGTTTGTAATAGATGCTGCTGGAAATGTTTCAAATCCATCAACTGCAACATTGACTGTCGCTGTACCTATAAATCAAAATAATGTTTTTAATTTAACGATTCCTGGAAATAAATTGTGGGCACCTTTTGGTATAATTTATGCACATCCTGGAGAGTCTGTTGTAATCGATCCAACAACTTCAACATCAACCGATACATTCTGGATCGCGCCACAAGATACTACTATTTTTGCAACGTCTTCGACTACGACATCAGCAAGTGCAACGTCTACATCAATAACCGTTCCAACTGTAACAGGCCTTTATCGTTTTTTTGTAATCGACTCATTAGGAAATCGCTCTGATAATTCTACTGTTAGTTTACATGTAGACGATGGAACATCTACAAGCCCGATTGCATCTCCAGACTCTGGCACATACACTGGTACTCAAAATGTGGTAATTAGTGCAACAAATACGTACAGCTTGGCAAAAATTAATTACACAACAGATGGTTCCTCTCCAGATTGTACGGCTGGAACATTTGCTTATTATTCCGGCTACGGTACTTCGACCTCGATTTCGGTTTCAGTTCCTGTTTCATTTTCGGAGACAATAAATGCGATTGCTTGTGATATAAACGGTGGTAGTGCAACATCTACTTTTACTTATACAATAAACTACGTTAGTAGTGACGGAGGAAGTACTGGAGGACATGGCGGAGGACACCCAACAGGCGGCGGAGGCGGAGGTGGGGGCGGTGGAGGAAGTTTTAGTGGTGGATCAAATCCTGCTCCAGTTCCGGATGTAACAAGTTCAAGTACTACGGATGTAACTGCTCCAACTGATTCTACAAGTACAAATCAAAACTCGAGTCCTGATAATTCTGCAAATTCAAATTCAAGTTTGACTGATGTTGTTTCAACAGATTTGAGTGATGTTGCTTTGGCCGAACAATCGATAATGAGAGTTAAAATAAATCTTAAACTCGGTGCTACAAACAATGCGGTAAAACTTCTTCAGTGGTTTTTGGCAACACAAGATATGGGTCCAAAAGCAAAAGAATTATCTGCGATTTTAAATAAATACGGCGCGACAAAATATTTTCGTAAGATTACCGAGGATGCTTTGACCGAGTGGCAAACAGCTGTAAATATGGTTGTCGCAAACGGAAAATTTGGTCCAGTAACTCGCGCAAAAATTGTTGAATTATACGGTTCGCAGTAAATTGTATAAATTTAAAAACCCGTCACTTGATACGACTTTTTTCGGGTACCGCCATATTTTTTTGCTAAAAAATTGGCTCACACTCGCGCCGTCGCGCTCCGTGAGTACCCGCAAAAAGTGTATCTTCATAACGAGTTTTTAAATTTTAATCAAAAAATCCATCATCGGTAAATGATGGATTTTTTGATTTTTTTATTGTAATATCATATTTATGGACAATCTTAATCGCGGAACCGAACATCCACTTTCTATAATCAAAAATGAGGCTTATAGCGTGTTTTCAGAGCTAGGCTTTGAAGTTGCCTCAGGTCCAGAATTGGAAACGGAATGGTACTGTTTTGACGCTTTAAACATGCCTAAAGACCATCCTTCTCGCGATATGCAAGATACTTTCTGGATTAAACAAACCGAAGAAGAAATCGCAAAGGCACACGCAGACGAGCGAAGTTCACGTCCTGTTATGCGAACTCAAGTAACTGCGTCAACCGCACGAGCTTTGGAAAAAGCAAAAAAAGACAATCGCTATCCCGCCGCTTTTATTTCAATCGGAAAAGTTTTTCGAAACGAGGCGACAGATGCTACACACGAGGCACAATTTTTTCAGATTGATGGTGCGATGATTGGAGAAGGTATAAATCTTTCGCATTTAAAAGGTGTGCTTCTTCATTTTTTTAAAAAAATGCTCGGAGAAGATTCAGAAGTAGAAATTCGCCCAAGTTTTTTTCCTTTCGTTGAGCCTGGTATCGAAGTACACGCAAAATTCAAAGGCAGATGGCTTGAAATGGGTGGCGCAGGAATGATACACGCAAATGTTTTGCGAAATGCTGGATTTGATCCAGAAAAAGTACAAGGTTTTGCTTTTGGTGTCGGACTTGAAAGAATTCCAATGGTCAAATGGGGAATAAGCGATATCAGACATTTTCATCAAGGCGATTTGCGACTCAATCAATTCTAAATTTTAAATATTATGTTAATTTCTTACAACTGGCTAAAATCATATGTGCCAAAATTACCGGAAGCGGAAAAGCTTGCCGATGTTTTTACATACCATTTGTGTGAAGTTGAATCAGTAGAAAAAATACAAAACGGTGATACGATTTTTGATTTAAATATTTTGCCAAACCGTGCGCATGATTTGCTTTCACATCAAGGAATTGCGCGCGAACTTGCCGGACAACTCGCATTGGAGTTTAAAGACGTAACATCGATGTATAAAATTCTAGAATCATCTGATACGAAACTACAAATCGAATCTAATACAGAGGATTGTAGACGCTATACGGGCAGAATTATACGAAATATCAAGGTAGAAAAGTCTCCAGAGTGGGTTGTGAAGTATTTGGAGAGTATTGGTCAGCGAAGTATCAACAATATTGTCGACGCGACAAATATTGTTATGTACGATTGCGGACAACCAACACATGTTTTTGATTTGAATAAAATGAAATCAAAAATTTCTGTTCGAAAGGCAACAAATGGAGAGAAAATAAAACTGCTTGGCGGAATGGAAAAAGAATTGAAAAAAGATGACACTTTGATTACTGACGGAGAAAAAATACTCGCTCTCGCGGGTGTAAAAGGCGGTACAGAAGCCGAAGTGGATGAAAATACAACCGAAATTATTTTAGAAGTTGCAAATTTTGAACCAACATCTACGCGAAAAACTGCGCGAAGGCTCGGAATTTTAACCGACTCCGCAAAACGTTTTGAAAACGATTTGTCGCCAACTTTGTGCGATTTTGCGATGACAGAATTGTCTGCACTTATTTTTGACATGTGTCCAGATAGCAAATTTGAAAATATTGTCAACTTTGAGCAAAAACCGCCCGAAAAATTGCGAAAAATCTTGTTTACTACAAAGCAAATCAATAATTTACTCGGTTCTCAAATCATAGACATGGAAATTTCGCAAATTTTACAAAATTATGCTTATAAATTCGAGAAAGATAGGGAAGTTTTCCACATAGAAATTCCGGCAATGAGACTCGATTTGAGCTCGATTAGCGACGTTGCAGAAGAATTTGGAAGGGTAATTGGGTATGATATGCTCACGCCAGTTATCCCCAGAATTAATTTTGATGTAAAACCAAACGTTTTGCATGAAAAAATTGTGCTTTCACGAAAAATTTTACTTGAAAATGGATATTCGGAAGTCATGAATTACACTTTTGCAAAAACTGGAAAGGTGGAAGTCGCATACGGAGCATCCGGAGAAAAGTTTTTGCGAACAAATTTGAGCGATGAAATGAAAAAATCTTACGAATTAAATCGTCTGAACGCGCCAATTTTGGGTTTGGATGAAATAAAAATTTTCGAAATCGGAAATGTTTTTCCAAAACTTGGTGTTGAAGAAACAAAAATTGTGATTGCCGACAAAAAAGGTGTAAAAGAATTTTTGGTGAAAGATTTTGCCGAAAAAATTTCGGACGAAAAAAATTTGGCTCAATTTTTAATTTTACCAAAAGAAAATGAAAACACAAAATTTATAAATAATTTTAACGCAAAATATTTTACAAAAAACGAGCGTTTTTCTGCGTGGTCACTTTTCCCATTTATCGCACGCGACGTCGCAGTTTGGGTTCCAGAAAATACAGATCCAAAAATAATTTTAGATATTTTTTTTGAACACGGAAAAGATTTGCTCGCGCGACCTCCACGACTTTTTGATAAATTTAGCAAAGATGGAAAAACATCTTTTGCATTCCGCCTTGTATTTCAAGCACAAAATAAAACGCTAACTGATGCGGAAACATATACTATTGTGGATAACATAAATAATACGTTGAAAAATAAGGGTTTTACGCCACGCTAAAATTTGTTTTTTTAAAGCACGAATATTGATTTTGCCTTATAATATAAGGGTACTTGAGCAATTCTGAATTTCTTTTTTGGACGACTTGACACTCTGGTATTTTAAGTCAAAAAAAATGGACAAAAACACACAAATTCAACCACAAAATTCTCCTGAAAACTCTTCAAATCTTCTTCTAAAAACTCAGAAAAACACTACAAAAAAACCATGGAAATTTTACATATTTCCAGCTATTGTTTTGATCATTTCGATTTGGTATGGCGGATACTTCCGATTGTTTGCAACCGACAGTCCAATGGCTCCAAACTCAGTCATCGATCCAACATGTGCACCTGGAACTCCAAACTGTTTTGTTCAAGTTTATCCAACAGCTACAACTTCAAACTCTGGAAAAATTTTAAGTAGTGACGGATCGGCAACAATCTGGATTGATCAAAACGGCGGGGTTTTTTCTTACGCCGGACAACCAATCACTCGCGCCTTTGGAAATATTTCTACAACAACAGCTTTGGGAACTGCATCGACAACACTTTCAGATTTTATAAAAAATATTTTCTTCCCAGCTCCAGCGATTACATACCAAGCATACACAGCATCAACAACCCTAACACTTTCTGGTGGCGCAAGTACAACCATCGAAACATTTCCAACAATTACAGCTTTTGCTGTTGCAACTTCATCTTCACTTACTCCAACAGGATGTACCGCAACAACAACTTCAGGACTTACGAGTTTGATTGGTTGTGATCAAATTTCTTCTTCCAACAACAATGTTAAGTTGAGTTGGACTGTGAACGGCGGAACAAGAAAAATTGTAAACAATTTTATAAATCACAAAATTTATACTTTGAAAGTTTTGAGCAATGGAACTTGGGATGGTGTTTCAACTGTTACTTCGACGCTTCCATGTTCTCCATCGCCATGTTCTTCATATTCAACTTCAACAGACCAAGATTTGGCAACATCATTTCCAACAAACACAGGAGGTAATACAACGAGCACGAGTACTTTCAGTGGTCCAACGACGGTTTCTAATATAAGTTCAATCCAAATCTACGCAACTTCAGGTGCAACATTTTGCGGAATTACCCCTCCATCTAGTTTTTCTTCTGGAACGACAACTGCAAATTGTAGTCCAACTTCTCTTGCACCTTCAGGTACATCGGATACTCACTCAGGTATTCCTGCAACAATTATTTCAACAAGCGGAGGAACGACAACAACTTTTGGAATTTTAGCAACGAGTGCGACCGCAAATTCTGGAAGCGTGAATTCGGCGAATGCTAGTGTTGTTTTCGCCCCCCTCAAATCATTCATATTCATCGCAGATAAAACAGCATATGATTTTA
>CAYSZI010000046.1:3653-6749 GCA_964435545.1 uncultured Candidatus Saccharibacteria bacterium | reverse complement strand
CCTGTAATAATGTTTTAAATTCATTTGAGATTCACAATGTTTATAATGCAAAATACTCTTCTTTTATAAGACATTCAAAAGACGCGTATGATTTTACAAGTTGGGGTATAAAATCGGAGTTGATATACGAGTCTGTTAATTGCGGCGATAATTCTCAAAATCTAAAATTTTGTTTTGAGTGTTGGTCAGTATCATACGATTTGGAATATTGTATCGACTGTCATTCGTCGTCAAATTGTTTTGGGTGTGTTGGTTTGAAAAAGGCAAATTACTGCATTTTTAATAAACAGTTTTCTAAGGAAGAATATTTTCTTTTAAAGGAAAAGATTATTGAACATATGAATACTAATGCATATATTTCATCTGACGGTTTTGAATATAAATACGGTGAATATTTTCCTCTTGAGTTTTCTCCTTTTTCTTATTACGATTCTTCCGCACAAGATTATTTTAAAGAAGAGATTGGTAAAACAGAGAGCTCTATTGAATCAGAATCAAAAAAATATTTAGTCGATATTAAATGCACGGATATACCAGAAAAAATTTTAGATTGTTCCGACAGTATTGTTGGAAAAGTTTTGGAATGTGAACATTTAAAAACATGTAAACATCGTTGTGTCGGAGTGTTTCGTGTAAACAGAGAAGAGTTTGATTTTTATAAAATGTTCAATATTCCAATACCTAGGGCTTGTCCAAATTGCCGGTTTTTTAGGCGTATGGAAAAATTGAATCCAATTAAACTCTGGTGTCGCAAATGTATGAATAAAGGATGCGAAAATGAATTTGAGACTAGTTATTCACCAGACCGAAAAGAGGTGATTTACTGTGAAAATTGCTACCAGGATAATATAAGCTAATTCTTTGGATTATACTATGGTTGGTTTGACTAAAACACAAAAATGTTTTAGTATGAAAAAAACTTGTTGATGATAATTGTTTGCTTTAAGTGTCTATTGAATAAGAGACATTTAGAGCAAATAATTATTGCTAACCTTAAAAATTTGATAAAAATGCAGCAAAATGCAAATAGTGTTTCGGCGATTACGACCGAAAAGACAATTGAACTTTCAATGGATTTGATTGATTCAATTAAAACAGTTTTTACCACAACATTGGTAAAAGAAATGACCGAAAATTTTCCGAAGGGTCTCGAGAGCGAAATGAATTTGTTTATTTCAGAATTAATGAATGAAACAGTTAATCATTTTTCGTTGGCACTTACAAATCTTGCGCCTCGTTTTCATAGTGAGCCTACTAGATTTCATTGGCTTTTTATTCAGGAAATATTAACTGCGACTGAAAAGACAAAAAGAAAAATAGCGAAAAAGGCAAATTTTGAATATGATGTCGAAAAAGATATTCGCGATTCACGGAAAGGAATGGAAGCGTATATTTCTCAGAGTTATGGTATGGAAACCAAACTTTGGAGTTTGATGGATCAAAAAAGATGGACCGACGCTCTCTCTATTGTTAGAGCGATTGAGATACAAAGAGAAAACGAAGACATCGGCTTAAAGGTTGAGGTACAAAACTGGAAAATGCGTATTTGTGCAGAGATGGATTACGTTGACTTGGTTCTTGAGAGCATAAATAAAATATTAGATTTAACTCCTGGTGATTCATTGGCGTATCAACCAAACGACGCAAATTATGTCTTTTCTCTAATTCTGAGAAGCTTAATGGTTGGTTTTGTAGTTAAGTTTACCAGCCACGGAAAGTCTAAAGCATTAAGCGAATTAAGTCCGCAAAAATTTTTTGAGGAGCAGGGGGATAAATTTACACAGTATTTAATCGAAAAAATATTAGATGGAATTTTTAAAACCCGCACAATAAAAGCTGAAACCGATTTAAAAAATTTCTTGCGTTCAGAGCGAGAGAATTTGGTTTCGTCTTTCCGGTTGGGAAATATATACGTCGAAGATGTGATGTATAAAATATAAAGTTCTTACATTAATATAGTAACCTTTACATGAGCTTGTCTTGTGTAGAGGTTATTTTTTTGAAAATTTAACTGTTTTACGATTAAACCTGCTACCAGATTGGGGTTAATTAATCAAGGGGGTTTTCCACTTGCCAAATCCGAAAAAATAAGTATACTGTTATTTGCATCGGATGATTGAGTTTTAGTTGCAATTTGATGCCTTTAGCAGCTAAAAATGACGCTCCACGTCATTTACAAACATCGAGTTAATAACGAATAAAACAAACTTCCATCGAAGGAGAGATTTGTTTTGTTCATTTTTGCTTGTGTTTGCAAAAAAATAATAGTCTATGTCGAAAAACATGATTGGCGCGCGCCCAAAAAAGTATTTTTCAAAATACAAGGCTCCGCGTGTAGAGTTTCCTGATCTGCTTGAAATGCAGATGCATTCGTTCAAAGAATTGGTAAGTAAAGGTTTGGGAGAAGTTTTTAAAGAATTCTCACCAATCCCAGATTATTCGGGAAAAAAGTTTCAATTAGAGTTTACTGGTTTCTCACTTGGAGAACCAAAATGCGATGAATTTCATGCGAAAGAAAACAAACTTTCTTATGAAGCTCAACTAAAGGTTCAAGTTCGTTTGACTAACAAAATCACTGGTTCATCAAAAGAACAAGAAATTTTTCTTTCTGATCTTCCAATGATGACAAATCATGGAACATTTATCATAAACGGCGTCGAGCGTGTAATAGTTGCACAGCTTGCGCGTTCTTTTGGTATCTTTTTCACAGAAAATGAATTAAAGGGTAAAAAATACTTTGGTGCAAAAATAATTCCAGCACGTGGTGTGTGGATTGAAATCGACGCAGAAGCCGATGGTGTTATTTATGTACGTATCGACAAGAAACGAAAATTTCCTGTAACTTCACTCCTTCGAGTTTTCGGTCTTGCGACTGACGAAGAAATAAAGAAAGCTTTTGAAGATAACGCATCTGTATCATCTGTTATTGCAAAATGTTTGGCAAAAGATACAGCACGAAATGTTTCTGAAGCAAATATCGAAATGTACAAGCGTCTTCGTGATGGAGATCTTGCTACAGCTGAAAACGCGCGTGAATTTATCACTGCGCTCTTTTCGACTGACCGTTATGATCTTTCACCAGTTGGACGTTTTCGT
>CAYSZI010000046.1:0-3643 GCA_964435545.1 uncultured Candidatus Saccharibacteria bacterium | reverse complement strand
CAACAAGCGTTTTGATCTTTCGATGGACGAAAAAGAACTTGCTCGTCGCGTAATCAACAAAGACGATGTAATAAAAACAATCAAACATATTATTGAATTGTCTGAAACTCCAAACGCAAAGGCCGATGATATCGACCACTTGGCACAACGTCGCGTACGTTATGTTGGAGAACTTCTTGCGCAAAAAATTCGTGTTGGTATGACTCAAATCAAGCGTAACGTTCAAGATAGAATGTCTACAATTGATACTGCAACAGCATTGCCAATCCAAATCATCAATCAACGTCCACTCCAAGCTCGCATAAAAGAATTTTTCACAACAAACCAACTTTCACAATTCATGAACCAAGAAAATCTTCTTGCGGAAGTTGAACACATTCGTATTCTTTCAGCTCTTGGACCCGGAGGTCTTACTCGTGAACGTGCCGGACTTGAGGTTCGTGACGTGCACACATCTCACTATGGACGCGTTTGTCCAATTCATACTCCTGAAGGTCCAAACATCGGTCTTATTCTTCACCTTTCAATCTACGCCCGCGTAAATGATTTTGGAATTATTGAAACTCCTTACGTAAAAGTTAAGAAAGGAAAAGTTACAGATGAAGTTGTATATTTGAACGCTCTCGAAGAAGAAAAATTCAACATTGCTCACGCTGGAACTTCTGTCGATGACAAAGGAATGATTGTTGAAGAAATGGTTGAGGCTCGTGTTAAAACAGAGCCAGGACTTGTGGAAGCAGAACAAGTAGACTTTATTGACGTTGCTCCATACCAAGCATTTTCTATCGCAACTGCGATGGTTCCTTTCCTTGAACACAACGAAGCAAACAGAGCACTGATGGGAAGTAACATGATGAAACAAGCTACTCCTTGTCTCGTGCCAAATGCACCGCTTGTCGCAACAGGTATTGAAGAATTTGCAGCACCATATTCTGGACGTCTTGTACTTGCTGAAGAAGCAGGAACAGTTACTGCTGTTGACGCAAAACATGTTGTTGTAAAAGGTAAAAATGGTTCAAAAGAATATCCTCTCATAAACTTTTCTCGTACAAACAACTTTACTGCATTTCATCAAAGACCAGTTGTTTCTGTGGGAGATGAAGTAAAGAAAAATGGATTGCTTGCCGATATGTCATCATCTGACCGCGGACAAATCGCACTCGGACAAAACGTGATGGTAGCATTCATGGTGTGGAGTGGAAACAACTACGAAGACGCGATTATTCTTTCTGATCGTCTCGTAAAAGATTCAGTATTTACATCAATTCACGTTGAAGAATTTATTTGTATCGTTCGTGATACAAAACTCGGACCCGAAATTACAACTCGCGATATTCCAAATGTTGGTGAAGCAAAACTTAAAGATTTGGATGAAGAAGGAATTATTCGCGTTGGTGCAGAAATTCGTGAAAACGATATTCTTGTTGGAAAAATTACACCAAAAGGTGAGACAGAACTTACTCCAGAAGAGCGTTTGCTCCGTTCGATCTTTGCCGAAAAAGCTCGCGATGTTAAAGACACATCACTTCGTCTTGAACACGGAAAGCGTGGACGCATCATTGGTGTAAAAATCTTTTCTCGTTCAGAAGGTCACCAACTCGAAAGTGGAATTATCAAAAAAGTTGTTATTGAAGTTGCTCAACTTCGTAACGTGTCTGTGGGAGATAAACTCGCTGGACGTCACGGAAACAAAGGAGTTATTTCAACAATTCTTCCACAAGAAGAAATGCCATACATGGCAGACGGAACTCCTGTTGATGTAATTCTTACTCCACTCGGTGTGCCATCTCGTATGAACCTTGGACAAATTCTTGAAATGCATTTGGGTCTTGCAGCAGGAGCGCTTGGTTATCAAGCAATCGTGCCACCATTCTCAGGTGCAAAAGACACAGAAATTCGTGAAGAACTTACAAAGGCTGGATATCCTTCAAACGGATGTATCAAACTTTTTGATGGACGCACAGGCGAACCATTTGAACAAGATATCGCTGTTGGAATAATGTACATGCTCAAACTGCACCACATGGTGGAAGACAAGATTCACATGCGTTCTATTGGTCCTTACTCTCTCATTACACAACAACCACTCGGAGGTAAAGCTCAAGGTGGAGGACAAAGATTTGGAGAAATGGAAGTGTGGGCTCTCGAAGGTTACGGCGCATCACATACACTTCGCGAAATGCTCACTATAAAATCTGATGATATCGTAGGACGTTCACAAGCTTTTGATTCGATAATTAAAGGTGAAGAAATTCAATCACCAAACACACCAGCATCATTTGGAGTTATGTTAAATTATCTCCGCGGTCTTGCTCTTGATGTTGAACTCACAAAAACAAACCATGGTCGAAAGGAATTAAAAGTTGAAGATAAAGATAGTGAATAATTAAAATTTTATTTAATAATTAATCACTTATCATAAAAATTATGAAAACAATCGACACAAATTCTGGATTTGATTCAATCACACTCAAACTCGCAAGCCCCGATCGCATTCGCGATTGGTCGTATGGTGAAATCACAAAACCAGAAACAATAAACTACCGTACAGGACGTTCTGAGCGCGGAGGTCTTTTTGACGAACGCATCTTTGGCCCAGAAAAAGACTATGAATGTTACTGTGGAAAATATCGAAGAATTCGATATAAGGATATCGTATGTGAAAAATGTGGAGTTGAAGTTACTCGCTCTATTGTTCGCCGTGAACGCGTAGGACATATTGAGCTTTCAACACCTGTTGCACATATTTGGTTTTTGCGTGGAGTTCCATCTCGAATGTCTACACTCCTAAATATCACAACAACAGATCTTGAAAAAGTTATTTACTTTGCTGGATATATTGTGATGAAAGTTTATCAAGAAGAAAAAGATAAGCTTATAAAAAATCTTGAGAACGAATACAAAACAAAAGTAAAATCTTCTGCAGACGAAGATACAAAAACAAAACTTAAAGAACTTCTCATGACTACAAAGCGTGAAATCGCTGATATTTATGAAGGAAAAGTTTTAAGTGAAATTGTATATCATCGTTATAGTTTGAAATATGGAACATGTTTTGAGGCATCAATCGGAGCAGAAGCAATCTATGCAATTTTGAAAAATCTTGATTTAGAAAAATTGCGTGAAATTTCAGAAGGTGCAAGTGAGAAAGCAAGTGCAATCGAAAAAGAAAAACTCGAAAAGCGTCTTTCTCTTATTCGTTCAATGATTACATCAGGAATTCGTCCAGAATGGATGTTCCTTACTGTTATTCCAGTTATTCCACCAGCACTTCGCCCAATGGTTGCGCTCGATGGAGGACGTCATGCAACTTCAGATATCAACGACCTTTACCGTCGTGTGATAAACCGAAACAATCGTTTGCGAAAACTTAAAGAAATCGGTGCTCCAGACGTTATTCTTCGAAACGAAAAGCGTATTTTGCAAGAAGCTGTTGATGCACTTATCGATAACTCAATCGCACGCCAAAATGATTCTGTTGCAATGAACCAAGCACAACGTCGTGCTTTGAAATCTCTTGCTGACAACTTGAAATCAAAACAAGGTTTGTTCCGTCAAAACTTGCTTGGAAAACGTGTGGACTATTCAGGACGTTCAGTTATCGTTGTTGGACCAACACTCAACCTTTCACAATGTGGACTTC